>NZ_JBFAON010000038.1:0-41092 GCF_040659795.1 Pseudonocardia sp. NPDC049635
GTGCCGGGCCGGAACGCGTTGAGCACCTCGGGACGGTCGAACGCGATCCGCACCGCGCCGGTGGACACCGCGCGGTGGTAGGTGATGTCGCGGAAGTCGAAACCCTCCACCTGCTTCCAGGCGTCGGGATCGAAGGTCTCGGAGATGATCGTATTCACGATGCAACCCTAGAAGATCCAGACCTTGCGCCTGCGCCTGACCTGCTTCGCCGGCGGATCAAGTTCCTTGTAAAGAACTACGACACGGGCACCGGAAGGAAGCATGTCACTCCGCCACGCATAACCGCAGGTCGAGGGCTCGCCACCAGGTGTCGGCAGGGCCTTCGGGTCCCTCGTGAACACATCTCCGTGTCGCTTCCGCCTCTGCGGCTGGGGCACGCGATAATCTCTGGTTATCTGACCTATCCCGCGGAAGCGGGCGCAGGCCCATGCCGACGGAAAGGCCCTGATGAGCGCCGAGAGCACCCCAGACGGCGGTCCGGGGGCCGGTCCGGGCGCTGGTGCGGGCATCATTGAGCTCGACACGGGGGTGCTGGCCGGTGGTGTCGCGTCCGCGGCGGCCCGCGCTGCTTCGCTGGCTGCGTTGGCCGAGCGGGCCGACGCGCATGCGGTCGCGGCCCGGGCGGCGAGCACCCGTGCCGCGTATGCCGGGGACTGGGCCCACTTCGCCCGCTGGTGTGCCGCGGCGGGGTTGGCGGCGTTGCCGGCGGCGGTGGACACCGTGCGGTTGTATCTGGCCGATCTGGAGGCCACCCGCACCGAGTGTGGCGAGATCGCGTTCTCCCCGGCGACGATGGGCCGGCGGTTGGCTGCGATCGCTGCCGCCCACCACGACGCCGGGCACCCGTCGCCGACCCGCGACCCGGCAGTCGGGGCGGTGCTGACCGGCATCAAACGCGCCCGCGCCCATTCCAGGCACCAGATGCGCCCGCTGCTGCTCGAGGACCTGCGCACTGTGCTGGGCGGGATGGGGTTCGGGACCTGGCCGGCCGGGTTGATCGCCGCACGGGACGCGGCCGCGTTGCTGATCGGGTTCACCGGGGCCCTGCGCCGCAGCGAGCTCGCCGCTCTCACCGTCGCCGACGTGGTCTTCCATCCGGTCGACGGGCTGCACGTGCGGATCGCGAGGTCCAAGACCGACCAGACTGGCCGCGGCGCCACCGTGGTGCTGCCCTACGGCACCTGGCCGGGGACCTGCCCGCCCTGTGCGGTGCTGCGCTGGCTGCAGCTCCTCGCCGCCGCCCCGCAGGGGCGTCCGGCGCTGATGCGTGCCGTCCTGGAAACCCCGCCCTGGCCCGACCTGACCCACCTGTTCGACCACCCCGACCCCACCACCGGCACGTCTGCGCCGGCCGAGACCGGCACTGCGGGAGCCGCGGGGCAGACACCCCGGTCGGGGCGTGCGCCGGTGCCCGCACTGGCCGGCGACACGCCGCTGTTGCGCGGGGTCCGCCGCGGCGGCACCCTCACCGATACCGCGATGACTGGGGACGCCCTGCACGCCATGGTCCGCCGCCGCGCCCACACCGCAGGCCTACCGGGGCCGGTCGGGTTCCACTCGCTGCGCGCCGGGTTCGTCACCACCGCCCGCCGCGCGGGTGCTGATCACCGCTCGGTGCGCCGTCAGACCCGCCACTCCAGCGACGCCATGATCGAAACCTACGACCGCGACCACACCCCGCTCGCCGGCAACGCCGTCACCCGACTCGGGCTGTGAACTCCCGATGACCCCCGAGCCCGCCGTTGTTCGACCGGTCGCCGGTCGAGCAGCCCCGGTGGGTTGCGCGGAGCCACTGCGGGATGCCGCCGGTGCCGGTTACCGCCGGGAGTGGGCGTTGTTCTGCGACTACGCCGCCGCGACCGGGCAGCCGGCGCTGCCGACCACGGTCGCCGCGCTGGCCGGGTTCTTCACCGCGCTCCCGGCCCGCCCAGCCACCCAGGCCCGGCGGATCCGCGCGATCGCCGCCGCACACCGGCGAGCCGGGCACATCCTGGCCCGCCCACAGAACGGACCAGCCGCGCTACCGGACCCGACACCACGGCCCCGGACCGCCCACGCCGCCGGAGTGGATCCGCTCGAGATGATCGCCGCCTGCGCGACCCGCGGCTGGCCACACGGCCTGCACGGACGCCGCGACGCCTTCCTGGTCGTCACCACCCTGATCCTGGGGCTGCCGCAGGGACGCGTCCGCGCGCTGGTCCCCGCCCAGATCACCCTCGGAGCCGATGGCGTGCGGGTCGGTGCCCACGCAGTGCCCGCCGACGCCGATCCGCGGCGCTGCCCGGTATGTGCGGTCGTACGCTGGCTGGACATCCTCGGCATCCTCGACGGCCTCGGACGCGGATCAGCCCGCATGCACCTCACCGCCGCGCACACCCCCACCACCCTCGATCCGCACCGCCACTACATCCCAGGCCCGCAGCGGTGGCGCGCCGCCGCCACCCTGCTACCGGCCATCGACCGCCACGGCTGGCACGACGACTACCAACCCATCACCACACGCACCATCCGCACCCGCCTCACCCTCGCCGCACAACACCACGAACAGGACACACCGGCCCTCGGTACACAGGCACCGGGGACGGTCGAGTGCGGGCCGGTTACCGCGGGTCGGTCAGCTCCCGGGCTGGAAGAGGCCCTTACCCTCCTCGAGGACATCGCCGACGACGCCGACGCCCTCAACGACCGAATCCTCGCCCTGCTCAAGGACAACCAATGACCCCGTGAACCCGTTGCCACCCAGTTGTTAAGGCAACGCCGATGAGTCTCCTATCTCATACATCCTTTCCCCGGGCTTATCGGTTACGATCACCCTAATCACACTAGATTCTCGTAGAACCTGGGAGACGGACCGTGGCTCGTATTGAGCACATTACGCTGGTCGATGACCTCGACGGCAGCAGCGCGGACGAGACCGTCGAGTTCATCGCGGACAACGTCGCCTATGAGATCGACTTGAGCCGGGCCCATGCCGCCGCATTCCGTGAGGCACTCGCGCCCTACGTCGCCGCAGCGCGACGGGCACCCGGCACGGCACGACAGCCGAGGCGAGACCGCACGACTGCAGTCACGACGATGACCAGTGAACGACGCCAGCGGAACAGCGCGATCCGTTCGTGGGCCCGCGAGAAGGGGTACCCGATCGCGGTCCGTGGCCGTATCCCGACCGAAGTCGCCGATGCATACGCCAAGGCCGTTGAATCGGGCCCCGCCCCGGATCCGCGTGCGTCGACCCCGTCGGCGCCACACTTCCAGGACGCCGGCTGACCCTGAGTTCGCATGCTCAAAAATTGTGTCGTCTTCGTATTGAGAGATGCTGCGATGGTGCCTGCCTCGAGGACAGAGGCACCATCGAGCCGTTCGCCTCGACTTCGGGGGTCCCCCCGATGACGCCGCAGAAGTGACAGCGACGCGGAATCGAGGTATCTGACACCCTGCCTGCGCACCGGTCGACGACAGTGTGCGGACCACTGGCGAAGGGCCCGTGCGCAATAAGCCAGTCAGTCGTTAGTACTCCGACGATGCTTACGACAGGGAGAACCAGATGACGCTGCCGGGCTCACGACGCCTCACGTTGAAGGAAGCAACAGCGCACTTGGCCTCTCAACCTTTCAGTGTGTTGTTGGGGACGCGCCTGGTCTCGTTCAGCCCCGACCGGACGATCCTCGAGGTAGATGCACGCGAGGACCTACTTCAGCAGAATGGTTTCCTGCACGGAGGCGTCCTTGCCTACGCCGCTGACAACGCTCTGACCTACGCCGGCGGTGCAGCGCTGGGGCCGGCGGTTCTGACCGGTGGGATGAGCATCGAGTATCTGCGTCCCGCGCTCGGAATCACACTGCGGGCGACCGCGCGGGTCCGCCATGCCGGCAAGCGCAGAACCACCTGCGCTTGCGACCTGGAGATGATCGACGAGACCGGCCAGGTGCGACTGTGCGCGGTGGCCCAGGGCACCGTCCACCCGGTATGACGGGTGGACGGTCCTTGGACTCCACCGGGCAGCTGCCTCCACGATCTTGGGGGAACCGCACGTGTGACCGGTGCGGAGTGGTCTGAGGGTCTGCTGGTCGTCGTGTCCCTCTCATGGTTGTTCGGGTGCACTCGATGGGCGGTGGCGGTGGAGGTATCCCACGGAGGCCGCGCCGAGTAGCGGTGGCCAGAGGGCGGCGAGCAGATAGCAGACGGCGCACAGCCATGCCCAGGCGTTGTAGTCGGTGCCCGCGAACGGGTCGACCTTGTCCCAAGCGATGATGGACATCGCCACGAGCAGAGCGAGCACGAGCGCACCCGCCGATCCCGCGCCGCTGACGACCGCCGGTACGTAGCGGCCGGGTCGAGGGGGCAGCCAACGTGGAGTCACCTTCCTCGGCTCGATCGTGAGGAAGAACATGCATCCGATGGCTGCGAGCTGCATGGCCGACAACAGGAGCAGATACCACGCTCCCGCACCCGGAATCTCCTGCTCCTGGCGCCAAGCGTCCGGTGTGCCGAGAGTGGCCCCCATCGCGAGAGGGAGCCGCCACAGAGCGGTCGGCAACGCGACCGTCATGCCGGCGTACGCGCACCACGCCACCCAGTTCACCGAAATCGACCGAGTGCTCATCGTTCGCCGAGCGCCGCGCGACCGTGCCCGACGACGTGACGCGGAACGGAGGTCCTCATGATGTCGTCTCCGTGCCCGCGGAACCACTGCGCTGGTGCCCGGTGATTCCCGTCGATCGCCTGTGCGGGAACGGACTGTCGGCCGGCTGAGGAGCGGCGGCCCGCTCGGCGAGGCGTTCCAGCCGCAGTCGCGGGAGCGTGCCGAGCGCGTGCCCGAGAACCACGGCGAGAGCCCCGTGCCGCTCGACCGTGTGCGTCACCCGCGTCTGGTGCCGCGTCGGGTGCGGTGACAGCTGCCACTGACCGGTTTCGGAGAGCCCGCTCACCCGCCAGGACATCGTGATCTCCTCACTGTCGACGTGGGTGTAGGTGAGGGTTCCTCGCAGGCCACGGATGACCTGGAGTTGATAGTCAGTGCCGGCTGCGGCACGCGCAGGGCCCTCGACCCGCACGAAAGCCGGGTTCCATTCGGGCAGTAGCGGAGCGGACAGGAGTACCCCGCGAATGCGCTCGGCAGGAGCCTCGATGATGGCGCTCAACGTGGCGGTGGCCATTGGACGGTTCCTTCCTGCGGACTCGACGGGATGTATGCCATCGACGCGGGCCTGCACAGGTACCTCTGTGTCTGCTCGGCGACTGGTCTCTACATCGGTGTCGCGATGACCGCCGTGGCGTGGGCATCGAGCACGGCCCTGCCGTCCTCGATGACCGAGCGGGCCCGGCCTGGACCACTACTGCCGACCTGTTCGAGGTGCGCCCCCGCCGTCGTCAGGTCCCCGGTCAGGTCCCCGGCCAGGGCCACGGCGACCGGCTTGGCGGTCTTGTTGACCAGGAGGATCTTCTGGTGACCGTCGGTGGTGAGGTAAGCCTGGGTGTGCAGGCGAGTGTCGGGGTATCCGTGTTCGGTGGTCGCTGAGGTGCTGACCAGCGTGTCTCCGGGGCTGAAATGATGAAGGAGCAGGGCCAGGGCGTCGTATCGCGCGTTGGGTTTCCCCGTCTGCCAGTCCAGCAGGCTGATGCCCGGGTTCATTCCGGGGTAGTCGATGAACTCGGCGATTCCGACCAGGTCGATGCCCAGTTCGACCAGCTTGGCCCAGATGTAGGACTGGACCGATCCGCTCAGCGCCCAGTACTCGGCGGGGAAATCCGGGGCGGGGTCCATGGGCGCTGGTGGGAACGTGCCGAGTTCGTTGATGTGGGTGGCCGTCTGCGGCGCGAGCCGACGCCGTACGGCGTCGATATGGCGGGCCTGGTCGATGAATGCGTCCGCCTGGGCGAAGAAGATGTCCCGCCAATGTTCGTACGGTGCGTTGCCTTCCGGGCCGAACGGATTGACGATCTCTGGCTGGGCGTAGAAGTGGTAGGAGAACGCATCGATCGGGACGTCGTCGGCGTGGTTGTCCCGGTCCAGGAAGTGCCAGTAGTACGCCGGATCTGGATGGACGTGGCTCAAGGACAGGCCGATGAACTTCATGTCCGGGTCGAGGGGCTGCAGTCGGGTGACGACCGCGTCGTAGAGCCGGGTGTAGACTTCCGGTGAGAGCTGATGGCCGACGTCCGGCTCGCACAACACCTCCCAGTAGGCGAAGCGGTACCGGTGCCCCGACTCATGCCAGACCCCCAGCTCGTCGGTGAAGCCACCGGCGATGTACCAACTGGCCAGGCGATAGAAGTAGTCGGCGACCTCCGCACAGGTCGGGTCGCGCAGTTCGGTTCCCTGCTCGTACTCCCAATGGATCTCGTCCGGGTCCTCAGCGACCGGCACCGGCTCGGGGGTGATGAACATCCAGGTGGGGATGGTGGCGAAGTTCGCGACCACCGGCCGGCCCTGGGCGGCCGAGACGAAGTCCTCGACGAAGGGATCGAGCAGTTCGAAGTTCCACGATGTCGCCTCGGCGCTCGGCGGGGCGATCTCGGGTACCGCAAGCCGGGGCTGGGTGAACCAGGGCAGAAACCGGGTCAGATCGGCGCGCAGGTCGCGCAGCGCAGCAAACGCCGCCTCGTGGATCGCAGAACCCCGCCGGAGCTGAGGAGCGGTCCACAAATGGGTCGTCAGCGTGGTCCGGGATGTACCGGTCGGCGTGGACCAGTCGACCCGAAGCGTGGCATCTGCGCCCCCGGGAGAATGCGGTGGAGCTTCGGTCATGTCAGTGTTCCTTCCTCGGGAGGGCGTGCGTGGCCGAGCGCAGGCAGGATCGCCTGATCGACGATCGCGGCCAGGGTTGGGGCATCGGGCACCTCACCGGTGTCGATCTGGTGCTTGAGTACCAGCGCCTCACCGATGTCGACGACGACCGGCGTGACCAATCGAGGATCGACGACGCCGCGCGCGGCATAGTGCTCGATGACAGTACGAGTGAACCTGTTGCCACGAGCGTCGAAGACCCGCTCGTAGAGAGACTCGACGAGATCAGGACGTCGTCGACGTTCCGCCAGGATCGCAGCCACGACCGGCGCGGCGGGCCCCTCGAGCCAGCCGACCAGATGCTCCAGCGCGCGCAAGAGATCCGATCTCAGCGCATCGCCACCCGGCGAGACCTCCTCGACCGGCACCATCGCTCCAAGCGCGTCGAGCAACAGATCCTCGACCGACGACCAGTGCCGATAGATCGAGGTCTTGGCCACGCCTGCCCGACGCGCAACCCCCTCGACCGTGAGCCGGCCCAGCCCACGCTCGGTCACCTCCGCAATGACCGCCATCTGGCAGGCGTCGCGCACATCGGCCAGTGAGCGCCGAGGCGCGCCAGCCTTCCTCGTGTTCACACCGGCCAGCATAGATACGCCGTCGTGGCTACGCAACCGTCGCTACTGCTAGGTAAGCAACACGAGGAGAACCAGCGCAGCCACACCGAGCCAGTGGAAGGCGAGTGCGAATCGTGCCGCCCCGGCCAGGGAGCGACGTCCAGACGACGGGGCCCGGGCACTGTGATGCCATCGAGCCCTGAATGCTGTCCAAGTGGACAGGAGAGTCGCGGACTTGCTAGCGTCCTGTCCATGCGGACAGGACCTGCGGCTGGAGCCGCACTGCCGGGGACCACGGGTCAGGCGACAGATCGACCGGCGCGGCTGCACTACGTGGACTCGATCCGGATCGCCCTGTCTGCCTTGGTGATCTTTCACCACGCCGCGCAGGCCTACGGACCACAGGACTGGTGGTACGTCGAGGATCAGCCGACGGCACAGTGGATCGAGGATTTCGCCGTCCTCAACGCCCCGTTCAAAATGAGCCTGTTCTTTCTGGTCGCAGCGTTCTTCCTGCCCGCCGCTGTCGACCGCCGCAGGGAGCGGCCCTACCTCGGGCCACGGTTGCGGAAGCTGGGCGGACCGATCCTCGTCGGGTTCTTCCTGCTGATCCCGGTCCTGATGTACGCCTACTACCTGAACTTCCGGCACCACGGGCCGATCGGGTTCGGCGACTACTACTGGAACATCTACCTCGGCGCGGGCCCGGAGCCGGAAGGCTGGAGCGGCCCGATCTGGCCGGATCGTCAGTTCGGGCATCTCTGGTTCATCCAACACCTACTGGTCTACTCGCTGCTCTATCTGGTGTGGCGCGCGGTCGTCGACCGCATCCGCACCCGTCGCGGCCTACCAGCTGCACCAGGCGTCCGTCGCACGCCGGAGAACATCAGCGGGCTCGCAGTGCTCAGCTTCGCCGTGGTTGTGGCAGTCGGCACCGCTGTCCTACGGATTCGGTACCCGGTCGACGAGTGGATACCGGTCGCGGAGATCATCCAGACCGAGCCGGCCGATCTGGCCCAGCACCTCCCGTTCGTGATCGCCGGCGTCCTCGCCTACCGCAGGGGCTGGCAGGAGACGATCCGGCCTCGGGTGGCCTACGCCTGGTTCGCCGCCGCTGCTGTGTTGAGTGCCGGCTACGTCAGCTTCCGTGAGCCGTTGACCAGCTTCTTCGCTTGGGGCGGCGCCAGCGCCGGGCAGTTCGCGTGGGCCGGCTACGAGACGGTGCTGTGCGTCGGGTTCGCGCTCGGCCTGGTGGTGTTCTTCCGCGACCACGTACGTGGCACCAGCAGACTGCAGCGCGGCGCCGCGAATGCCACGTTCGCGATCTACCTGATCCATCTCCCGATCGTGGTCGGGCTGCAGTACCTGGCCCGCGACGTCCCCCTCGACGCCAGCGGCCGCTTCCTGATCGTCGCAGGGGTCGGTTTCGCGCTCAGCGTTGCGGCCGCCCTGGTCCTCCGTCGCACGCCGGTCGTCCGCGCGGTCCTGTGACGATTACGCTCCTACCGTGCCACCAGCGCCCGCCAAGCCGAACCGCGGCGATGCCCGCGTCGCGCTCGTCGCCGCAGGACGCAAGCTCTTCGCCGAGCAGGGGTACGACGCCACCACAACCCGCCAGATCGCGGCCGAGGCGGCGGTCTCGCATGCGCTGCTCCGCTACCACTTCTCCTCCAAGGCCGGCCTGCGCGACGCGGTCGACGACGACGTGCTCGGCTCGTTCACGAACGCCGTGGCATCAGCTCGCGAGGAAGGCATCGAGGACGGTGCCCTGGCCGAGGTCGGCCGCGCCACGGCGCTCCTGTTCGGCGCGGACCAGGAACGGCGACGCTACCTACGACGAGTACTCATCGACGGCGATGACCGCGCCGCAGCACTGCTGGCACGCCTCGTCTCAGGCGCCGAACGGGAAGTCGAACGTCTGCTGCCCCAGCCCAGCGCGTTACCGCCGGAGCACCGTCGATGGGCCGCCTACCAGACGCTCTTCCTGATCCTCGGGCCACTCCTGCTCGAACCAGCCCTGCACGCCGTCCTGGGCAGCGACCCCTTCGCACCCGAGACCCTCGCCCAACGAAGCAACGCCAACCAGCGACTGCTGCAACACGGCTTGTTCGCCTGAGATGACTCGATGAGCCTTTGCCAACCTGGTGTTCGGGCTGTTCAGCAGGTGTGCGGCGTGGCGTGACCTCGACCGCGGTGGTCGGCTGGCCCGCCCGATGGGTGCGGCTCATCGCGTCGGTTGCCAGAGGCCGATGGTGTTGCCTTCGGTATCGGTGACAGCCGCGCTGTGGCCGTGGTCGCCGATCGGAACGGGGCCGGTGACGCGGCGCCCGCCGACGTGCTCGACGTCGTACAGGGTCGCGGCCACATCGGTGACCTGAACGACGATGACGGGCGCGGCGTTCGGAGCGGCGTCGTGGACGAGACCGCCGTTGATCGCTCCCGGTGCATCCGGTCCGGCGGTGAGCAGCTGGGTGTACCCGGTGTCGGGGACCGCCACGGTGTGCCAGCCGAACGCGGCTCGATAGAAGTGTCGGGCGCGCTCAGGTTCGGCGGCGGAGAGCTCGAAACGGACGACGGGACAGATCATCGCGGTTCTCCTGTCGGAGCGGTGTTCCAGAGTCGTGCCGTCACGACCGCGGCGCTGACCACGAGCAGGACAGCGGCCAGGGCTGCGGCGGTGCTGAAGCCGCATACGAACGCGTCGGTTGCGGCGGTGACCGCGGCAGTCGGGTCAGGGAGTGACGGCGCGATCTGCAGCGCGCCGCCGAGCGTGTCGGCGGCGTCGCGGGTGACGAGCAGTTCGGGTGGGGCGGTATCGGCCAACCCGGTGCGGTAGATCGCCGCGGCGGCGGTGCCGAGGATGGCGATTCCGACGGCACCACCGAACTCCGCGGAGGTCTCGCCCAGTGCGGAGGCTGCGCCGGCCCGCTCGGGCGGTGCGGTGGACACGATCAGATCGACTGCCAGCGGGGCGACCAGCCCGGTGCCGAAGGTCAGCACGGTGTAGGCGGCCATGACCGCCGGTACCGTCGAGGTGGCGCTGATCGTGGTGAGCAGCAGGAATCCGGTCGCGGCGAGCAGCAGGCCGGTGCCGACCGGTACGGCGGTGCGCACCCAGCGGACTGCGGTGGTGGCGAGCACGATCCCGGCAACGGTTCCGGCGATGGTGGGCAGCATCCACAGCGCTGCAGTGAACGGGCGCAATCCGAGCACGAGCTGCACAAACTGCACCGCGAGGAACCCCATGCCCGCACTGGCCGCGACCACCACCGCCTGGCAGGACAGTGCGGCACCGAACCCCCGACGACCGAACAACGCCAGTTCGATCAGCGGTGCCCGGGCCCGCTGCTGACGCCGCACGAACAGCACTCCCGCGAGCGTTCCGATGATCAGACCTGTCACCGGCATCGGTCCACCCGTGCCAGCGGCGAACTCCTTGACCCCGTAGA
Organism: Pseudonocardia sp. NPDC049635; assembly: GCF_040659795.1. NCBI lineage: Bacteria > Bacillati > Actinomycetota > Actinomycetes > Pseudonocardiales > Pseudonocardiaceae > Pseudonocardia > Pseudonocardia sp. NPDC049635. Next base: position 10,794 of record NZ_JBFAON010000038.1, read on the forward strand.
TCGTCGCGGTCACCGCCAGCAGCGACAACACCGCCGAGGCCACGTCGGGGCGAGGCCGGCCGGGATCGCGGGACTCGGGCAACAAGACCGGTCCGACTAGAAGCAGGGCCGCCATGACCGGCACGTTGATCAGGAACACCGAGCCCCACCAGAAGTGCTCCAGCAGCACCCCGCCGACGATCGGCCCGATCACGACGCCCCCGGTGAACGCCGCGGTCCACACCCCGATCGCGGCGCGGCGGGGCCCGTCGTCGGGGAACATCGTCCGGATCAACGCCAGGGTCGACGGAGCCAGGGTTGCCCCACCGACACCGAGCAGCGCCCGGGCCAGGACCAGCGTCTCCGGTGTCGAGGCGAACGCGGCCAGCACCGACGCTGCGCCGAACAGCGCCGCGCCGGCCAGCAGCAGTCGTCGCCGCCCGATCCGGTCTCCCCACGCACCCATGGTGATCAGCAGGCCGGCCATCGCGAACCCGTACACGTCCATGATCCACAGCAGCTGGGTGCCACTCGGCGCAAGATCCGCCGATAGCCACGGCGCGGCCATGAACAGCACCGAAAGGTCCATCGACGCCAGCAACGCCGGCAGGGTCAACGCCGCCACCCCCCACCACCGCCGACCTCGCCGCCGGTCCGCCTCGTTCTGCACCGTCTCGTCCACCATGGCTGAACCATACACAGTATTAAACGTTGTATGAATCCTGTCTTAGACGGTGTGTAGGTAGACTGTGGCGTGTGGGGCATCGTCAGGACCTGCTCGCGGCAGCTAAGCGGCTGATCACCGAGCAGGGGTATGCCCAGATCACCGCCCGGGACCTGGTGGCCGCCTCCGGGACGAACCTGGCCTCGATCGGTTACCACTTCGGGTCCAAGGACGCGCTGCTGACGGCGGCGGTCCTGGAGGCCTACGAGGAGTGGGACGAGATCGCAGAAGCGGTCACCGCCCTGCCGCCCGGTACGCCGAGTGAGAGGCTGCACGTGTTGCTCGACGGGCTGCGCGCCGCTGTTGCCGCGCAACCCCGGCTTTTCGCGGCCGGTCTGCACGTCATCGCACGCAGCGAGGGTGACGCCGATGATCGTCGACGCCTGGTCGAGGCCTACGGCCGTGCTCGACGCGGGTTCGCTGCGCTCGTCCTCGACCAAGACCCTGACGGGCTCGACGAACACACCGTGCACGCCGTCGGCTCGCTCGGACTGGCCGTCATCATCGGCGTTGCACTGCAGTGGCTTCTTGACCCGCACGCGGCGCCGGACGGTGAGGGACTCACCGAGGCCGCCCGAGCGCTCGCTGAGCACCCTTCACGACCACCGCCCACCCAGGCCGAGGCTGACAGCAGTGGCGGCAGCCATGATCGTCGCTCGGCCCACCATGAGGTCGACTGAGAACACTGCTCCTGCACTCGGCCACCGGAAACTCGCGAGCACATCTGCGGGGACACCAGCAGGACCCTGTCGGTGGGCTCGACCCCGAGCGACTTGCCCTCGGCCCGTCGACCACGTTGTCGCGGTGGCGTCGGTGAACGCCACTGCGCGGTCCGAGTGGAGCGACATGACTCGATCCTAGGTGTCACCGTGGCGCGGGAGGGTGCCGAAGAAGGCACGGATGTCCGCGGCGTGTGCGGCGGGCTCCTCCATGGCGACGAAGTGGTTGCCAGGGTTGTCGTTGGGCCAGTGGGCGATGAGGTTGTTTCGCTCGGCCAGTCGGCGGATCAGCTCCGAGCCGCCGGCATAGACGCCGGTGGGGACTTTGTCCTGCCCCTTGGGCCAGCCGAAGCCGCCGTCGACCAGCCCGTCATACATCGGCCACGACGACGACGCGACGGTCCCGGTGAACCAGTAGAGGCTGACGTTGGTCAGGACGTGATCACGGTCCATCACGTCGTCGGGGGCCTTGGCCATCGGGGTGAACTCCTGGAACTTCTGCAGCATCCAGGCGAGCAAGGCGACGGGGGAGTCCTGCCAGGCGTGTGCGAAGGTCTGCGGCGCCTTGCGCAGGAGGACGTGGTGGTCGACGCCTCCGCCGGACCAGGCCAGCATCTGCTCGTACTCCGCACGCTCGTCGTCGGTCATCTCGGCCACGTCGTCCTCGGTAGGGAAGCCGATCCCGCCGTCGATGTGCACGCCCACCACACGCTTGGGGTCAGCCTCGGCGATCGCCGGAGCCACGTAGGCGCCGAGGTCGCCGCCCTGTGTGCCGTAGCGCTGATAGCCGAGCCTGCTCATCAACTCGGCCCACATCCGGGCGACGCGGTCGACGGTCCATCCGGCCTCCCGGGGCGCTTCGGAGAAGGCGAAGCCTGGGACGGACGGGACCACCACGTGGAAAGCCTGCGCCGGGTAGCCGCCGTGCGCGCGGGGGTCGGTCAGCAACGGGGTGATCTGAGTGAACTCCACAAATGTGTTGGGCCAGCCGTGGGTAAGGATCAGCGGCAGTGCGTCGGGCTCCGGCGAGCGCACGTGCAGGAAGTGCACGTCGTATCCGTCGATCTCGGTGAGGTACTGCGGGAACTCGTTGAGGCAGGCCTCCTGCGCACGCCAGTCGTAACCGGTGCGCCAATGCTCGGCCCACTCGCGCAGATAGTCGGCGGGAACACCCCTGCCCCATGCGTCACCGGGAGCGCTGCGGGGCAGTTGTTTCACCCAGCAGGTACGGGCCAGCCGCTCGGTAAGATCGTTGAGCGCGGTCTGGGGGATTGCGATTCGGAAGGGGCGGATCTCCGGGCTGGTCATGCTGTGCCTTTCCGGTGGATGTCGGCGATGCGGTCCCCAGGCTAGGCATCATATAGGTCAAATCCGGTCCTATTCGCGTGTCAACACGAAAGGGGACCGCGACCGATACAGCCGCCCTCCTGCTGGCACTGCTCGCGTTGTTGCAGATCCCGCGCAAATGATCGGGCAGCGAGCTGGCCGAGCGCATGGAGTGAGTCGGCGCACGGTCGGCGCGACGTCGACCGGTTGCGATCGCTCGGCTATCCGGTCGAGGCAGTCATGGGCGCCCCTGGGTGGATAGCGGCTGGTGGCCAGCGCGGTGCTTGGCGGCGATCAAGACCGTCACTCCGACGCCTTGCTCGCAGCACCCCGGCCACCTACCGGCGCAAAGTACGTCTTCACGCCATCACCTTGATCATCTCAAACACCTCGCAGGAACCGTTGGAGTTCGCGGTTGAAGGCCTCCGGGTTGTCCTGGTTAGCGTTGTGTCCGGCCTCGGGAATAACGACGTAGTCGATCTGCGGGTCGCTCGAAGCCCAGCGGGTTCCGTCCTTGCGGATGTTTCCGGTGCCATCGTGCTCTCCGTGAGTGAGGAGGAAGGGGACGTCGATCCGGAGGTCGGGGGAACCCTCCCGGCGCACCGCAGTCGCGACGGCATCGAAGATGCGGGCTAGATCGCGTTGAGCGATCGTCGACAACGCGTCGAGCGCGTAGGCCCGCACGTCCTCCCGCACCGCGGTCGCCCTGGCCATCGAGCGGCGCAGGTGGCCAATCGGCCAGAGGGCGAAGGCATGGACGGCGAAGCGCATCGCCGCGTGCTCCGCCCGGGTCAAAGTGGAGGCAATCGGGGTCGAGCCGATGACGACGAGCGCCACGACGCGATTGGGATGTCGCAGAACAGTGTGCTGTGAAACGTACGCGCCCATCGACTGGCCCACCAGCACGGCTCTGCCGATTCCGGCGTCGCCAAGCACTGCGACGAAGTCGTCGACATAGTCGTCGATCGTGGGGCGATCGATGCCTAGGGGATGGGATCGGCCGTGGCCTCGAGCGTCCCAGAGGAGCACGCGGTGGTCAGAGAGGAGCACTGGGACCTGGGCATTGAACATGCGGTGATCCATGGCCGCGCCGTGCAGGAGCGCGATCGCGGGCCGGTCCACGGCACCCCCCACCCAGTAATGGAGGGAAGTGCCGTGGCGCTCCAGCACACGGCTCTCGAGACCCACAGGCGTGCGGGTCCAGTCGATGGTCATCGCCGCCTCTTTCGGGTCGGTGGTTCGTGTCGGTGTTGCCCGGGTGTTGACGGTCAGGAACTGCTCCACCCTCCCCGCTACTTGCTTGCCCGCTACCTGTCGCCCCGCCACTGACCCAAGAAGGCTGGTCCTGGTCGGCGCCGCCGACAGGAGTGACTCGGGAAAGATCTGCACTGCCCCAACTTGGCCTGCCCTCCTGTCGAACCTCAGATGCTTTGGCCTGGCCGCCCGGTCGGCCGGAGCCCCGCTGATCGGCAGGCCGACAGCGACACCGATCGGAAGGTGGCTCTGCTGGCGACGGTTGCAATCGACAACGGCGGCCTGTTCCCGTCGTTCCGGTTCGAGGACTCATCACCGTCCACCCGAGCTGCGCCACGCCCGGACGTTGGTGCGCTCGCCCGGTCGGAACGGCTCGTGTGAAGGCAGCTTCGGGACTCTGACGTTGACGTACGGGCGCTGTTCCCGGGGAGGTCCCCGTTGTACTGGACGTGATCGCGCACTCCGGGGGCAGCCGCACCGACTGCAACGCCATCTGCCCCTGCCGAGTCCCTGGCCTGCCGGCGGCATCTCGAGTTCGGGACAATGCTCCAGACCGCCGCGTCATGCGGTGAATGGTTCTACTGCCAACCGGCCCCACACCACCACTGCCGCTAGCGCCAGGTAGGCAAGGTTGATGACTACGTGAGGGTGTTCCTTGCGGCGCAGGTGGGTGACGGCCGCACCGACCATGATGACGACGAGGCCGAGCGCGGCGAGCGGCACCAGCACGGGCGCGATGCCGACAAGGGGTGGAGCCACCAGGCCGATGGCGGCGAGCAGCTCGAGCACTCCGATGGCCTTGATCGCGACTGGACTGAATTCCTCGGTCCACGCGGCGCCATCGCGCCCGCGGATTCGGCCGGCAGCACGGAGCTTCTCCTTCGACAGGGCGACCTTCAGCGTTCCGCTCGTGAAGAAGACGGCGGCCAGCACGATGGCAGCTGCCCATAGGATCGTGTTCATTCAGTGGATTCCCCTTGTGTTCCCGCCATGTTGGCGGTCGGTGTGCCGGCGACAGATCGCTAGCCCGGATCTTTCGTCCCGCGGCGCGGGCTTGATCGACACCGGTGCTGGCCGGTTTGGTGGGGTTGATTGTGCCTGTGGGGTGTGACAGTTCGGCCGAGGTCGCTCGGGTGGCGGCGGCTCCACGGTCCGGTCGAGGGGTCCTGGGTCGGGGACTGTAAAAACTTCGGCTCTGGCACAGATTCGGTGGTGGACTGTCAGCTGAGCAGGATCCGCTGCCGGAGCAGCGGGAACCCGGCCCGGCGATACATCTGCCGCTTGAGCAGCTTGACCTTGGTGTTCGCACCTTCCGATCGGCCCGTTGCTGTAGGGCAGGGTCAAGCCCGCCAGGACCGCGGGCAGGTCCTGGCGCAGGCCGCGGACAAACCTGTGCAATGGGGTGAGGTCGCTGTTGTCGACCGCGTTCATCCAGGTGTGCACCTCGGTGCCGCGCCGTTGGGTGAGCAGGCTCGCGACGTCGCGCACGTGTTCGACCAGCGCGGTGAGCTGTGGGCATGCTGCGATCAGGTTGTCGAGGTGCGCGCGTCACCGTCGGCGAGATCGCCCGGCGGGGTCATGATCCACGAGACCAGCCGACGCGGTGCGGGGACGGCCCGCTCGGTGCGGGCCCGGCCTTGGTTGAGGTAGCGGACCAGCAGGTTCGCGCTGCCGGTGTAGCCGCGCTCGCGGATCTCGGACGAGGTCGCCAGGCCTGTCGTGCCGAAGGTAGCGGCTGGGCTCGATGCCCTGGACGAGCAGGTGGTGGATGGTGGTGGACCGGGGCGTGCCTGACCCGGGTGCGCTTAGTTAGAGAAGGCCGGCTGTGCGAGCGGCGATGGCTGCGCGTCCTCGGTTCGGGGCGTCGAGCTTGCGCATTGCGCTGTGCAGGTAGGCCTTGACGGTATTGACGGTGATCCCGAGTTGGTCGGCGATTTCTGCGTTGCTGGCGCCCACGGCGACGTGTCTCATGGCCTCGAGTTCCCGCGGCGAGAGCCCCCGTCGGCCAGGGTCGGCGCGTTCGGTGTGTGCGGACCGGGCTCCGGTGAGCCCGTCTCGGATCCGGGTGAGTCGAGTCCTGAGCTGGGGGTCGGTTGTCGAGGCGATGAGCGCGGCGAGATCACCGATCGCTTCGCTGCGGGGGGCGTCGAGTGGCGGTGGGGCGTGTCTTTCGAGTAGGCCAGCGGCGTCGCGGCTGATGTTTGCGATGACGGCACCTGCGTTGCGGACGGCGAGGTCGCCGATCGGACGGTTCTCGCGTAAGGCCCCGTACACGACACCGCGCACCGCGCCGTGGAGCACGATCGGGTAGGCGAGGATGGCGGCGAGCTGCTCACGCTCGACCACCACGTGGTCGTAGTCGTGGGTGATGGCGGCGGTGGTGGCGTAGTCGCTGACCCGGCACGGCACCCGGCGGGCCATCGCGGCCCCGCCCAGTCCTCGCCCGGCGAGCACGCTGATCATCCGCAGGGAGTCGCCGAACGTTCCGACGAGCTGGTTGATCGTCAGTTGCACGCCGCCCCGCAGCTTGCGGGTGGTGCCGCCGAACACGACCGGCAGGCCCGTGGCGGCGCTGAGCTCGTGGAGGTGGCGGTGCATGACCTCGTCCAGGACCCGCGCGACGGTGTCGTCGTCGACCACGGCCGTCTCCCTTCGTCGGGGAGGCGCCGATGCCGACCCCGGTTCTGTGACGTGCAACGAGCCGATGCGCTCGATGTTGTGACTCAGGACCCGTGCGATCGGTCAACTCGCCGGTCGGCCCTCCGAGCAGCACGCGGGCATCTGTCGCAGGTCACCGAGCTGCCAGCGCGAATCTGCGCGGGGGAGGGCCCGATCGACGCCCCGTTCATCCGGGGCGGGTACCGCCTTAGGTTGGTGTCATCGTCACCTTCCCCGAACGGCCCCGTTGTGGTCCGCAGCGTGTGCGACGACGCCGCGCAGGACGCAGGGAGGGCACTGTGCGAAGGAGCCGACGGCTCGCCGTCCTCGCCGTGACGGCGGCGATCATGGCCGGTGGAGCGGGAGCCGCGATCGCGGCTCCTGCACTGCCGCTGCCTATCCCCGGAGTTCCCGGGGCGCAGGAAGTGACCGACTCCGGTGAGTGCGAGATGACCCGGACCGGCGAGTACCCGCGCTCGACACCGGAGTCCGTCGGCCTGGACTCGGCCAAGCTCGACGAGGCCATCGGCTACTGGACCTCGCAGGGCGCGGAGACGGTGAAGGTCTTCCGGCACAGCTGCCTCACCGGCGAGTCCGCGCTCGACCCCGCACTCGAGCGCGTCCCCCGCATCAACTGGAGCCAGACCAAGACCGTTTCCGCTCTGATCGCCGGTGTCGCGGTCCGCGAGGGACTCATCGAGGTCGACGCACCGATCGGCGACTACCTGCCCGAGGGTCTCGGCGACGAGGCACACCGGACGATCACGGTCCGCTCGGTGCTGACGATGAGCACCGGCGTCCAGATGAACTGGGCGCGCGGCCTCAACCTGTTCACCGACATCTCCCGCGCCCGCGAGGCCATGTCGATGGAGATCCAGCATGAGCCGGGCGAGTACTTCCAGTACGACCAGACCACCCCGTCGGTGCTGAACTACGTCATCCAGCAGGCGATCTGGCAGCAGGACCCGGAGCTGGACTACCAGGACTGGGCGCAGCAGGAGTTCTGGAACAAGCTCGGGATCCCCGAGTCCGCCTACTGGTGGCAGCGTGACCGTTCGGGCAACACGCTCGGCTACTCGAAGCTGTTCCTGCGTCCGTTGGAGTTCGGACGGCTCGGTGAGCTGATGCTCAATGACGGCGTCTACCAGGGCGAGCGCGTCATCGACGAGTCCTACATGGCGGAGCTGCGGACCGGTAGCGACGCCAACTGCGGCTACGGTTTCCTGACCTGGCTGAACTCCTGCGAGCCGGGCAAGACCCAGGTCGACGCGGCGTTGTTCGAGCGCCGCACCTACGACCCGGCCGGGCCGTGGATCACCTCCGCGCCGAAGGACCTGTACTTCTCGTTCGGCCTGCACGGCCAGCACACCTTCGTCATCCCCAGCCTGGACATGGTCGTCACCCGCAGCGGTGAGGTCCCGCCCGACACCCTGGAGAACACCCCGAGCGGCGACACCAAGCCGCTGGCCGGGGCGCACATCCAGGAGGGCTACTTCACCTTCTTCCGCAAGCTGATGGATGCGGTCACCGACATGCCCGACGACGTCCGCGCCACCATCGCGAACCCCGACGGCCCCTGGGAGGGCCCGACCGGACCCGACCTCGCCCTCGACCCACAGCTGTTCCTCGACCCGATCGATGCCGCACCCGGCTCCTACCTGGCCGTGGGAGACCAGGCGCCGCAGGGCTGCACGATCGCCGGCTGCGAACAAGAGCCCAACGACGGCCTGAAGTGGATCACCGACGTGCCACGCACCGTGCCCGGCGTGGCCGGTATCGAGGAACGGCCGAACGGCTGACCCTCGACCCCAGATCCGGCGGGACGTTTCTCCTGGCGTCCCGCCGGACCGGTGAGCCGGTCCCCCCCGGGATCACCACAAGGCTGCCCTGTGTGCGAACCGCAGGTCATATCGGCGCATCGGCACGGCCGGCTCACCCCGGCGCGCGCCGAGGGACAGAGGACGTCAGCGCCGACCCGTCCCGCTCTACAGCGACCCCGGCTACGACTCCAAACCGCACCGACGCATTCTGCTCAGCTAATCCGGCACACCACCGCTTCTGCGCCAGAGCAGGAAAGTTGACAGTCCCCCGTCGCCGAGGGTCGGCAGCACTGTCAGTGGTGGCCGAGGTGGTTGCCGGCCTGTGCCGCGGCGGCGAGCGCGGCCACGACCGGGCCGAGTGCCACCCGGGCCTGGTCCAGCGCCCCGGCCACCTCCCGGCAGGTGTCGGCCCCCGACCGGTCGCCACGGTCGTCGTAGAGGGTGAACGCCTCGGGGAGGTGGCCGGCGACGTGCGCGAGCAGCTGATCCAACCGTGCGGCCGCGGACTCGAGGGTGGCGACGAGCTGGACCACTGCGGCGGGGGAGCCCAGTGCGCCGGGGTAGCGGGTGGTGTTGTTGAGGTAGCGCACCAGCTCGCTGAGCGCCACGGCCGCCGCCGCGTTGAGCTCGGGGTCGCGGGGCCCGTCGTAGGGCCACCGCGGCGACGAGGTCGTCGCCGTGGAACTCCGGCCAGCCACCCAGCGCCGCCCGCCCCTCGTCGCCTCGACTGTGCTCGTTCACGGGCCCGCCACGGTCACAGGGGGTGCAGTCGGTCAGTCCGGGGTGTTGGTGTGGGTTTTAGCGGATGGCGATGACGGTGATGTCGAGGTCGAGTCCGGTCCAGGCCTGATCAGCGGTGATCGCGGGCCCGTCGAGGCGGGCGGCCAGGGCCAGGCAGCACCGGTCACCCAGGGACAGCCCAGCGGTGCGGGTGGCCGGCCACAGCTTGGCTGCGGTGGTGGCGTCGGCGGCGTCGAGGGGTTCGATCCGGATGCCGAGGGTGCGCAGGCGAGTCACGGCGCGGTCGGCGTCGACGCCGTGCTGGGCCAGTTTCTGGTGGACCTCGGCCAGGTTGACCGCGGACAACACGGCTCCGCCTACGTGTCGGTCGACGATCTGGGCGCCGGGTTCGGCGCGTAACCACGCCAGGACCGCGGACGCGTCGAGCACCGACGGGCCCGCCCCGGCGGACCGCTCGCTGCCGCTGCCGCTGCTGGTCATCGGTCACCGTCGATCTCGCCCCAGGACTGCCCGGCCGCAGGCGCGACCTCGTCGCGGTCGGGGTGGCGGTCGGGCAGGTGTGCACCGGTCTCGTCGTCGTAGATCTCGCCGCAGGCCGGGCAGGACCGTTGGCCGGGCCCGAACGGTTCGAGCTCGGTGCCACAGTCCAGCCGCCCGCACATCCACACTTGGTAGGCCGGGCCGACGTCGTCGGCCGGGTCGGAGTCGCGGGTCATCGGGCGTTCTCGGCGGCGGCTTCGGTGCGCCGTTCGGCGATCAGCTCGTCGACCGGCGAGCCCTCGGGGTCCCCGGTCCAGGACTCGGCGATCTCCCGACGCATCCGGTCGATCAGCTGTTCACGGGTCTCCAACACGACTCGACCGTCCTCGACCGACAGGATCAACGTCGCTCCGGGATCCATCTGTAAGTCGCGTCGGATCTGCGCGGGGATCAGGACCCGGCCGTCCTGGTTGACGACGACCTCCGCCGAGCGACCGGCAGGTACCTGTTCTGTCATGAGTCGAGGATACCCCATGCACGCGATATAGCTGTCACCTCACGGTCATATATGTCAGATGCTCGACATGCCCTGCATCCTGTAGCTACGCGACATAACGTTGCTTCTGTCGCGCAGCACGAGAGCAGGGTTTGAGGGTCCTGTCTGCGGTCCGAGGGGGCAGGATGCCGGGGTGGATCTCACCCCGCTCCAGCGCGTCACCCTCTACCGCCTCGTCGAGGGCACCCAGACCGTGGAGACCGCGCACCGGCGGTCGCTTCGGTGGCTGCGCCGGTACGGGCTCATCGACGCCGACCACGTCCCCACCGACGAGGGGCGGGCCTACCTGCAGTCCACCCGGCGGGGACGACGGTCGCGCTCGTCGTCGCCAGAGCCGGTCGACCCGACGAGCGGGACGCGGGACGCGATCCGGCGCTGGCAGGCCGGCGAGCGCGAGTAGCGAAGACCCGTGCGGCGGCGACTTGCCGGCCCCTGACGACGGTACATCGGAAACCCCCGGGTGGCCGATGATGCGCCGGGTCTGAGTCTCATGTCGGGCCGCGCCACGCAGTCCGGGCTAGCCGCTCCCAATCGGCCGCTCTATTATATCAGATGTTACCACATTAGGGCCAAATTCAAGCAGGAGGAGCACGCGTGGATCCGACCGTCAGGAAGTGGCTGAATGAAAGCGGCATGGCGATGTTTGCGGCAGACTTCGACGACGAACTGACTGTATTGACCCTTGTCGCTTCTCACCCAGAATCAAATCGGTTACCCAAAGAAGTACTACATGCTTGGTGTCGCAGATTGTCCGAAGCTCGGATGACATGGCGTCAGGCGGAAGTCGCTTTTGTCCACGCGGCACGTGATGCGGGCTGGGCAGACGAGCGCATACGGGTTGCCCTTGGACTGGGCCAGAACCAGGACCTGGATGACCACGTATCGATACTCGAGCGCCAGAGCGTTGAGCAACATCCATCACGCAGTCCGGGATCCTGGGGAGCAGCTCCCTGAATCACAAAAACCGTGTTGGGCGAGGTACTCAGGTGCCGTCCAATCGTCCTCGTCGAGTCGGCGAACACCGTGCGTAAGCAGAAATCGCGCCGGTCAGGCGGATGCAGGACCCGATTTCCGCAGCTTACGTGTGGCCGCGTGCGTGATCGTGGGGTGTCACTGCTGGTCAGCGGGACGGCGTCTGGTCTAGGTGTACTGACCACAGACATGGGTCGAGGTCGTCTGACGACACGACCTGACTGATCTTGAAAGGCGAAGACCTCCTACGGAGCGTGTGGAGCTGTCGAAGGCATCCGCACCTCAACCACAGCAGGTCCTCGTGGTTCACGCTAACGCCCCGCTCACCGAGAAGCACAGGCTGCACCTTGCCCTCCTGATCGTCGAGAACGGGCTGCCGATCGCGCAGGCCGCGCAGCGGTTCCAGGTGGCATGGCCGACGGCGAAACGCTGGGCCGATCGCCGGGCTGCACCGCCTGACCCACGTGGACCGGGCCACCTGCTCCATGTGCACGTTAAGAAGCTGGGCAACATCCCCCGACGGCGGCGGCTGGCGCTACCTGGGTCCGGGTCCAGCAGTCCTGGCCCTGGGCGATCGACCTCGCGGCCGCGTTCACGCGCCTGCACGCACTTCCCCCGGTTGACCGGCACCTACAGAAGATCGATCGCGAGCTTCATGAATCACCAGGGCTAAACGGGCCGAGTTGCGCGGGGCGATCTCGACCAAGCCAATCCGAATAGTTTCTGCGGGCCACCGTTGGCGAGCTGTTCCGCGTCGACGCCGCGAAGATCGCCGGCCACACAAAGCTGATCAGCGCGCGAATGGACACCGACAGCGCGGACGGGAAGGAAGGGGACCGGAGCTCCTGGTGACAACGAGTTGATCTCAGCGATCACTCGTCTACCAGGGCTCCTCTACGTCCCGGGACCGCCACGCCGGCCAGGACCAACCCGTGATCACCACATGGAAACGGTTCAATGCCGCTCAGGTCTTAAGCACCGGGGGTTGACTCATCGACGATCTGCAGGTTAAGTGGTTTGCGACCCTGTAGTTCTTTTCTAGTCGAAGCGACATCTAACCGAACAGTGAGACGCGATGCACACTCACGCAAGATCGAAGATCCCCCACACAGTGGGCCGTTCAATGGTGCTTGGCGCACTTCTCGCCACCCTGCTGTCCTTTGGCCTGACAGGTCCGGCTGCAGCATCAGGCGCGACTAGTCCATCTGTCGCGCATGAATCGGTTTCTGTGATGCAGGACGGCGGGACCGCCCCTCCACCCAGCAACATCAATATCTACGTTCGAACGTATACACTGGACGATACACCAAACCCGATATCTGCATGTCGAGCGGGCGGCGCGGATGGCGTCGCTAACGGCGTCTACGGCCGCTACTACTGCTGGGACACGGTGCCGGGTGAGATCTCAGAGCTATGGGTTACCCGAATGGCAAGATAGGAAGCGTCGAGTAGTCTCAGGCTAGTTCGTGGGGCCGTCCGGGTCTCCTACCCCCGGCGGCCACGACGGACGGCCCCGCCGGCACCGGGCCGCCCGGGTGCGGTGAGAGTGTCAGAGGGACCTGCGAGGCTGGTGGGGTGAGCTGGCCCCAGCGCGTGTACCACGCGGTGACCTGCACCGATGACTGGTGTGACCCCAGCTGCCCGATCGCCGGCCTCGATCCGACCGGGTGCCGGTCACCGTGGCGCGTCGGACGACACGCCGCGCGATGTGCGCCTCGGGTGAATCCCGGCGGTCTACCGTGACCGCATCGGCGGGCGTGCAGGCCGGATCGGCTACATCTCGTGGAGCGGGCGTGCCCTTGCCGGGCAGGTCCGGTACGGCCTCGTCTCGATGCACGGGAGTGTGATCGATGTACACCTCGGCCTCCCACATCGCACCCGGCCACTCGGCCACCCCCGCCCGGGTGCCGCGAGCCGCGGGGCGGGTGGGGTTGCGGCGGTGTGACCGGTGTCGGCGCACCCCGTGTGAGCCGATGGAGCAGGTCCTGATGAGCGCCGAGTGGCTCATCGCCGGTCCGGACGGCCCGACCTTGGCCTGCTTCTGCCGTTCCTGCACCCCCACCGGTTCGATCACTGATCTGACCTGTCTGCGTTGCGGTGACGGCCCGCTGCTGGCCGGCGGCCTGGCTGTCGACACCCTCGACAATCTTCCCGCCCCGGCCCGCCGTTGGTTGACCGCGGCGGGGTGGCGCCTCGACGGTCCGGTGTGCCCGGGGTGTCTGCCCTCGAGGGCCCGGTGACCGCCGCCGCGCACCGGCGGGACCGGGCGGCGCGGTTGGTGTGTTGTGGGCGTAGCTGGGGTGGGGTCGAGCGGGCGCACTGTTGTCGCCGCTTCGGTGGTTGCGGGCATGTCTTCGACGACGCCGCGCTGTGGGACGCCCACCGTGCCGGCGGGCGCTGTGTCGCCCCGCACGAGCTCGGGCTCCTCCAGACCGCCACCGGGACCTGGGTCCGGGCCCTGCAGCGCCCCCAGACCTGAACCACGCCACCGGGCAAGCGCGTTTGTGGTCGGTCCCGGTTGCGAACGGGCTGTCCGGACCATCATCCGCGGAAAACGCAGGTGCGAGGGGTCTGCCCGCTGCGACAGGTGTCTTCGCCGATCGGGCGGTGGATGCCGCGGGTCCGGCCCCTGGATGCTGTGGTCGGTGCGGGCCTGCAATGTCGGCGGGTCTGTGGTGGTCATGGCGAGTGTTCTTTCCTCGTGATCGTGGTGTGCCGGCCGGTGTCGGTCGACTGTTCCTGCGGTGTGCGGCCCAGGATTTTGGTGGTGCTCGCTTCGGGGGTGAGGTCGAGGCGGCGTAGGAGTTGGGCGTTGAGTGCGACGACGACGGTGGAGGCGGACATCAACAGGGCGCCGATGCTCATGGGCAGCACGAATCCGACGGGTGCCAGCGCTCCGGCGGCCAGGGGCACGGACAGGAGGTTGTAGCCGGCGGCCCACCACAGGTTCTGCTTCATCTTGCGGTAGCTCGTACGGGAGAGGTCGATGACCGAGAGCACCGAGCGGGGGTCGGAGGAAGCCAGGATCACCCCCGCCGAGCCGATGGCCACATCGGTACCGGCGCCGATGGCGATCCCCACGTCGGCCTGGGCGAGGGCGGGAGCGTCGTTGACACCGTCGCCGACCATCGCGACTTTGCTGCCCTCGTCCTGGAGTTCGGCGACCTTGGCAGCCTTGTCCTCGGGGCGCACACCGGCAAAGACGCGGTCGATCCCGAGGTCCTGGGCGACGGTCTCGGCGACGGCTTGGGCGTCACCGGTGATCATCACGACCTGGGTGCCGGTGGCATGCAGGGCCTCGACCGCATCGCGGGACTCGGGCCGGATCTCATCGGCCAGCCGCAGCGCGCCGATGATCTGGCCGTCGGCCAGGACGTGGAGGATGATCGCGCCCTCGTCCCGCCAGGCGGCAACGATGTCGAGCTCGTCGAGGCCGTGCTGGTCGAGCAGGTGAGGGCCGCCGACCTCGACCACGGTGCCGTCCACGGTGGCTCTGACCCCGACCGCTGGGGAGGAGGAGAAATCGCTCGCTGTCGGCGTGCGGAGCTCACGCTCGCCCGCGGCTTTGACAATCGCCCGCGCCAGGGGGTGTTCGCTGTCAGACTCGGCCGCGGCGGCCAGGACCAGCACCTCGTCCCGGCCGCGGTTGCCGGCGGGCTCGACGGCGGTGACGATGGGCTCGCCCTTGGTCAGGGTGCCGGTCTTGTCGAACAGGACCACGTCGACGGTGCGCATCGACTCCAGCGCGAGCCGGTCCTTGACCAGGACACCGCCGCGGGCGGCGCGTTCGGTGGCGATGGAGACCACCAGCGGGATCGCCAGGCCGAGCGCGTGGGGGCAGGCGATGACCAGCACGGTGATGGTGCGCACCACTGCGGTCTCGGGCAGGCCGACCAGCGACCACACCACGGCGGTGATCGCGGCTGCGCCGAGCGCGAACCAGAACAACCACGCCGCGGCGGTGTCGGCGAGCCGCTGAGCTCGGGACGAGGAGGCCTGCGCGTCGGCGACGAGTTTCTGGATGCCGGCCAGGGTGGTGTCGTTGCCGGTGGCGGTCACCTTCACCCGGAGCCCGGAGTCGGTCGCCACGGTCCCGGCCACCACCGCGTCTCCCACCTCGCGGCGGACCGTCGCGGACTCGCCGGTGACCATCGACTCGTCCATCGAGGCCGCCCCGTCGACGATCCTGCCGTCGGCGGGCACCGCCGATCCGGGACGAACGATGACGACGTCACCGACGACCAGGTCAGCGGGTAGGACTTTCACGACGTCCTCGCCGTCGATCCGTTCGGCCTCGTCGGGCAACAGCGCCGCCAGCGAGTCCAGGGCGGAGGTCGTCTGGGCCAGGGAACGCATCTCGATCCAGTGACCCAGCAGCATGATCACCACCAGCAGCGCCAGCTCCCACCAGAAGTTCAGATCATGATCCAGCAGGTGCAGGCTGGCGCCCCAGGAGGCGAGGAACGCTACCGTGATCGCCAGCCCGATCAGCAGCATCATGCCGGGCTTGCGGGCACGGATCTCGCTGATCGCACCGGTGAGGAAGGGTCGACCGCCCCAGGCGTAGATCACCGTGCCCAGCACCGGGGAGACCCACCACACCCACGTGGCCTCAGGCAGGTGGTAGCCGATCAGGTGGGCGAACATCTCGTTGAACCCGACCACGGGGACGGCCAGGGCCAGCATGATCCAGAACAGTCGCCGGAACTGCCCCGCGTGGTCGGCGTGGCCGCCGTGGCCGCCGTGGCCGTTGTGGTCGAGGTGTTTGCGGTGATCGTCGTGGCCACCGTGTCCCGTGGGCCCGCGGCGGTCCGGCCGTCCGTGGTGCGCGGGGTCGACCTGGCCGCTGGGGGTGTGGTGCGCGAGGTGGTCGTGTCCGTGTTGCTCAGACCGGTGGTGCTTGGTGCGCCCGCCCTCGCGCTGATGGCGGCCGCTGGGTGTGGTGTTCATACCGGTCTCGTCTCTCCTGCTCGGGTGGGATCTGGTGCTGGCGGGGGCGTGGCGGTGGCGGGTCCGTTCACGGGTTCGATCTCAGGTCGACGACGCATGTGGCTGGCCACGGCCAGCCCACCGGCCTGGTGGTCGACGCCGTGGACGGTTTCCGCGGCCCGTGGCGGTGGCCGCGCCGAGGCACTCCACGTCGGTCGGTGAGAGCACCTCGGTGCCGACACCGCAGTCCAGGTCGAGGGCCTCGGTCGTCCCTCGGCACTGGTCCACCGCGCGTCGGTGGACCGTATCGCCATGATCTTCCCCGGCCCTCGTGTTCGGCCGAAGTCGAGGCCCGGTCCGCGTCGTCGTCCTCTGCACAAGCGCAGCAGACCAGCAGGTGGGCCGCACCGGGTACCGCAGCCCGTTCGCGCCGGCCAGGTTCTCGACCGTGGGAGTGGTCTCCGCAACCGCCAGAGGCAGCATCGTGGCCATGATTGCCGCGGCTGGAGTGGCTGTCGCGGCTGGTGGGGCGTCGTGTGCAGCCATCGTGGCCGTGTCATCTCCGGTTGGCCAGGGTTCGGGGTTCAGGTCCGGGCCGGGCAGGAGTGCTGCCCGCGGGGGCGGCCTGGTCGTCAGCGGTGGCCCGGAACCTGCGCAGGCGCAGGCTGTTCGCCACCACCGACACGCTGGAGAAGGCCATGGCCGCTCCGGCCAGCATCGGGTTGAGCAGCCCGAAGGCGGCGATCGGGATGGCGGTGGTGTTGTAGCCGAACGCCCAGAACAGGTTCTGCTTGATGATGCGCAGGGTCCGGCGTGCCAACCGGATCGCATCGGCGGCCGCGCGGAGGTCACCGCGGACCAGGGTGATGTCGGCGGCTTCGATGGCCACGTCGGTGCCGGTGCCCATCGCCAGGCCCAGGTCGGCCTGGGCCAGGGCGGGGGCGTCGTTGATCCCGTCACCGACCATCGCGACGACCTTGCCCTCGGACTGGAGGCGGGCGATGACGTCGACCTTGTCCTTGGGCAACACCTCGGCGACGACCTCGGTGATGCCGACCTCAGCGGCGACCTGCTCGGCGACCGTCTGGTTGTCCCCGGTCAGCAGCACCGGGGCCAACCCCAGCTGCTTGAACCGGGCGATCGCCTCGGCGGAGGTGGGTTTGATCCGGTCGGAGACGACCAGCACCCCACGTGCCCGACCGTCCCAGCCGACGGTGATCGCGGTCTTGCCCTTGGCCTCGGCGGCTCGCTTCGCGGCCCCCAGGTGCTCACCGAGGGGCATCGACCAGTCGTTGAGCAGTGCCTCGCGACCGACGAGGACGGCATGACCGTCGATGACACCCTGGACACCCTTGCCTTCGATGTTCTCGAAGGACTCCGGGGCCGGCAGGTCACCGACCTCCGCGATGGCTGCGGCGGCGACGGCTCGGGCGATGGGGTGTTCGGAGTAGTCCTCCAGGCCACCGGCCAGGCGGAGCAGCTCGGTGGCGTCCACCCCGTCGGCGGTGATGACCTCGGTGAGGGTCATCTTGCCGGTGGTGACAGTGCCGGTCTTGTCCAGCACGATCGTGTCGACCTTGCGAGTGGACTCCAGCACCTCGGGCCCTTTGATGAGCACCCCCATCTGCGCACCGCGTCCGGTACCGACCAGCAACGCCGTCGGTGTCGCCAGGCCCAGGGCGCAGGGGCAGGCGATGATCAGAACCGCCACCGTCGCGGTGAACGCCGCGCTGGCCGGGAACCCGGCGCCGAGCCATCCGCCCAGGGTGGCGACCGCGACTGCGATCGCCACGGGCACGAACACGGAGGAGACGCGGTCGGCCAGGCGCTGGATCTCGGCCTTGCCGGACTGGGCGTCCTCGACCATCTTCGCCATCTGCGCCAGCTGGGTGTCCGAACCGACGCGGATGGCCCTGACGACCAGGCGGCCCCCGGCGTTGACCGTGGCACCGGTGACGTTGTCGCCGACGGTGACCTCGACCGGCACGGACTCACCGGTGAGCATCGAGGCGTCGATCGCCGAGCTGCCCGAGGTGACGACCCCGTCGGTGGCGATCTTTTCACCCGGCCGGACCACGAACTCGTCCCCGACGCTGAGCTCGTCGATGCCGACCCGCTCCTCGGTCGTGTTCCCATCCGGGGCGTTGCGGAGGATCGAGACCTCCTTCGCGCCGAGTTCGAGCAGTGCGCGCAGAGCGGCGCCGGCCTGGCGCTTGGAGCGCTTCTCGAAGTATCGGCCCAGCAGGATGAAGGTGATCACCCCTGCGCCGACCTCCAGGTAGATGTGCCCGAGCCCGTCAGAAGGCGAGATCGTCAACTCGAAGGGGTGAACGACCCCGGGTTGACCTGCTGAACCCAAGAACAGGGCGGTGATCGACCAGAGCAGCGCCGAGATGGTGCCCACCGAGATCAGCGTGTCCATGGTGGCCGCACCGTGCCTGAGGTTCGCCCAGGCCGCCTTGTGGAACGGCCAGCCCGCCCACACCACCACAGGAGCGGCGAGCACCAGCGAGGCGAAGCCCCAGTAGTCGAACTGCAGGGCAGGGATCATCGCCATCGCGATCACCGGCACCGACAACACCGCCGCACCGATCAGACGCTGCCTGAGCGCCCTGATCTCGGCGTCCCCCCTCGCTTCGTCCTCCTCGACGGGAGCACTGGCGGTGCCCCCGCGCGAAGGGGGGAGTTCGGCGGAGTAACCGGCCTTCTCCACCTCCGCGATCAGCAGCTGCGGATCGTAACCCTCCGGGGCGGTGACGACGGCCTTCTCGGTCGCGTAGTTCACACTCGCGCTCACACCGTCGAGCCGGTTGAGGCTCTTCTCGATCCGGTTCGCGCACGAGGCGCAGGTCATGCCACCGATCTGCAGCTCAACCCCGGTGAGACTCACCTCGGCACTGGCGCGGTCAGTGGCCATCCCCTTCCCCTTCCCCTTCTCCGTTTTCGTCGTGACCGTGCCCGTCACTGGTGCTCGCGCCACCACCGGCGATATCAGGGCGGGTGGCAGCAGTGACGTCGACAACCAGTGGGGCGGTGTGGACCTGTCCGTCGACCTGGAAGTCCAGGAACAGCAGGTACCGGCCCGGTGTGGGGGCGGTGGTCTCGAACACGATGTGCGGTCCCGAGGTCTCACCGACCCGGGGGGCGTGCCCGTGGGGGTGGACGTGCAGGTAAGCCAGATCCCCCTCACGCAACATCACCAGATGACCGAACGCACCCAGGTACGGCTCCAGCGTGGTGACCGGTTGACCGTCACGGGTGACGGTCAGCGTCAACGCGCTGGCCTGGCCCGCCCTCAGCTCACCGTCCACGGTGACCTCGAAGTCGGCGACGGTGGTCTCGGTGACCGGGCGATCGGCCGGTTGCGGGTGGTAGTCACCGGCGACCTGCGTCGTGGTCGACAACGTCAGCGCCTCACCGGTCGCGGCAGGAACGAAGTCGACGAAGATCCGATACGTCCCGGCTGCCTCCCACTGCCACGGAACGGTCCAGGTGCCCTCGGCGCCCGGTTCCGGGTGGACGTGGCGGAAGTGCTGCCCGTCAGCCCGGACCACGATCAGGTGCAGCTCCTTGTCGTGCTCCAGCTCGACGTCCGTCACGGGCGCACCGTCGGGGCCGGTCACGGCCAGTGAGATCTCACCGTCGGTGTCGGTTGAGGTCGGTGTGTCGACGGTGACGAGCTGGTAGCCGACCTGGGCCAGACCGAGCCCCAGCAGCGACGCACCGCCGTCGTGGTGCCGGGGGCCGGCGTCGGTCTCGGCGTCTGCCTCTGCTGTTCTGTGATGCTGCTCGGAGACCTCGGCGCTCCAGGCCTGCACGGTCTCGTCGGGGACGACCGCGCCGGCCGCGGTGAACGCCACGGTGAACACGGCCACCAACCCCGCCCCGTACAGGCCCAGCCGCGCAGGCGCGTTCATCTCAGCTCCTGGCCGCGGCGTAACCCGCATCGGCGACCGCCGCGATCACCGCAGCGTCGTCGACCGGCCGGTCGGACTGCTCGGCGGTGATGACCAACCGCCCCGTCTGGGCACTGACCTCGACATCGGCCACGCCCGCAACACGCGAGACCTCCTCACGTACCGACGCCTCGCAGTGCCCGCAGCTCATCCCGCTCACCGTGTACTCGATGCTCGACACTCCACTCAATTCCTTCACCTGTGTACGACTTGACGCACCGACGATATACCCCCCGGGGGTATAAGTTCAACCAGGAGCGGTCCCCTCGACGAGTGGTCGGGCCTGACCGGTGGGAGGGACGTGACGCAGGCGAGTGGCGGCGATGACTGCTGCGAGCACCGCGATGACCGCGGAGACGAGCGCGGCGGCGTTCAGGCCACCGGTGAAGGCGTTCTGGGCTGCAGTGAGGAGTTGTTCGCCGAGGGGGCCGTCCAGCTGCCCCGCGGTGGCCAGTGCGCCGTCGACACTGTCCGATGCCATCGCCGCGGCACCGGTGGGCAGCTCATCGGGCACCGAACCGCCGATCCGGTCGCGGTAGGCGGCGATCCCGACGCTGCCGATCACCGCGACCCCCAAGGAGATCCCCAGGTCGTTGGCGGTGGTCGCCAGACCCGAGGCGCCACCGGCCTGCTGTGGCGGCACCGAGCTGACCACCAGGTCGGTCGTCAGGGCCATGGAAGGCGCGACACCGGGGTAGGTGATCACGAAGCTGGCGATCACCAGCACCAGGCCGGTGTCGGAGTCGAGCTGGGTGAACAGCAGGTAGCCGGCGACCTGGGTGAGCAGTCCGATGGCGATCACGTTCCCGGGCCGGAACCGGCGCGCCAGCACCGGGGACAGCGTGGCAACCACGATCAGCCCGGCAGCGGCCGGCAGGATCGAGAGTCCGGCTTGCAGCGGGGAGAGCCCCTGCACGTGTTGGAGGTACTGGGTGAACAGCGAATACACCCCGCCCAGCGCAGCGGCCGAAAGCAGGAAGACCACCAGCGCACCGCTGACGGTGCGATTGGCGAACAATCGCACATCCAGCAGCGGTATCTGGGCCCGCAGCTGGCGGATCACGAACCACAACCCGGTCGCCATCCCGGTAGCCAGCAGGCCGATCGAGGGGCCGACCGGCTCCTGGGCGGCGAAACGCTTGATCCCGTAGATGGTCGCCAACAGTCCGCCGACGAGCAGCAACGCGCTGAACAGGTCGATCCGCGCGGTGGGGTCCCGGTGCTCGGGCACCAGCAGAGGAGCTCCGAGGACCACCAGCGCCATGACCGGAACCGCCACCAGGAACGTCGCCTGCCAACCGAAGACCTCCAACAGCAACCCCGACAGCAGCGGGCCCAGTGCCACACCGGCGGAAATTCCCCCGGCCCACACCCCGATCGCCACCCCGCGCTGCTTCGCATCCGCGAACAACACGAAGATCAACCCCAGAGTCGCGGGAATCATCATTGCCGCTGCCAGCCCCAGAACGGCCCGCCAGGCAATCATCAACTCCGGGACCGTCGTCAACGACGCCGCCACGGAGACCGCCGCGAACAGGATCGCGCCGATCACCATCAGCAGGCGTTTACCCACCCGATCACCCAGCACCCCCATCGCGACCAGGAACCCGGCCATGACGAACCCGTAGATGTCGAGAATCCACAGCAACTGCGTGCTGGTCGGGTTCAGCTCCGCTGCCATGTTCGGCGCAGCCAGGAACAAGATGGTCAGCATCATGAACAACAGCGTCGAAGGCGTCACCAGGACCGCCAGACCCCACCACTGCCGCGCACTCGCCCCGGGCGCCGAGGTGGGTGGCGCGCCACTCATGACCCACCTCCGGTGCGTGCGGGTGTCCTCATCATCGTCGTGCGCTCCTCTCGCCTCACCTCCGACGCCGCCCTGACGGGAGGGCCGGAACTCAATCATCGCTGTACGGGATATGGCCGGGTTACGATAACTCATGCACCCCAGTACGAGTTATGAGGTGGAGCATGCCGACCAAGAAGGACGCGGTTCCGGGCCGCCTCCGGCGCGCACCGGTCAGCGCACCGCGCGCGGCGAATCAGCGCGCCGACGCCCAGCGCAACCGGACGAAGATCCTCACTGCGACGGTCACCGCGATCCGCAAGAACCCCGACGCCTCGGTCGCCGACATCGCCGCCGAGGCCGGGGTGGGCCGGATGACCCTGTACGGGCACTTCCAGAACCGCGCCGAGCTGATCGACGCCGCTCTGGTCGAGAGCATCGAACGTGGTGAAGACGTGCTGCGCGAGGTGCCCGTGGAAGGCGAGGCGCGCGAGGCGTTCCGGCGGCTGGTCACCTCCAGCTGGTTCCTCGTCGACCAGTCCCGCGCCCTGCTGGCGGCTGCGCAGAAGGAGCTTCCCACCGCCCGCATCCGCGACATGCACGAAAAGGCCGAGGCCCGCATGCGGGACCTCCTGCTCCGCGGCCAACGCGAAGGCGCGTTCCGCCGCGACCTGCCAGTGACGTGGCTGCTGACCACCACCCACGTCGTGGTGAACGGTGCAGCCGAGGAAGTGCACAACGGACGCCTCGACCCCGAGCAGGCCCCGCGGTTCATCGAAGCGATCCTGCTGCCCGCCTTCACCGCGACCGCCGACGACACCGACGCGACATGAACACCCACGGTCGGGACGATCGGACGCGGGTACGGCCGGTAACCCTGCCGGGCGCACCCGCCATGGCGGGTGCGCCCGGCCTGCACGGGCCGCGCAGCCACACCGGTACCGTGACCGCCGTGGGCAACAGGCGACACCGGCTGCGACTGCTAGTGCTGGTCCTGCCCGTCCTGCTCGGCGTCGTGGGCATGCACGCGCTCGTCGCACCGGTTCCGGCATCCGCGATCGAGACCGGCCACGGGACAGCAGCGGTCACCACCGAGCGTGCGAACCATGCAGCCGAGACACCGCCCACCCCGGCCGCGTTGCCGACGGTCGCCGCTCACCAGCACGAGACGCCGCCCGGCCACGAGAAGCACGACACCGCCCACGGGTTGCACCTGTGCCTGGCGGTGCTGGCCGCAGCCGGGCTCGCGCTGCTCGCGGCGTGGTTGTTCCTCGGACGTCTCGCGCTTCCGGCATCGGTCTCCCCGTCGCGCCGTCGGGCCCATGACAGGCCGGTCCAGCGGCCACCTCCGGTCCCTCGACGACTCGCCCAGCTCTGCGTGATGCGGACCTGATCGGCCCCCGGCGCGACAGAGCGCCGGAACCGGGCCGATCACCCGTTCACGACACGGAGAGCTAGAACCACACATGAAGATCACCACCGTGGCCGCCGCGGCCACGACACTGACTGCTGCCCTCGTCCTGGCCGCCTGCGGCGGCGGGGACCCCACCGGCAGCGCCGCGCCCGCGAGCCCGGCACCCGCCATCAGCGCCGCTCCCGACAGCGCGGCGATCTCGGCCGAGCACAACCAGGCCGACATCGCCTTCGCCCAGGACATGATCCCGCACCACCAGCAGGCCGTGGAGATGTCCACGCTGGCCACCGAGCGCGCCGGCAGTGACGACGTCCGCCGTCTCGCCTCCGAGATCGAGCAGGCCCAAGGCCCAGAGATCACCGCGATGCAGGCCTTCCTCGCCGCCTGGGGCGCACCCGCACCTGGCGCCATGCCCGGGACGGACCATGAGTCGATGGGCCACGGAGCCGACCAGGACGGAATGGGTGAAGGCGGCACGGGACACGGCGGCATGGACCACAGCGGCATGGGCCACGGCGGCATGGCCGGGATGATGACCCCTGAGCAGATGGCCCAGCTCGAGCAGGCCAACGGTGCCGAGTTCGACCGCATGTTCCTCGAGATGATGATTGCCCACCACGAGGGTGCGGTGCAGATGGCCCAGGCCGAGCTCGCCAACGGGGTCAACCCCGAGGCGAAGGCCCTGGCCCAGCAGATCATCGACGCCCAGGAAGCAGAGATCGCCGAGATGCGCGAGCTCCTCGGCTGACGACTCCCGGTCAGGGTGAGTCAGCACCGACAGGCCACCTCACCCTGACCGATACGGGCGGGGGGTATCTACGGTGGGCCGTGCCATACCCCCCCGCCCGTATCGACGAAGGAGGCTGTCCGATGGCGACGAGCGCGAGCCGGTCTGCTGCTCGAGGTCCGATGTCTGTTGTGATCACGATCGCCACGTCCGGACCCGGCCGCGCAGTTCTGCGCTGCATGCTCGGATGCGCGCTGCAGGCGCTGTCTTCCGGCGCCCCCCACCGACCGGCGCGCGGCAGGGGTGACCGTCGATGACGCGCGACCGGGCGGACCGGACGACTCGCCGAACGCGCAACCACCTCTGTCTCCACATCCTGTTCACGGCTCGACCCGCCGAGATCCCAGCGATACCGGAGATCGCCCCGGCTTGAAGAAGGCCCCACATGTTGATGATCGACAGGCATCCAGCGCACCCCACGGACCGCACCCCCACGGAACTCGATCCCGCCCGGCCTACGCGCTGCTCACGGTAGGCGTCGCCGTAGTGCTGACGGGGTGCGGCGGACCGGTTCAACCAGTCACCGCCCCGAGCGCCACCGACCTGTTCGAACAGGTCGGTCACGTCCATGAAGTCGGTATCGACCCCGCCGACGGCGCCATCCTCATCGCAGGCCACCACGGCCTGTTCGGCCTCACCCCCGAGGGGACACTGGCCCCGCGCCAAGACTCACCACCGACCGGCGGACCGGATCTGATGGGCTTCACCGTCGCCGGGCCGGTGACGTATCTGGCCAGCGGCCACCCCGCCCCCCAGGACACCAGCACACCGAACCCGCTCGGTCTGGTCCGCAGCACCAACGGTGGTGCGACGTGGGAGCCGATCAGCCTGCACGGCCTGGTCGACTTCCACGCGCTCGACGTCGACGGCACGGTCGTCATCGGCCTCGACGCCACCCGTGGACTGCTGATGACCAGCGACGACAGCGGACGAACCTGGCAGGAACGCGCCCCGCTGGAAGCCCTCGACATCGCCCTGGCCCCCGGGGGCGCCGGGATCCTGGCCACCACCGAGAACGGGCTCATGGCCAGTAGCGACGGCGGCACCACCCTCACCACCGTCACCGGGAGCCCGCCGCTGGCCTACCTGGCCTGGGCCGATGACGGCACCGTGTACGGGATCGGACCGGACGGCGCGCTGCACGCCAGCACCGACCGGGGTGCGACCTGGCAGCGACGCGGCGGTACCGCGAGCCCCCCACAGGCGATCACCGCCGAACCCGGAGGACAGCTGACGGTCGTGACCGAACACGGCGTCGAACGATCCACCGACGGTGGCGTCACCCTCCGGCGCCTCGCCTGACGAGAGGGGGATGGGCCTGGCAGGTGCCGCTTCGCCCCCACATGAGCTCGGCCCGGCCGCTACTCGACGATCAGGTCGGGCCATCCGGATACCGATCTGCCTGCCCGCTTCAAGCTGGGTGGCCTGATCGGCGCGCCGCGCCCGGATGACGGCTGCGTCGCGGCGAGTGATGGGGGCGGCGTCGGGGTGGTGGTGCCCGCACCACGCACACAGGTAGAGCGCACAGCACGCCACCGCCCATACAGGTACTCGTGGGTGAGCGCGTCGGCCTCGGGCGGCCCTCACTGTGACGACGCCGTCGTCGAACCCACCGCGCGGGCGGCGAGGCAGCCCAGGTTCGGTTCGTACGCAGGTCCAGTTCGGGCGGACTCACAACGCTCACCGGGTGTCGACCGGGCCAGGATGAGCAGGGCTCGCCTGCAACGATTGAGCCCGCACGGGGCGCGGTGCTCGAGGGTTGGGGAAGTCGGGTCACGGGTTCGGACTCGAGCCGGTCAGTTCCACGAGCAGGTCGTCGACCCGGGCGGCGATGTCGTCACGGATCAGGCGCATGCGGTCGATTCCCTCGATCCCGCGGGAGGAGGGTTCGTCGGTGTCCCAGTTGCGGACCTCGGTGTCGCCGGCGTCGACCCGGGCGCCCCGACCAAGGGTGACCACGAGGTCGACACGCTGGAGCAGGTCGGAGTCGATGAACCTGGGTGATTCGTCGCTGATATCCGTGCCGAGTTCGGCGAGCACCTGCGCGGACAAGGCGTTGACCCTCGCCCCCGGCTCGGTACCGGCAGAGTGCACCTCGACCCGGTCACCGGCGGCCGTGCGCATGAGCCCGGCGGCCATCTGAGACTTGCCGCCGTTACGGACGCAGACGAACAGGACCGCTGGTGTCTCGGTCATGAGGCCCTCGACTTGGTGGGGGTGCCGGTCAGTTCGGTGAGCAGGTCGCGGACCCGGGCGTCGATGTCGTCGCGGATGGGGCGGATCTCCTCGGTGGTCTTGCCGGAAGGGTCACTCAGCTGCCAGTCGAGGTAGCGCTTGCCGGGGAACACCGGGCAGGCGTCACCGCAGCCCATGGTGATCACGACGTCGGCCGCTTCGACCACCTCGGTGGTCAGGCGCTTGGGGAACTCGGTGTCCAGGTTCAGGCCGATCTCGGCCATGACCTCCTGCGCGGCAGGGTTGATGCTGTCGGCCGGGGCCGAGCCGGCCGAGGTGACCCGGACGGCGCCGTTGGCGTGGTGGTCCAGCAGGGCGGCGGCCATCTGGGACCGGCCAGCGTTGTGGACGCAGACGAACAGTACTTCAGGGACGGAGTCGGCCATCACGGTGTTCTCCCGGATCGGTGGCGTCGGGTGGGATTCGAGGTCAGACAGGGGTGGCCAGCAGCTCGTCGACGAGCTCCCGGGCCCGCTGCTCGATGGCATCTCGGATCGGACGGACGGCGTCGAGGTCGAGGCCGTCGGGGTCGGCGATGTCCCAGTCCTCGTAGCGTGGGCCGGGGAAGATGGGACAGGCGTCGCCACAGCCCATGGTGATCACCGCGTCGGCGGCGCGGACGATCTCGTCGGTCCACGGCTTCGGGAACTCGGTGCTGATGTCGATGCCGACTTCTGCCATGGCGGCCACGACGGCCGGGTTGATCGTGTGCGCGGGGGACGAGCCGCCCGACCAGCCGACGGCGCGGTCCCCGGCGATGTGGGTGAAGAAGGCGAGTGCCATCTGCGATCGGCCGGAGTTGTGGGTGCAGAGGAACAGCGCGACCGGTCGCCCGTCGTTGCCACGGCCCTCTACTCGTGCCAGGGCGCGCAGTCGCTGGCGTGCGAAGCGCTCGGCCAGCAGCGGCAGGAAGTTCAGCACGACCGCGCGGCCGGCGAACTCGTCGTAGGACGAGTGCAGGAATCGCTCGATGGTCTCCGTGCCGAACATGTCGTCGAACTCCCGGGCCAGATTCGTGGCTGCGGTGGTCAGGGCGATCTGCTGGTCGATCGACAGGGTGTCGCGGTGCCACGGGCTGGGCATGGCGGGCCTACTTCCTCGGCGGGTGATTGGTGGTGTGGACGTGGTGGATCAGGTGCGGGAGACGACATCGTGGGGTGCGGGAAACAGGCGGTTGCGAAGCCACAGCGACACATGGACCAGTGCGATGAGCACCGGGACCTCGATCAGCGGTCCGACGACCCCGGCCAGCGCCTGGCCGGAGGTCACGCCGAACGTGGCGATGGCCACCGCGATGGCGAGCTCGAAGTTGTTGCCCGCCGCGGTGAACGCGAGTGTGGTGGCGCGTTCGTAACCCATCCCGAGGGCCCAGCCGACGGCATAGGAGCCGGCCCACATCAGGGTGAAGTAGGCCAGCAGCGGCAGTGCGATCCGGGCGACGTCGAGCGGCTGGGAGGTGATCGCGTCGCCCTGCAGCGCGAACAGCAGCACGATCGTGAACAGCAGCCCGTAGAGCGCGAACGGCCCGACCCGCGGCAGGAACCTCTCCTCGTACCAGACCCGGCCCTTGGTCTTCTCCCCGAACCGGCGTGTGAGATACCCGGCCAGCAGCGGGATCCCGAGGAACACCAGTACCGACTTCACGATGTCCCAGGTGGAGAACGACACGTCGATGACCGGCAGGCCGAGCCAACCGGGCAGCACGACCAGATAGAACCAGCCCAGCACACCGAACATGACGACCTGGAACACCGAGTTCAGCGCGACCAGCACGGCGGCCGCCTCACGGTCCCCGCAGGCGAGGTCGTTCCAGATGATGACCATCGCGATGCAGCGGGCGAGCCCGACGATGATCAGTCCGGTGCGATACTCGGGCAGGTCGGGAAGCATCAGCCAGGCCAGCGCGAACATCAGCGCCGGGCCGATGACCCAGTTGAGCACCAGCGAGGTGACCAGCAGCCTGCGGTCACCGGTGACGGTGTCGAGGCGGTCGTAGCGGACCTTCGCCAGCACCGGGTACATCATCACCAGCAGACCGAGCGCGATCGGCAGCGAGATCCCGTCGATCGCGATCGCGTCGAGGGCCTCGCCGAGGCCGGGGATCAGCCGTCCGGCGCCGAGGCCGGTGACCATGGCGGCCAGGATCCACACCGCCAGGAACCGGTCGAGGGTGGACAGTTTCCTCACGACCGCATCACCGGCCGGCCCGGGCCGGCCAGCAGTGGCGTCGGGGACGGTGCTCACGCGGGCAGTTCGCTTCCCGCTGGGGCACAGGTGCTGCGCAGGGGGGAGCCGGCGGGGACCAGGACGTCGGCGAGCAACGCGACGCTCTGCGGATGGACCCGGTAGTACACCCAGGTGGCGCGGCGCTCACTGGTGACCAGGCCGGCCTCGCGCAGCACCTTGAGGTGGTGCGAAATGGTCGGCCCGGTCAGCTCGAACGCACCGGAGATGTCACAGACACACGCCTCTCCACCCTCATGGGCGGCGATCAGCGACAGCAGCCGTAACCGCACCGGGTCACCGAGGGCCTTGAACGCCACCGCGAGCTCGGCGGCCTCGACCGGGTTGAGCGGGGCGCGGGTGGCCGCGGAGGAGACCAGCAGCGGCAGTGAGTTCGACATGTGTCTATCTTCACCAGTATCAAACCAGTGACGCAAGTGGATGACGTGGAAACTTCGACGTGCATCGAATCCGATTGGGTTCGCGCCGGGAGCGGGCCGGGCAGGTGCGGGGCGGTGGCCTGGACGTGTCGGTGCGCGTGGTTAGCGTGTCGGGCATGTCGGACATGCCGTCCCCGTGGCGGCTTACCGCGCCACAGCGCCTGAACTGGATCGCCGAGCAGTGCGAGAGTTGGAAGCGCTACCGCGAGTCTCCGCAGGTGGCGGCCCCGGGCAGTATCCTCGCCGTCGACGATGCGGTCCTGGCGGAGCCGCCGCCCAGCCACCTGATCGCCTACCGGATCGCGCACGCGGTCGAACACCTGGAGTTCTTCCTGTACCCGCTGGTGAACGGTGGGGTCGGGTTCCCGACAGCACCGAACACCGTGGCCCGTTCGGGGGTGATCGCGGCGGCCCACGCCTTGTGGATGCTCGGGCCCGCCGAGCGCGCCGAGCGGCAGCGGCGTGGGCTGCGAATGGCCTACCTGGAAGCGGCGCGCGAGCGTACCGCCCTGTACGAGGTCGAGTCGGGCCCCGGAACCCGGGATGCACCAACGAGACGGGCGATCTGGCAGCGCCAGGTCGAGCGCTGTGACGACACCATGGCCCGGGCCATCGCCGCCGGCGCCACCCTGGATATGACGGCCAAGGACGTCACCCGCGTCCCCGACGACACCACGGTGATCGACCACGTGGCCAAGGACTACATCGCGGCCTCACACACCGACGACGCCGCCTTGGTCACGGCCTACCGGCTGAACTGGCGCATGCACAGCGGAAACGCCCACGCGTTGCGGTGGGCGGCGCTGTGGCACAGCGACTCCCTGGGCTCCTTCACCCGTGGCGGCGCCGCGGTGCGCATCACAGCCGGCGGCGAGGAGGGGCTCTCGATGGTCGGCGCGGCGATGGCGCTGTTCACCAAGCGGGCGATCGAGCTCTTCGAGCACGCCCGGCAACGCCCGACCGACAGGTAACACCCAACAGGTCACTAACGCAGGCCTCGGACCGTGTGCGGGGACGGGTGATCTCCTCACCTCCCCGGGGCAGAGACGGGCGTGCCCGAGCGCAGCGACGGCCGGGGAAGCCGCAGCGACCGGAATCAGCGGTGGCCCACCTCGTCCGGCCCGGCCGCCGCGGGCGGCGGGGACGGGACGCCGGGCTGCCGGAGTCCGGTGCCGCCACCGCGGACGGGGTGCGCAACGGTGCCGGCGGCCAGGACCGCGGCGACGGCGGCGATCGCGGCGAGCAGGCCGAACACGGCGGGGTAGCCACCGAGGGCGACGGCGAGCGCAGCACCGGC
>NZ_JBFAON010000039.1:0-39788 GCF_040659795.1 Pseudonocardia sp. NPDC049635
GTTCTACAACCCGTTGCGCCGTCACTCCCGGCTGGGCAACCTCAGCCCCGCGACCTACGAGCAGCAGCTCACGACACAGAACGAGGTGTCCGGCTGACGGGTGTCACTCCAGTCCCCGACGGCCCCAGCAGCACCGACACCTCACCTGGAGGCAGCGTCAGCGTCACGTCCGACCAGATGTTGGCCTCCCCGAAGGACTTCGTCAGCCCCTCGACCTTCACCTCGACCCCTGTCATCCTCGGTCTCCTCAGACCGGCGTGATGCTGGCGACGAGCCAGCGGGACCCGACGTTGTTCATCGTCACCTCGACCCGGCTCCCAGCCACTCGTGGCGCACCGTCCTCGCCAGCACGCGTCGTCTGGTTGACGAACAGCAGCGCGACGACCCGGTCGTCCCGGCTCTCCTCCGGCACGAACGCCGACTCGACGACCTGTGCCTCGGTGGTCACCTGCTGCTCTGCGGTGGCCGGGGCGACGACCTCGGAGAGCAGCACTCCGTAGTCCGCCCGGAACTCCGGGGTCAGCTCGCCACCCACCCGCTCTACGACGCCGTGCACGCTCTGCGGGTCGTAGCTGAGCAGCGCCGCCGTGATCCGCTCGGCCGCATCCACCGCGTCGGTACGGTCTGCCCGGCTCGCGGCGTCGACGAACGCGAGCGTCCAGAGTCCGCCCGCGATCACGGCGCAGACAGTCACGGCGACCGTGAGCCCGGCCAGGACCTGCCGGGGCCGGTGCTCGAACCGGCGCCGGACCAGCCGAAGCGGTGCGGTCGCTGCCCCACGGATCCGTGCGGCCACCGTCCGACCGCCCACATCGGCGGCTTCCTGCTGTGCGGTATCGGTCATGTCCACCGATTCTCCGTTCCGTTCCGTCACGCGACGAAGTCCACCTTCGACGCCAGCCAGCGGCCGTCGACGTGCTTCAGCGAGATCCCGAGGCGGTAGTCTCGGGGCTCGCCCTGCTCCGCGGCCGAGTTGCGCACCGTGGAGTGCACGGCGACGAGGACGTGCGCGGTGCCGTCCCGTTCGAAGTCGAGGCCCGCGGCGACGACCTCCCCGGTACTGTCGACCCGGGCCCGTCGCACGATGCCCACGAATGCCTGCCGCCGCTCGACGAACTCGTCGTGGAACTCACCGGTCGAGTTCGCGAGAAGCCGTTGCAGGTCTGCCTCGGCGGTGGCCGCCTTCACCGAGGTGAGATCGAGCGCGACCTGCCGGGCCGCGGCCACGGCTTCGTTCCCGTCCCGGTCAGCGGCCGACGACCCGACCGCCGTGATCCCACCGGCGACGGCTGCCGCCAGCGCGATCCCCAGGACGAGGGTGAGGGCCAGGGCCGCACGGCGGTGCCGCCGACCGGCTCCGTGCGGTGGGTTGGCCGCCAGCGGCCCGGAGTGTTCGGTGCCGTCCGGGACCTCGGTCACCGGTCGATCGTCCACAGCAGCAGGCTCTGCCATGTCCTTCCCTTCATCGAGGTGTGCGGGTTCGACACGTCGGCGAGGTAGAACGGGGTCCCGTCCGGTCCGACCACCCGGCCGGTGACCAGGTCGTAGGGGACCGCGGTGACCTGCTCCGGGTCGTCGCCGTGCGCATCGCCGCCGAGCAGGTCCCCGGCCGGTGATCCCGGCGGGAACGGGGGGTTGCCGGGTGCGTCGACCGGCGAACCACCGCCCCGGCAGTCGTCCGGCGACGCGGCCCGCCGGCCGGGGAACTCCGCGCAGGGGGTGTTGCGCGCGCCGCGAACGCCGGTCGGGTCGTCCGCGGGCAACCGGCAGTACGCGTCGATGGGTTCCGCGGGCGAGGTGTCCGCGGGATCGCGCCACTGTTCGGCCGGAACGAACCCCTCCACGCAGTGCGGTGGGGCGTTCACCGCCAGGTCCAGATCGACGTTCAGCCTGGCCTCGTCCCCGTTGACCAGCGACGCGGACTGGCCGAGTGAGGCCACCAGCGGGTAGACGACGAGGAGCTGGCGCAGGTTCGGGTTGTAGACCTCGAGGACCTCACCGACGCTGGTGAGGTTGCCGAGCAGGACCGGCACGGTCGGCCGAATGTCGGTGAGCAGACCGACGACCTCCTCGGTGTACGGCGGTGTCGCCGCGAGCAGGCCGCGGATGTCGCCGTCGGAGGCGCGCAGCCGGTCGGTGACCACCGCCAGGTCCCGGCTGAGCGAGCGCAGCTCCGGATCGATCTCCGTCTGGGTGTCGAGCAGCGGGCCCAGCTGGTCGAGCAACCGGGCCGTCGGCTCGAAGTCGCGGGCTGCGGCGTCGACCAGCGTCCGGCCACTGTCGATGATCTCCAGCAACGGCTGCCCGGTGCCCTGGAAGGCGTCATACGTCTCGTCGACGACCGTTCGCAGGTCCTCCTCGGGGAGCGCCTCGACCAGGGAGTTCACCTGGTCGAGAACCGGACCGATCTGCAGCGGCACGGTCGTGCGGTCCATCGGGATGACCGCTCCCGGTTCGAGACGGCTGCCGTCGGCCGGGCCCGCTGTCAGGTCCACGTACTGCTCGCCGACCGCGGACATGCTGCGGGCCTCGGCCCGCACGGTCGCCGGGATGTCGATGCCGGAGTCGAGCTGCATGTCGACCCGCACCCCGCGCCCTTCGCCGAGGGCGACCTCGGTGACCTGACCGATCGACCGCCCTCGATAGGTCACCTCCGCCCGCTCGTAGAGTCGGGCGGCGTCGGTGAACTCCGCGGTGACCTGGTACTTGCCGAACCCCAGCAGCGCCGGGACCCGCAGGTAGACCGACCCGAGCACCACGGCGCCGACCAGGGCAGTGATCACCAGGACGGTGAGCTGGATGCGGATGAACCGCGTGAGGATCACGAGCCACCTCCGAGGAGCCCGCCGAGGAACCCACCGTCGCGCTCCGGATCCGGGGCCGGTTCCGGTGATGCCGGGGCCGCTGGCGCGGGCTCCGGGGCCGGGTCCCCGGGCTGTGTGCCCGGCAGGACCTCGCGCAGCGGGTCGGCCGCGTCCCCGGCTGCACCGTCGGCGACCCCGCCGAGCAGCTCACCGGTGACGCTCGGCAGTCCCGCCACCGGGGTCCCCGAGAGCAGCCCGGTATCGAGCTTCTCGAGCCGCAGGTCGAGCGTGAGGTTGAGGTTGCAGTAGTCACCACGGCAGGCGTTGGGCGCGGTTGCCGCGGGGAACGGGAAGGTGAGCGCCAGGCCCAGCACGTCCACCAGGGACCGGTCCGCATCGGCGAGCGACCGGAGTACCGGTTCGAGATTGCGCAGGTTGCCGACGAGGTCCTGGCGGGTGTCCGAGACCACCGCCCGCCCGGTGACCCCGAGGTCGCGCAGGCGCGCCAGCGCGTTCGTGAGGTCGGTCCGCTCCCGTTCGAGCACCTCGAGTGCCGGAGGGAGCTGGTCGAGCGCGCCGGCGAGCACCTGGTTCTGCTCGGCCAGCGTCCCGGACAGTCGATCCAGACCGTCGAGGGCACGCACGATGTCGTCACGCTGGGCGTCGAGCCCGCCGACGAACTCGTCAAGCCGGGGCAGCAGGCGTCCGACCGCACCGTCGTGTCCGCCGAGTGCCCGCTGCAGCTCCCTCGTCGTGGTCTCCATCTGGTTGAGCCCGCTCCCGTTGAGCACAGTCGAGGTCGCGGCCAGGACCTGTTCGGTCGTCGGATACGCGCGGGTCCGCTCGAGCGGGACCAGGCCGCCCTCTTCGAGCAGCTCGGTCGTGGACCGCTCCGGAGGGGCGGCCATCTCCAGATGGGTCGCCCCGAGCAGCGAGTTCTGGCCGACCGCGGCGACCGCGTTGGCAGGGAGCTCCACGTCGTCGCGCAGGCTGACCGTGGCCACGGCGTGCCAGTTCCGGACGCTCAGCGCGGTGACCGTGCCGACCGGTACGTCCCCGATCTTGACCTGCGCGTTGGGCTTCAGCGTCCCGGCGTCGGGCAGCTCCACCTCGACGCGGAACGAGCCGGGCCCGGTGCCGACCGCGCCCGGCAGGGGCAGGCTCCCGACTCCGTCGAACCGGCAACCCGTCAGGCCCGTCAGCACGGAGACGACGAGCACGGTCGCCGAGATCCGCGTGCGACGTCCGAGTGGCCGGATCATGGGTTCCCCTCTCCGGGAGCGACCTGCTCGGTCAGCCCACCCGGGCCGGTGAGCGGTGGCAGGATGGCGGACCGCCCGTCCGGTGCCTGGGTCGGTGTCCCGGGCCCCGGATCGGTCCCCTGACGGGTCAGCGGGTTCACCGAGACCGGCGGATAGTTCATCGTGAGCACGTTCAGCAGCGGTCCGAGCTGCTCCGCGCACACGCGGGCCGCATCGTCCGGTGGGAGCGCACCGGCCGCGGCGATCCCCGAGCAGACGAACTGGGCCGGGTTGGCGAAGTTACCGACGGCCACCTGTCCGTGCACCGAGGCGGTGCCTGGCTGGTAGGCGTTGTAGAGGTTCACCAGCGGGGTCGGTGCGGCATGCAGCACCTTCGCGAGCCGATCCTGGTTATCGACCAGGAGCCCGGCGAGGTCGTCCAGCTCGTGCACGGACGTCCCGAGCCGCTCGCGGTGCTCCTCGACGAAACCGTGCACGACCTCGAAGGTGTCCCGCAGGTCGACGACCGCCCGGCCCAGCTGCTGCTCGTTCTCGGCCAGCACACCCGACACGGACGCCAGCCGTTGCCCGAACTCGACGATCTGCCGGTCGCTCGTCGACAGCGCCTCGGTGAACACCTGCAGGTTGCGCACGGTCCCGAACAGGTCGTCGCTCCCGCCGGCGAGGGTCGTCATCGCCCGGGACAGCTGGGTGATCGTCTCGTTGATCGCCGCCCCCTGACCGCCGAGGGTCTCGGCGCCGACGTCGAGGGCACGGGCGAGCGACCCTTGCGGGTCCCCAGCCTGCGGCCCCAGCTCAGTGGACAGCCTGCTGAGCTGCTGTTTGATCTCGTCCCACTCGACCGGGACCGCTGTGCGTTCGATCGGGATCTCCGCGTCGTCCGGCAGTACCGGGCCTCCGGTGTACCGCGGGGCGAGTTGGAGGTAGCGGCTGGTGACCAGCGACGGTGCCACGATCGCGGCCTTCGCGTCGGCCGGGACCGGCTGGTCGGCGTCGTAGCTAAACTCTACCCGGATCGCGGGGCCATCCGGGGTGATCCGGTCGACCACGCCGACCGGCACCCCGAGGATGCGGACCTCGTCGCCCTCGTAGAGCCCGGTGCTGTTCTCGAAGAACGCGGTCGCCGTCCGCTGGCCGGTGGCCGACAGCGCGGTGCTCAGCCCGATCACCAGCAGCGCGGCGACGCCGGCCGCCAGCAGCGCGGTGGAGCGTCTGGTCATCAGTTGCCTCCGGACGGTGCGACGGGCGGAGCGAGCCGCGGCAGGTGGTCCGCCAGCGGGATGAGGTTGCCCGGCACGAGGTTCTGGACGTAGGAGTTGAAGAACGGGCCGTTCGACACGGCCTCACCGAGCCCGGTCGCGTAGATCCCGGCGCCCTCCAGGATCTGCTCGATGTTGTCCCGGTTGTCCTCCAGCACGGTGATCACCGAGTTCAGCCGGTCGAGGGCGGGGCCGATCTGTTGCTCGTTGTCGCGGACCAGGCCCTGGAGCTCCCGGGACAGCGCCGAGGCGTTGCGGAGCAGGTCCTCGATCGCCTGCCGGCGCGACTCGAGCTCACCGAGGAGCAGGTTCCCGTCGCCGAGCAGCAAGCGCAGCTGCCCCGACCGTTCGGCGAGCACTGCGCTGACGCCCTTGGCGTTCGTCAACAGGTCCCGCAGGTCCTGGTCGCGGGAGGCCACGGTGTGGGACAGCCGGTTGACGCCGTCCACCGCGGCCCGCAGCTCGGGTGCCCGGCCGTGCAGGGTTTCGGAGATCGTGTCGAGCGCCTCGGCGAGCCGCGGGGTGTCGATCGCTTCGGACGTCTCGGTCAGGGTCTCCAGCGCCGCGGGGAGGTCGTAGGGCGCCGAGGTCCGGGACCGCGGGATCGGATCGTCGCCCAGCTCCCCGCCGCCGGCCGGGGCGAGCTTCAGGTACTTCTGCCCGAGGATCGTCGCCACCCCGACCGACGCCCTGGTCTCCGCCCCGAGCTGTGCGTCGTCGTCGGTCACCCGGAAGTCGACCCGGACGTCAGGACCGTCGAGCTCGACGGCGGTGACGTGGCCGATGTCGAAGCCGCCGACCTGCACCGGGTCCCCGGTCTTGAGACCACCGGCCTCGGCGAACAGCGCGCTGTGCCCGGCCCCGGTCAGGGCGAGGATCCGTTCGGTGTTCAGCGCGAGGCCCAGGACCACGACGACCAGCGCCAGTCCGGCTGCGCCGATCGACACCGGGTTCAGTTCGCGAAAACGGATCATGGCAGCCGGCACCTCGGCGTGTTCTGGTTCGACCCGATGGTCGGTGAGTCGATCGGTCTGCCGTCCGGTCCGGTCACCTTCACCTGGATGCTGCACAGGTAGAAGTTGAAGAACGATCCGTACGACCCGACCCGGGTCAGGCTCTGGTAGGCCGCGGGGATCTGGGCGAGTACCGCGTTGAGCGAGTCCTGGTTCTCGTCGAGCACCGTCGCGGTGCGTCCGAGTTGCTCGATCGTGCCCCGGAGCGGGGGTCTGGCCTCGGCCAGCAACCCGTTCAGGTCGCCGGCCAGCCCGTCGACCTCGGTGATCGCCGACCCGATGGTGCTCCGCTCGTCTGCCAGGCCGGACACCAGCCGCTGGAGCCGGTCGATCGTGGTCGAGAACTCGCGGTCGCGGGCGTCGACCGTGCCGAGCACGGCGTTGAGGTTGCCGACCACCCGTCCGATCACCTCGTCGCGGCCGGCGAGTGTCCCGGTCAGCGAGGCGGTGTGCTCGAGCAGCGACCCGACGGTTCCGGCCCGGCCCTGCAGGGTGCCGACGATGTCCTCGGCGAGCGCGTTGACCTGCTCCGGTCGCAGCCCCTGGAACAGCGGCTTGAACCCGTTGAGCAGGACGTCGAGATCGAGCGCCGGAACAGTGCGATCGGGCCCGATCACGGCGTTCGCGTCCTGCGGGGCCGAGGCGCCGGGCACGTCGCTGAGCTCGACGAAGCGGTCACCGACCAGGTTCTCGTAGCGGACGTGCAGCGTGCTGGTGCGCAGCAGCGGCTGGTCGACATCGACGTCGATGCGGACCCGTACCAGGTTCTCCGCGGTCATCGACAGCTCGTCGACCTGACCCACCCGTACTCCGGCGACCCGCACCAGATCTCCGGCGCGCAGCCCGCTGACATCGGTGAAGTCCGCCGTGTAGGTGGTGGAGGTCGTCCCGAGGGTGTACCGGCCGAGGGTCAGCCACAGCAGTCCGCCCACCAGCGCACCCACCACGAGGAAGACGATCACCTTGACGGCGTCGGCGCGGACTCTCACGAGTCACCTCCGGAGGGATCGGTGGTCAGCAGCGGTCCGAACAGGAGCTCGGCGGCCGGAGGACGGCCCGGCTGGACCTCTCCGGTGTGCGGGTCGAGTCCGGTGTCGGTCCGGATCTGCGGTGTCGGTCGCTCGGTCTCGTCCACGAAGGGCAGGCCGTGGCAGGCGGGTGGGTTGGCCGCGCCGATCTTCGGCAGGTTCTGCGGGTTCTCGTACGGCGGCTGGCCGAGCGTGATCGTGGAGTTCAACCGGATCTCCGGCGACGCCCCGCCGATCCCCGGCTCGAGTGCCTGGCGGGTCCGGTCCAGCCCGGTGATGAAGCAGGTGAGACCGGGCTCGTACTCCTGCAGGAGATCCGTGGTCGGTCGCAGCACGTCGAGCGCGGTGACCAGGCGGTCGTGGTTCTCGCGGAGCACGTCGTCACCGGTCCGGGCGAGCATGGTGACACCAGCCAGGAACGCGTCGAGCTGGGCGGCCTGGTCGACCACGGTGCGCCCGGTGACGGTGAGGTTGTCGAGGACCCGCAGCAGGTCAGGGGCGACGTCGGCGTAGAGCTGGGACACGTCGGCCAGGGCATCGAGGTCGCGCTGGAGCACCGGCAGTTTCGGGCTCAGATCGGCGAGGTACCGGTCCGTGACGGCGGCCAGTGCCGCGATCGAGTCACCGCGCCCGTCCAGCGCACGCGCCAGCTCGCCGAGGGTGGCGTTCACCTTCGCCGGATCGATCGAGTCGAGCAGCCGGGACAGGTTCGCGAAGACGTCGTTCAGCTCGACGGTCACCGCCGAGTTGTGCAGGACCGCACCCTCGGCGATCCGGTCCGGGCCCGGATCGGGTGGCTCGACGAGGCTGACGTACTTGGTGCCGAACGCGGTCGTCGGGACGATCTCGGCGGTGACGTCGGCCGGTATGTGACCGATCTGGTCGGGGTTCAGGCCGAGGGTCAGTACCGCGCCCTGCGGGGTCGGTTCGATCGCGGTGACCCGGCCGACCTCGACCCCCCGCAACCGCACGTTGTTGCCTGTGTCCATGACGAGGCCGGTGCGGCCGGCCTGGAGGCTGACCGTGACGGTGCTGCGGAAGCTCTGGGTGTAGAGCGCCCAGGCGAGCGCGAACAACATCCCGAGTGCCACGAGGAAGACGACGCCGACGAGACGGACCTTGAACGGGCTCGGTTCGGTCACGGTTCAGCCCGCCAGGTTGAAGGTGTCGAAGTTGGCGTACAGGGCCATCGCCACAAGCAGGTTGACCAGCATCACCGCGGACATCGACGTCCGCACCGAACGGCCGACGCATTCACCCACCCCGGCGGGCCCACCGGAGGCGTGGAAGCCGTAGTAGGTGTGCACCAGCATCACCACCACGACCATCGCGACCACCTGGACGTAGGCGAACACGATGTCGAGCGGCGTCAGGTACAGGAAGAAGTAGTGGCTGAAGTTCCCGGCCCCGGTGTCGTAGAAGAACACCAGGATCAAGTAGTCGGCGAGGAAGCCCGCCAGCGACGCGAAGATGTAGAGCGGAGTGATCACCACCAGCCCGGCGACGACCCGGGTCGTCACGAGGTAGCGCATCGGTGGCACCGACATCACCTCGAGTGCGTCGATCTCCTCGGAGATCCGCATCGCACCGATCTGGGACGTGGTCGCCGCGCCGATGGTCACGGCCAGTGCCACACCGGCCAGCAGCGGCGTCGAGAGCCGGGCGGTGAAGTAGGCCGCCAGCAGCGGGCTCAGCGAACCGACGCCGATGCTGTTGGACGACTCGAACCCCTGGGCCGCGGCGACCGCGCCGGCGAAGAAGGTGATCGAACCGACGATCGCGGCGGAGCCGCCGATCAGCGCGAGCGCTCCGACACCCATCCCCAGCTCCGCGACCAGCCGGATGATCTCCCTTCGGTACCGGCGGACCGTGGCCGGGACCAGGCCGAGCACCCGGCCGTAGAACAGGCCCTGGCGGCCCAGCACGTCGATGGTTCGCACCGGGGCCATGACGACCTCTCGTACTGTGCGCGCGGCACCGCGTTGCGACATCAGGCCCCCTACAGAACCGCGAACTGGACGAGCGTGATGGTGAGGCTGACCGGGACCAGGACCGTGATCGTGATGACCACGGCCTGGTTGACGGCGTCGCCGACGTCCTTGGAACCTCCGGAGACGGTCAGCCCTCGATAGCAGGCGATGAGAGCGGCGATGACACTGAAGACTAGGGCCTTGATCTGGCTGACGATCAGTTCGGGGATCCCGGTGAACAGCGGGATACTGTCCAGGAACGCGCCCGGTGTCGCGCCCTGTAGATAGACCGAGAAGAGGTAACCGCCGACCAGCCCGCCAGCGCAGATGATCACGTTGAGGACCTGGCCGACGACGACCATCGCCAGCACGCGGGGGACGACGAGCCGCTGGACTGGGTCGATCCCGAGGACCTCCATTGCCGCGATCTCCTCGCGGACCGTACGGGCGCCGAGATCCGCGCAGATCGCGGTACCGCCCGCCCCGGCGATCACGACCACGGTGACGAACGGCCCGATCTGCTGGACCGCGGCGATACCGGCGATACCACCCGACAGGTCGAGGGCGCCGAGGTCGGTGAGCAGCAGGTTGACCTGGAAGATCACGAGCAGCATGAACCCGAGCATCACCAGCACGGTCGGCACGAGTGAGACCCGCACGACGAACCACGCCTGCGACACCGCCTCGCGCCACTGGAAGGGGCGCCGGAGTGCGGCCTGCACGGCGTCCAGTGCCATCGCGAAGAACCCACCCAGGGGCACTAGCGGCCTCAGGACCGGGGGGACCTCTGCCGACATCGCGACCTCCTTGTCTGACTAGTCAATAAACTCAACGAAGGCTCGACCCAGAGGTTACGGTGGTACTTGCAGAGCTGAGGTGCTGGTAGAAAACTGACCTATCTAGTAAGTTAAGATTCGTGCATGGACCAGGGAAGCAGGGTGGTGGGCATGCGTGACGTCGTGGTCGGTGGAGTCGGGATGACCACGTTCGGCCGGATGCCGGACCGCTCGATCGCCTCGCTCGTCAGCGAGGCGACGAACGAAGCACTCGCCGACGCGGGCACCTCCGCCGCCGACGTCGGGATCGTCTACTTCGGCAACGTCCTGTCCGGCCTGCTGCAGGGGCAGGAGTCGGTGCGCGGGCAGCACGCCGTGCGCGGGCCAGGACTGGCCGGGATCCCGCTGGTCAACGTGGAGAACGCCTGCGCGTCCGGTTCGACGGCGCTGCACCAGGCCTGGCTGTCGGTCGCGTCCGGGCAGGTCGACGTCGCGGTCGCGATCGGCGCCGAGAAGCTCGCCATCGCGGACCGGTCGCGCGCGCTGGCCGCGCTCACCTCGGCCCTCGACCAGGAACGCCTGGAGGAGATCCGTCGTGAGCTCGGTACCGGCGGCGACGGGTCGGTGTTCATGGACATCTACGCACGGTTCGCCCGCTGGTACCTGGACCGCACCGATGCGACCCCTGAGGACTTCGCCCGGGTGGTGGTGAAGAACGCCCGGCACGGGCTGGCCAACCCGCGTGCGCAGTACGGCGCCGAGCTCGCGGTTCCTGAGGTGCTGGCCGCCCGGCGGATCAGCGACCCGCTCACGTTGCCGATGTGCGCACCGATGAGCGACGGGGCGGCGGCGGTCGTCGTCACGACCCCGGAGGCGGCCCGCCGCAGTGGAGCCGATCCGGTGCGGCTGCTCGCGGTCGGTATCGGAGCAGGCCGGGCCGGTGACTACGGCGAGCTGGTCCCCGCGGTGGCGGCCCGCGTCTACGAGCAGGCCGGGGTCGGTCCCGGTGACGTCGACGTGGTCGAGTGTCACGACGCGGCGGCTCCCGCCGAGCTGATCGGGCTGGAGGAGCTCGGGCTCTGCGCGGCGGGTGAGGCCCCGGCGCTGCTCCGCGCGGGGGAGACCTCGCTCGGCGGGCGGCTGCCGGTCAACCCGAGCGGTGGGTTGCTGTCCCGCGGGCACCCGCTGGGCGCCACTGGTCTGGCCCAGGTGGCCGAGCTCGCGGACCAACTGCGCGGCCGAGCCGGTGCCCGGCAGGTGCCGGGTGCCCGGATCGGGCTCGCGGAGAACGCCGGTGGGTATCTGGGCCCGGATGCCGCGGTCGCCTCGGTCACGATCCTCGCGAGCTGATACCGGCGTCTCGGTGGGTGGGACGTCGACGACGACAGGAGCTGTGATGAGCACCGACGGCTGGATGAGGGTCCGGTACGAGCGACCTGCCCCGGGTGTGGCCCGGGTGGTCCTCGCGCGTCCCGAGAAGCGGAACGCGCAGGACCGGGCGATGCTGCACGAGATCGACGCCGCCTACCAGAAGGCGGTG
Source organism: Pseudonocardia sp. NPDC049635 (assembly GCF_040659795.1). Lineage (NCBI taxonomy): Bacteria > Bacillati > Actinomycetota > Actinomycetes > Pseudonocardiales > Pseudonocardiaceae > Pseudonocardia > Pseudonocardia sp. NPDC049635. Next base: position 11,653 of record NZ_JBFAON010000039.1, read on the forward strand.
TTGGACCCCGAGGTCAAGGTCATCGTGCTGAGCGCCGACGGCCCGGACTTCTCCTCGGGGCACGACCTGGACGTCGACAGTGCCTACTCGATGGGTGGTGTCTGCCCCCGCACGCTGACCGGCGGCTTCGACGCCTCGGGAGCCGAGGGGTGGTACGCGGTCGAGGAGGAGCTGTTCCTCGGGCTCTGCCTGCGCTGGCGGGACCTGCCTCGGCCGTTGATCGCCCAGGTGCACGGCAAGGTGGTCGGCGGCGGGCTGGAGCTCATCTGGCCCTGTGACCTCATCGTCGCCGGTGACGACGCTGTGTTCCTGGACCCGAGCAGCGCGTTCGGGTCGGCGGTGGCCGAGTACTTCGTGCATCCGTGGGAGCTGGGTGCGCGCCGGGCCAAGGAGATGCTGTTCACGGGTGAAGCGATCGACGCCTTCGACGCGCAGGCTCTGGGGATGGTCAACCGGGTCGTCCCGCGGGCCGATCTCGAGGCGGAGACGATGGCGCTCGCCGAGCGGATCGCGAGCCGTCCGGCATTCGGGGTGCGCCTCGCCAAGCGCGCGGTCAACCGCGCCCTGGACCGACAGGGCCTGCGGTCCACCGTGGAATCCACCTTCGACCTGCACCAGCTCGCCCATTCCCACCACCGGGAACAGCACGGTGGGCTGATCGATCCGGCCGGGCCGGCGCTGGTGCGCGCCGACGGCCGCAGCGGGCGGGTCCGCCCACCCGGTGCCTCGCGTCACCGGGACGGCTGAGCGACCGCGTCGACCGCACACCACTTCGAGAACGGGGGGCCGAGTGCCCACATCCACAACCCATGTCGTCCAGTGCACCGTCCGGGGCAGCGCGGCATGGCTCACGCTCGACCGGCCGGACGTCCACAACGCGTTGACGCTGGAGCTGCTCGACGAGCTCACCGCCGGCCTCGACCGGGCCGAGAGGGACCCGGCGGTGCGGTCGGTGGTCATCGCGGCCCGAGGACCGTCGTTCTGCGCCGGGGCGGACCTCGCGATGGCGCGTGCCCTGCACGGGGAGAACGACCTGCCCCGGTTCCTGCACCGGGCCGCCGAGGTGTTCGACGCCCTCGTCGAGAGCCCTCGGCCGGTGATCGCCGCGGTGCAGGGCGGTGTGATCGCCGGTGGCCTGGAGCTGGTGCTGGCCTGTGACCTCGTCGTGGCCACCGAGGACGCCACCTTCGCCGACGGACACGCCCGCTACGGCATGTTCCCGGCGGCCGGTGGTACCACCCGGTTGCCGCGACTCATCGGGGCGAACCGGGCCAAGCAGCTGTTGTTCACCGCGCAGCGGTGGGACGCCGAGCGGATGCGCGAGGCCGGTCTGGTGACCGAGGTCGTCCCGGCCGGGGAGCTGGAGCGGGCGGTCGATGCGCTCACCGAGCGCATCGGGCGACACAGTTCCACCGGGATCGCCGGGATGAAGCGACTGGTCGACACCGGAGCCGGGACCTCGCCGGACCGGGCGGCCGCGCAGGAGATGGCCGCCTGCGAGGCGTACGCCTCGAGCGCCGACTTCGCCGAGGGCCTTGCCGCCTTCGCGCAGGGCCGGGAACCCCGCTTCACCGGCCGGTGACCGGCTGCGGAGGAGAGAGGAGTCACACGTGAAGATCGAGGGCAAGGTCGCGCTGGTCGCCGGCGGCGGATCCGGTCTGGGCCGGGCGACCTGTATGGACCTCGCCTCCGCGGGGGCACGGGTCGGTGTCCTGGACGCCGACCCGGCCGCGGCCCGGGAGGTGGCGAACTCCCTGCCGGAGGGGTTCGGCATACAGGTCGACGTGACTGATGCGGACGCCGTCGGGCACGCCGTCGACGAAGTCCTCGACGCGTTCGGCGCGCTGCACATCGCGGTGACCACCGCCGGGGTCGTGTCCGGGGCACGCATAGTCTCCCGCGGCAGGTCCGCTCGGCAGGCGGACTTCGAGCGGGTGGTCGCGATCAACCTGTTCGGTACCTTCAACGTCATGCGGACCGCGGCCGCGGTCATGGTGGGCAACGAGCCGATCGACGGCGAACGCGGTGTGATCGTCAACACCGCCTCCGGCGCCGCGTTCGAGGGGCAGAGCGGGCAGGCCGCGTACAGCGCCAGCAAGGCGGGCGTGATCGCGCTCGCCATGCCGGTGGCACGTGATCTGGCCGGTACCGGCGTCCGGGTGAACACCGTCGCGCCCGGACTGTTCGAGACGCCGATGGCGGCCGGGTTGCCCGAGTCAACCCGGCTGGCCCTGGAGGCCGCGATGATCGAGCCAGCCCGGCTGGGCAGGCCGGAGGAGTTCGCGTTGCTCGTCCGGCAGATGGTGGAGAATCCGTATCTCAACGCGGAGTGCGTCCGGCTCGACGCCGCCATCCGGATGCCCCCCCGCTGACCGGCCTCCGGTCGGCACGGGGTGTCGGCACACGCGAACGACCGGGAGAGAGGTGACGGCGCCGTGGCACGGCAGCGTGCGACCAGCGTGCAGGAACTCATCGACGCGGCAGCCCGAGCCTTCGAGCGCAAGGGCTTCGTCGAGACGACGATCACCGACATCGCGGCCGAGGCGGGTGTCAGCAAACCGACCGTCTACCAGTACGTGACCTCGAAGCGGTGGCTGCTGGAGACGATCGTGGAGCAGATCATCTATCCGCTCCGGCACGGCATCGAGGAGATCGTCCGCAGCGATCGGGACGAACGCTCGAAGCTGAACGACTACGTGCTCCTGCACGTCAGGTCGGCCATCCGCTACCAGACCTACTACGCGGTCCTGACAGCCGACCAGCACCAGCTCTCCGAACAGGCCCGGCGCAACTACCGGTCGTGGGCCCGGGACGTCAACCGGGCTGCCGCCGACCTGCTCGAGGACTGCGTCCGGGCGGGGGTCGTACGTGCCGACCTGGACGTGGGAGTCGCGGTGAACCTGATCAACGGGATGCTGCTGTCGGTCTCCCACTGGTACCGGCCCAACGGCAGGTTGAGCCCGGAGGACCTGGCCGAGCACGTGTTCGGCCTCCTCAGTGGTTACGTGCTGCCACCGGCGGACTGACCGGCAGTCGGACCACCGGTGCAGGACTTCGCACGACGATCGCGAACGTTGACCGATCCGTGCAGGCGCGATACTTTACCTCCTGGTCAGTAAAGTTTGGATCCGCTGATCCACCAGGGTCGTCCAACGAAGGAGCGATCACGATGAACCGAGCTGTCCGGTGCCGAGACGACACGTCCGCCGCGATCCGACCCTGGTCTGCCGGTGACCGCCGCGTCGTCCAGTTCCCGCACGAGCACGAGGAGGCCGAATGACCATGCGAATCGGGATCGACACCGGCGGGACCTTCACCGACCTCGTCGTGGCCGACGACGACCGGGTACACGTCGTCACCAAGTCACTGACCACGTACGACGATCTGGCCCGCGGCCTGCTCAACGCGATCGAGAAGGCCGAGTTGGGGCCCGCCGAGATCGACCGGATCGTGCACGGCACCACCGTCGCCCTGAACGCCATCCTGACCCGGCGCGGCGCGACGGTCGGCCTGGTCACCACCCAGGGGTTCCGTGACCTGCTGGACATGGGCCGGGGATGGCGTTCCCAGGACGCCATCGACGACCCCCGCTGGCGACGTCCGCACGAGCTGCGCCCGCTCATCCCGAGGCACCTGCGCCGGACGGTCGCTGAGCGGGTGACCGCCGAGGGCGAGGTTCTGGTCCCGCTCGACGAGTCCGTCCTGCTGGAGGAGGTGGCGTGGCTCCGGGAGCAGGGATGCCTCAGCATCGCCATCTGCTTCCTGCACGCCTACAAGTACCCGGCGCACGAGCAGCGGGCCGCGGAGCTGGTCCGCGAACGGTTCCCGGACGTCGCGGTGAGCATCTCCTCGGACATCGCCCCGTTTCCCCGGGAGTACAACCGGCTCTCCACCTGCGTCCTCAACGCCTACGCCCAGCCGTTGATGGCCTCCTACACCCGCTCCGTGGAGAAGCGCCTGGCCGACGGCGGGCACGGTGCACCGCTGATGTTCATGACCAACAGCGGCGGCCTGCACACCCCGGAGACCACCGCCGACCGGCCGGTCACGACGTTGAACAGCGGTCCGGTCGGCGGAGTGATGGGTGTCCAGTCGTACGCGCGCCTGCTCGACCTGCCCAACCTTGTCGGCCTGGACATGGGCGGTACCAGCACCGACGTCGCAGTCGTGGCGGACGGGCGGGCGGCGACCGCGCGCGAACTGGAGCTCGAGCACGACATAGTGGTCAGCATGCCCGTGCTGGAGATCCACAGCATCGGGGCCGGCGGCGGCAGCATCATCTCCGTCGATCCGGCCGGTGGACTGCACGTCGGTCCGCAGAGCGCGCGCAGCGACCCCGGGCCTGCCTGCTACGGGCGTGGTGGCACGGCGCCGACGGTGACCGATGCCGCGCTGCTGCTGGGCTGGCTCAACCCGGACACCGCGCTCGGCGGGGAGATCCAGCCGGACCTCGGCGCCGCCGAACGCGTCTTCGCCGATCTCGGCGAGCGGCTCGGCGCCCGGGCCGGGGAGGTCGCAACCACCGCGATGGAGGTCGCGGTGAACAGCATGGCCGAGGCGATCCGGCACCTCACCGTGTACCGCGGGGTGGACCCACGGGAGTTCGGCCTGCTCGCCTACGGGGCCGCCGGCCCGCTCGCCGCCACGCAGGTGGCCAGGGTGCTGCAGATGCCGAAGGTGGTGATCCCGGCGCTGGCCGGGGTGTTCTCCGCCTTCGGTCTCCTCGAGGGTTCGCACGTGCACGAGGAGGTCGTGCCGATGATGAGCGTCGGCACCCCGGACACCGTCGTCGCCGCGTTCGAGACGCTGCGCGAGACGGCGCTGACTGCGGTCGAGCGGTTCGGCAGGACCGCCGACGAGGTCGACGTCGAGTTCATCGTCGACGCGATGTACATGGGTCAGCGCTGGGAGCTGCCGACCAGGGTCGACCCGACCCACACTGACCCGGTCGCACATCTGAACGAGGAGTTCGGCGCAACGCATACCCGTCAGTTCGGTTACGCGTTGCCCGCACCGATCCAGATCGCCAGCCTGCGGGTGCGGGTCCTCGCCGCCGACACCCCGGCACCCCGGCCGGCGCCGCTGCCGCAGCGGCCGGTGGCACATCCGGTCGGCCTGCGCGAGGTCGTGCTGGGCGGACATCGGATCCCGGTCGAGATCTACCGGTCCACGGAGCTGGCCCCCGGCCAGATCGTTCGCGGTCCGGCCGTGCTGGAGGCACCGAGCTCCACCTGCGTCCTGGTCGCGGGTGACGTGGCCCGGGTGGACGATCGAGGCGACATCGTGGTGGACCTGGAGGGGAGCGTCTGATGAGCACGACCGCAACCGACCGTTCCGTGCCCTATGCCGAGGAGGTCGACCAGCGGTACGGGCTGGACCTGACGACCGCCGAGGTGCTCCGGCACGCCCTGCGGTTCGTCGCCCTGCAGATGCAGCTGAAGATCAACACCGCGGCGCTGAGCCCGCTGCTCAACGAGACCAACGACTTCGGGATCGGCCTGCTCGCACCGCACGCCCCGGACCGCGACCTGGACTTCGACGCGGTCGCGATGGCGACCTCCGCGCCGGCCCACTACGTGATCAACCAGTTCTACGCGCGGATGGCGATCGAACGGTGGGGAGCCGACCGCTTCCGGCCCGGCGACGTCCTGATCTACAACGACCCGTACCAGGGCGGCAGCCACGTCAACGACGTCGGCGCGCTCATGCCGATCTTCCACGGGGACCGGCTGATGGGCTTCGCGGTCAGCATCACCCACTGGCTAGACATCGGTGGCCCGGTGCCCGGTGGGCTGGGCGCCGGACTGCAGCGCGACATGTACGCGGAGGGGATCAAGCTCTCCCCGCGGCTGCTCTACCGGGGTGGCGAGCTCGTCCAGGAGACGATGGAGCTGTTCACCGAGCAGACCCGGATCCCGGATCTCTCGCTGAACGACCTGCAGGTGATCCGGTCCGCTCTGCAGCTCGGCGTCGACATGGCCGAGCGGTACATCGAACGCTACGGCGCCGAGACCTACATCGCGGCGAGCCAATACACGTTGGACTACTCCGAGCGGGCGGTCCGGCGTGCCCTGATGGAGATCCCCGACGGTGTCTACGAGGCCGAGGACCACCTCGACAACGACGCCGACGGCAATCCCATGCTGTTGCGCTGCACGGTGCGCAAGCACACCGACCGGATCGAGGTCGACTACTCGGGAAGCTGTCGCGAGGAGTGGTTCGGCTACGCCTCACAGTGGTCGGACACGGTCTCGGCGGCGCATCTCGGGGTGGGCGCGATCCTGGAGTCCATCGGGATCAGCCCGAACGCGGGCGGCTTCCGGCCGATCCACGTCGTCGTGCCGCCGGGCAGCTGCCTACACGCGCTGCCGCCGATGTCCACCAACGCCGGCCACACGATGCTGTTCACGAAAGCGCTGAACCTGGTCAAGCTGGCGGTGTCGCAGGCCGCCGAGTCCCTCGCGGTCGGGGAGAACTACGACGACGTCGGTGTGCTCGGCTTCGCCGGGATGGACACCCGGGGCCCGGCGCCGGCGCCGTTCGTCGCGATGCGGGTCTACTCCGGACCCTACGGTGGTTCCGCTCGCGGGGATGGCTGTTCGTTCACGCTGGTCGAGGGCGGGAACTGTGTGGAGCCCTCGCTCGAGCTGGATGAGATCTCCTACCCGGTGCTGATGCTTTCCAAGGAGTTCGTGGCGGACACCGCGGGGGCGGGCCGCCACCGCGGCGGGCCGGCCACCCGGGCATTGCTCGTGCCGCGCACGGATGTCGAGTCGATCTTTCAGCTGGATCAGTGCCGGTTCCCGACCAAGGGCGTCTTCGGCGGCCTCCCGGGTAGCCGTGCGTCGATCACGGTTCACCGCAAGGCGCTCGACGACTGGAGCGCCGGGCGCGACCTCGGTCCCGGAGAGGTGGTCGCCGGGTTCGCCGATCCCCAGACAGGCCGGCCGGTGAGACCGGACACCGAGGGTGCCCGGTTCATGCTGAGCAAGCGCGCCGGTGTCCAGTTCGGCACCGGTGATGTGGTGGTGTTCCAGACCGCGGGCGGGGGCGGCCATGGCGACCCGGCGGAGCGGGACTCAGCGGACGTCCGTCGGGACCTCCGGGACGGCATCTACAGCAGCGAGCAGGCCGCCCGCGGCGGCGCGATCGACAAGGGAGTGTGACGTGCTGTTTCCCCAACCGACCGAGATGACGATCGCCGAACCGGTGGATCCGGTGGGCGGTACGTGCGGCGAGTGCGGGGCCGCGACGCTCGCCCGGTACCGGCTCGTGGACTACCGGGGCTGGCTCCGGGTGGTCAAGTGCCGGTCGTGCCTGGCCGTGGCCTCCAGTGAGCGCGTCGTCGCACCCCCGCAGGGGACGTCGTGAGCTGGACGCCGCCCGCCGACCTCACCTTCGAACCACCGATCGACCTCGAACCGGACGAGCGGGTGTTCAGCAAGGTGGTCGAGCGGTGGGCAGCTACGGCCCCGGATCGCATCTGCCTAGTCCAGGACGACGGCGCGACACTCGGATACGGGCAGCTCGACCAGCGGGCGGGTGCGATCGCAGTTGGCCTGCGCGAGATGGGTGTTCGGCCCGGTGACCGAGTCGCGACGCTGGTTGCGAACGACATGCGGGTGCTCTACCTGGGCGTCGCGCTCTCCAAGCTCGGGGCGATCGAGGTCCCGATCAACCCAGCCCTGGTCGGAGCGAGCATGCGGCACGTCCTGGCCGACGCCGACCCACGGCTCTCGATCGTCGCTCCGGGGTTCCGCGAGCAACTCGTGGCGGCACTCCCGGACGGCCCCGCGGACGGAATCGTCGAGATCGCCCCTGAGGGCGCGACCGACCAGATCACCGGCCGCTTGCCGAGCGTGGACGAGATGCTCGCCGGCGGCGGGCGCGACTTCCCGACGGTCGACGAGGTCCGGCTCAGCACACCTTCCTCGATCATGTATACGTCGGGGACGACCGGTCTACCCAAGGGCGCGCTACTGCCGAACCTGCACAGCTACCGGATCGCCGAGCGGACTGCCGCTGCCCTGCGGCTCACCGGGAACGACACGATGATCAGCATCCTACCGCTGTTCCACGGCGGGGGTCGCTACATGAACGCCGGCGCCTGCATCCTTGCCGGCGCCCGGTGCGGGCTGGTCCGCCGGTTCAGCGGCGCCGCCTTCTTCGACCAGGCCCGCGCGTTCGGTGCCACCGCCATGCACGGCGTCGTCTCGATCGGCCACTTCCTGCTCGCCCAGGAGCCCACACCAGGTGATCGTGACCACTCGATCACCCGTGGGATCCTCGCCCCCCGCCCGGACTCCGTGGGCATCGCGATGCGCGAGCGGTTCGGGATCGAGGTCTTCCAGGGCTACGCGAGCACCGAGGGCAACATCTCGGTGTTCAACCTGGACGGTCCGGCGGAGGCCTGCGGCCGGGCGTACCCGCCGTACCGGGTGCGGATCGTCGACAAGGAGGACCGGCCGCTGCCCGCCGGGGAGACCGGTGAGATCGTGGTCTCCTCCGACGAACCGTGGTCAGTGTTCAGCGGCTACTGGAACCAGCCCGAGACCTCGCTCGAGGTCATGCGCAACTTCGGCCTGCACACCGGCGACGCCGGTTACCTCGACGAGGACGGCTACCTCTGGTACGTCGACCGGATCAAGGACATGATCCGCAGGCGCGGGGAGAACGTCGCAGCTCAGACGGTCGAGGAGGCGGTCCAGCGCGCCCCCGGCGTGGTCGAGGTGGCGGCGTATCCGGTGCCATCCGAGCACGGCGAGGAGGAGATCGCCGTGGCGGTGGTGGTGAAGCCCGACTCCGGTCTCACTCCCGAACGGATCGTCGACACCTGCCGGGCCGAGCTGCCGCGCTTCGCGGTGCCCCGGTACGTGCGGCTGGTCGACGCCCTCCCGATGACCGAGACCGGAAAGGTCCAGAAGTTTAGGTTGAAGCAGGAGGGCGTCGGCGACGCCCACGACTTCCCGGAGTGCCGATGAGGTTCCTAGTCAGGCAGCGCCTGCCGGAGGGCAGCGAGGTCATGCGGGACCACGTCCTGCCGATGGCCGGCGTGGTCGCCGGATCGATGGAGGATCCGCCGCGCGGTCCTGTCGTGTGGCTGGGCGGGTGCGGCAACATCGAGACCAGCGAGTACTACATGCTGTTCGACGCGCCCGACCAGGAGACGATCGACGAGTGCGTACGGGTGCTGCCGGGCCTGATCGCGTGCGAACGGGTGATGTCGGTGGACCGCACGACCATCGGCTACCGGCTGTTGCAGAGCATGGCCGCCACGTATGACGGCTCCCGGCCACCGGCTGGCCACATGGGAGCGGAGTAGCACCCGCCCGACCGTTACTGGACACGCAATCCCATGAGCGACCCGCTTGCCCGGACAGCACAGCTAGGGCGTGTCTCCGGTGCCGAGTACTTCACCCACCTCTGGGAGCTCGGTGCGCGACGGGCCACGCAGTTCCTGTTCACCGGTGACCCGATCACCGCCCGCGAGGCGCAGGCGATTGGCATGGTCAACCAGGTCGTACCTGCCGCCGAGCTGGAGCAGGCCGCGCTCCGAGCTGGCGGCCAGGATTGCCCGGCGGCCCCGGTTCGGGATCCGGCTGGCCGAGCGGGCCCTCAACCAGGGGCTGGACCTGCAGGGCCAGCGCGCGTCGGTCGAGGCCGCGTTCGGGCTGCATCATCTCGCCCACACCCACAACCGGGTGCTCCACGACCGGATCGTCGACCCCGGCGGGGCGGCCGTGATCCGCGCGTCCGCGGCCCGTCCCACGCCACCGGCTGCTGAGACGTGAGCAACCGAGTCCGAACCCCATCTGGAGGCCCGATCACCGATGACCGACCCTCGTACCCGTGTCGACGAACTGGTCCGGTGCTACGCCCGTGCCGGCTCGTCGGCCGCTGCCCTGCTCTGCGATGGCCACCCCGCGGACGCGGTCGCGTTCACGGTCATCGAGCCTGATCTGAGCTCGCGTGACCTGACCTACGGCGAGCTCCGCGCGGAGTCGACGAAGTTCGCCGCGGCGCTCGACGACCTCGGAGTCGGGCCGGGAGATGCGGTTGCGGTCCTGATGGGTAAGTCCGCCGAGCTCGTGGTGACCCTGCTGGGGATCTGGCGGCGCGGTGCGATCCACGTCCCGCTGTTCACAGCCTTCGCCCCACCGGCCATCGAACTACGAGTCGGTGCCAGCGGGGCGAAGGTCGTCGTCGCCGACGCCGGCCAGTGCGACAAGCTCGACGGCCTCGTCGGCGGCGCGGGGCCACATCTCGTCGTCGTCGGCCAGCGGCCGGGTAGCACCGGCCACGACGACTTCCACGACCTGCTGGCCCGCCACGGCGACGCCGCGGACGCACCCGCCGCGCTCGGCCCGGACGGGGTGCTGATCGAGCTGTTCACCTCCGGCACCACGGGGGCGCCCAAGGCCGTGCAGGTCCCGATCCGTGCACTAGCCGGGGTGCAGGGCTATCTCGAGTTCGGTCTCGACGTCCGCGCGGACGACGTCTACTGGAACGCCGCGGACCCTGGCTGGGCCTATGGCCTCTACTACGCCGTCCTCGGCCCGCTGGCCGCCGGGCGGCGCAGCCTTCTCCTGCACGCGCCGTTCGGCCCGGCGCTCACCTGGCAGATCCTGGACCGGTTCCGGGTCACCAACTTCGCCGCCGCCCCGACGGTCTACCGCAGCCTGCAGGGCGCCGGGGAGGTGCCGTCCGGACTGGCGCTGCGGTGCGTGTCCTCGGCGGGCGAGCCGCTCACTCCCGACGTGGTGGCCTGGTCGGAGTCGGTGCTCGGCGTCGCCGTCCGCGACCACTACGGCCAGACCGAACAGGGCATGATGATCGGCAACGCCTGGGCCGACACGCTGCGCGAGCCGGTCCGGCCGGGCTCGATGGGCCGGCCCTTTCCCGGCTGGAACGTTGCGGTGCTCGCCGACGACGCGACCACGCCCGCACCGCACGGCACGATCGGCCAGGTCGCCGTCGACGTGCCGAACAGTCCGCTGGCCACGTTCCGCGGTTATGCCCGCGCCTCCGGGACATCGCGCTTCAGCAAGGACGGACGCTGGTACCTGACCGGGGACACCGCGACGCTGGACCAGGACGGGTATTTCCGCTTCTCGGCCCGCGACGACGACGTGATCATCATGGCCGGATACCGCATCGGCCCGTTCGAGGTGGAGAGCGTGCTGCTGGCACACGAGAAGGTGGCCGAGGCGGCCGTCGTGGGCCGTCCCGACGAGCTGCGCGGAGAGGTGCTCGAAGCGCACGTCGTACTCACCGCAGGTGCCGAGGGCACGCCGGAGCTGGTGAGCGAGATCCAGCAGCTGGTCAAGGACCGGTACGCCCGGCACGCCTACCCCCGCGCCGTGCACTTCACAGATGCGTTGCCGAAGACCCCGAGTGGCAAGATCCAGCGCTTCCTGCTCCGGCAGGACGGGTAGAAGTGCCGGTACACCGTGGCCCGCTGGCCGGGACCCGGATCGTCGAGCTCGCGGGGACCGGCCCCGGACCGCACGCCGTGGGCACGTCGCGTATACCACCGCATCCGGCCCGGAGCCCAGGCCCTCGGCGTGTTCGGGTCGACACCCGAGGCGTAGATGCGCGCGGCCGGAACGTCGCGGGTGCGACGCAAGATGGGCCACGCCGTCGAGCTCGCCGCCGCCCTGGGCACCGACCCGGTCGACCAAGCCCTGGGGCTGGCCGCGATGGCCGGCCGGTTCGCCGAACCCGACCTGGACAGCACCCGCGACCCCCTCTCCGCTGCCGGTCCGGCCCGTGACGTGGTGCTGCCCGACGAGACCCACTCCCCCAACCCGGCACCTCGGGCTGGCACCGCTTCGGCCAACACGACCAACACGGCCAGCACGACGACCGGCGGGGAGGTCGGTGCTGAACGCCCCCACCGCGCCGGCGTTGCCGGACGAGCTCGACCGGATCCTGCGCCGGATGCGGCTGCCCTACCTGCGCAAAGCCGCCCCGGACGTCCTCGCGACCGCGCGGGCGCAGCGCTGGGACCCCGCCGAACTGCTCAAGGTGCTGCTGCATGAAGAGGTCGTCGGACGCGACGCAGCAACCCGACGCCTGCACCGCAAGAACGCGAACTTCCCCACCGGCAAGACGTTCTCCTCCTGGCGCCCGGAGAAATCCTCGATCCCGAACCCACCCAGAACGCCCTGAACACCCTGGAGTGGATCGGGCGGGCCGAGAACCTGGCTGTCGCTGGCCCGTCCAGCACCGGGAAGTCGCACTTCGTCGAAGCGTTGGCACACGCCCCGATCGAGGCCGGCCTACGGGTCGCCTGGTTCACCCTCGAATCACTGACCGCCACCCTGGGGCGGGCCAAGGTCGACGCCTCGATCGCCCGCACCGTGTCGAGGATCCTGCGCGCCGACCTGATCGTCGTCGACGACATCGGCATGCTGCCCACCGGACTACTGGAGTCGGTGGCGATGTCGGTGACGTCGGTGAGGCGTCCGGTGACCACGTCGAGCACCAGCGCCACCACCTACGGATCCCCGCGGGTCTGGCTGGAGCTGCGCCGCCAGGGCGTGCACGTCGGGCGCAAGCGCGTCGAGCGGATCATGCGCGGGCACGGCCTTCAGGGTGCGCACCTGCGTCGCGGCTGGAAGGGCGGCTCGACCCGGCAGAACCCGGCACACCGCCCAGCGCCGGACCTGCTCGAACGCGACTTCACCGCGACCGCGCCGAACCGCGTCTGGGTGGCGGACCTGACTCGCATCGTCACCGGTGAGGGCGTGTTGTGGCTGGCCTCGGTGCGCGACGCATTCTCCAACCGGGTCGTCGGCTGGGCCACCGACCCGCGAGCCACGACGGTGCTGGTGCTGACCGCGCTCAACCACGCGCTGCGCTCCCGGAGCCTGCGTCCCGGTCAGTTGATCTTTCACAGCGACAAGGGGGCTCAATACACGGCGCTGCGGTTCACTCAGCGCCTGGTCGACGCGGGTGTCGCCCCGTCGACGGGCTCCACAGGGGACAGCTATGACAACGCCCTCGCCGAGAACCTGTGGTCCACGCTCAAGATCGAGCTGCTCTACTGGCCCGGGACGACCTTCGCGACCCGCCGCGAGGCCGAGCATGCGCTGATCCGCTACCTCGACGGGTGGTACAACCCGCGCCGGATCCAGGCCCTCCTCGGAGGGCTCTCACCCGACGAGTACGAAGACGACTATCGTCGCGCCCAGCGCGACGCCGACAGGTAACCCGCACTCCGGCAAACCGGGGGAAGCTCAACTCGGACATGCCCAGTTCCCCACCACCGTCACCGGTTACGCCGCGCTGCTGGCCTGGTTACAGGCCTTCGGGTTGCTGGTGCGGGTCGGGGTGGAGGGCACCGGCGTCTACGGCGCCGGCCTGGCCCGTCACCTGCGCGCGGGCGGGATCTCGGTGGTCGAGGTCGACCGTGCGGATCGCAAGACCCGCCGCTGGCAGGGCAAGTCCGACCCGGTCGATGCCGAGGCCGCCGCCCGCGCCGCCCTGGCCGGGCGCGCCACCGGCACCCCCAAACACCGCGACGGCCGGGTCGAGGCCCTGCGGGCACTACGGGTAGCCCGTCGCTCCGCGGTCGCTGCACGCGCCCAGGCCCAGACCCGAATCCGGTCTCTGATCATCACCGCCCCCGACGAACTCCGAGCTGAGCTCGCGCCGATGGGGTTGCGCGAGCTGTTGGCGTACTGCGCGACCCGCCGCCTGGACACCACCTCCTGCGACCAGCCAGATGTCGCGACGCTGGTCGCGTTGCGCTCCCTGTCCCGGCGCCACCGCGAGCTCACCGTCGAGATCGACGAGCTCGACTCCCTCCTCGCCCCGCTGACCAAGGTCATCAACCCCGCCCTGGCCCGGCTCAACGGGGTCGGCCCGGACGTCGCCGGGCAGCTGCTGGTCACCGCGGGGGAGAACCCGCACCGGTTACGGTCGGAGGCAGCGTTCGCGATGCTCTGCGGCGCCGCACCACTACCCGCTTCCTCCGGGCGCACCCACCGCCACCGGCTCAACCGCGGCGGTGACCGCCAGGCCAACGCCGCGCTCTACCGGATCGTGCTCTGCCGTCTGCGCTGGGACCCCCGCACCCACGCCTACGCCCACCGCCGCACCACCGAGGGCATGAGTAAGAAAGAGATCATCCGCTGTCTCAAGCGCTACCTCGCCCGAGACATCTACCGAGCGCTACTCACCCCACACGACGCCGCGCCGGCTGGTTGACATCCATAGGAGCATCCCGGCCGGGGCCCGGTCCGCCGGCCGTGTTCACTCGTCCGCGAGCAGCTCGCGAACCCGGCGCAGCACGTCGAGCTGGGCAGGGTTGTAGAGCTCGTGCATCGCCTGCGCCGCGACCTGCTCGGCGAGCCGGTCCTCGGGCCGGTTCCCGGGATCCGAGGTGACGGCCAGCGCGTGCTCCTGCCGGATCCGCCGGATGTGCGGCGCCATCCGACGGGCGAGATCGGCGCGGACGTCGGCGTCGGCGTCGGCCGGGAGCTCGTCGAACTCGCCGTCGGTCGGGTCCGAGGTCGCGGAGCGCAGCAGCTCCGAGTAGGCCTCCAGCCGCTTCGGCCCGAGCACCCGGCTCATCACCAGGACCAGCGCCCGGTCCGCCTCGGTCAACTCGCTCCCCGGGACCATCCCGGCGGGCAGGTCGGGGGACGCACGGTGCCGCAGGATCAGGCCGAGTTCGATGCGGGCCCGCTGCAGTTGCTCGATGGTCGCGGCGAGCTCGGCGTCCAGCGTGCGCAGCGCCTGTTCGGGGTGGTGGTCGTCGTCACCCATCTCGGCGATCTGGGCGAGCGAGAACCCGAGATCGACCAGCCGCTTGATGCGCAGCAACCGGACGAGGTGCGCCACCCCGTACTGCTTGTAGCCGTTGGCGAGCCGTTCGGGCTCCGCGAGCAGTCCGACCTCGTGGTAGTGGCGCACCGCCCGCAGGCTGGTACCGGCCAGGTCGGCGATCTCACGGGTGCTCCAGGCCATGGGCGCAGTCCACACCGTGCCCCGACGGCATGGTCAAGCGTGGGACGTCAAGAACCCGCAACCGGGACCGGTGGGGTCGGTGAGTCCGTTCCCGGGCCGGTGTCGTCGGGGTCCGGCAGGTCGTCCAGCTTCCGGAAGGCAGGCGCGGCGAGCGCGACCACGGCTGTGGTCGCCGCGATCGCGGCCAGCACGATCCCCGCGACGCCCAGCCCGGCGGCCGAGGCCACCGCGGCGACCGGCGCCCCGGTCAGCGCCGGGGCCGCCAGGACCAGCGTGTTCTGGGCACCCAGCACCCGGCCGCGCATCGGGTCCGGGGTCGCCTCGATCGTCAGCACGCCCAGGACGGCGGCGACCGGGGCGTTGGTGAAACCGACCAGTGCCGCGGCGGCGAGCACCAGCCAGGGTGCGGCCAGGCTCCCGACCAGGGCGAACCCGACGCCGAAGCCGAGCATCCCGACGACGAACCACACCCGGCGCCGCACCCGTCCGGCCAGCGCGGCGTAGAGCGCCGAGCCGACGACACCGCCGCCGGCCAGCGCGCTCAGCGTCAGCCCGGTCAGCGCGGGCAGGTCCATCTCGACGAAGTAGGCGGGCAGCACCGTCGTCTGCAGCGACGCGAGCACGGCCACCAGGACCGCCGACACCAGTGTGGTGCCCAGCACCAGCCGGTTGCGGGCGAGGAACCGCCACGAGGCGACGAGATCGGACATCGCCCCGCGCAGCGCGCCCACCGCGGCCTCCCGGGTGCGCCGCACGACCCGGCCGGCCCGCGGATCCAGCAGCAGCGTCGTCACCGCGGCCAGCACGCTCGTCACCGCGGTCACCCACAGCACCGACGGCGACGGACCGAGCATCCCGACCAGCAGACCACCCGCGCCCGGGCCGGCGAGCAGCAGCACGTTGCCGAGGTTCTCCCGGATGGCGATCCACCGCTCCAGCCGCCCGGGGGTGGTGCCGCCGAGCCGCACCAGGGCGGGCAGCAACGTCTCCTGGGCGGTCATCCCGGGGATCCGGATCATCGCACCCAGCACCCCGAACACCAGGAACCACGCCAGGTTCAGTCCCCACACCAGGTCCACCAGTGGCAGCGCCGCCAGCGACACCGCCGCCAGCAGGTCGGACACCACCGCGACCGTCCGCCGGTCGATCCGGTCCACCAGCAGGCCGGAGACCAGTCCGGTCAGCGCGGAGGCGGCCGTCGACACCGATGCCAGCACACCCGCGGCGAGCACGTCCCCCGTGCGGTCGAGCACCAGCAGGGGCAGCACCACGGCGGCGATGCCCTTGCCCAGCAACGACAGCCCGTACGAGGTCAGCCACACCGCCGGGCTGCGCCGGACACCGGCGACGCTCATCGGCCGGCGGGGATCAGGCGCTTGGTGCTGCGCCGGAACGCCCACACGATCAGGATCACCGACACGACCGACAGCGGGGTGCCCATCAGCACCCTCGCGATCCCCAGCCCGGTCGTGCTCTCGGTGATGTAGAGCCACTGCTGGACCACGAACCTCGAGCCGAGGACGAGCGCGGCGCCCATCGTCGCGATGTCGTGTGCCCGCAGGCTCGGCCGGTCGGCACGCCAGTCGTGGGTACCGCCGTGGAACAGGTTCCACAGCACGCCGGTGATCGGCCTGCGGGCCACCAGGGTCGCGACGGTGAACACGAAGCCGGCGAGCGAGACCCAGATCCCGATCGCGAAGAAGTCCCGCGCCGACCCGGTGATCGCGACGAGCGCGGCGGCGAGCACGACACCGAGCAGGCTCCCGACGGCCTGCGCGAAGCGCTCACCGCGCAGCAGCCGGTACCCGAACAGCGCCAGGCCCGATCCGACCGCGATGCCAATCGTCAGCGACAGCGACAGGAACGCGTTGGCCGTGACGAACACGGCGACCGGGATCGCCGAGTAGACGAACCCCATCGGGCCGCCCATGTGGTCGAGCATCGTCATCTCGGCCGGGTCCTTCGGAGCCCCGGCCCTCCCGCCGACCCCGGCCCGCCCGGGGGTACCGACGATGGGCAGCGGCCCCGTGGTCTCGTCATCCGGTCGCGTGCTGTCCTGTCGTCCGGTCGTGGTCATTCCGTTCTCCCCGTTCGTCCCGACTTCCGCCCGGTCAGGAGACTCGATGCCGCCACGGCACACTCAACCCGCAGTGGCACACATCACCCTTGACACCTGTCCGGGTGGGTGCCGGGAGCAGGTGCACGGCACGGGGCGACTCCGGTACCGGCCCGGCGGGCTGGTGACCGCGCTCGGCTCGGACCCGTAGCGTGACGCTCCGTGCCTCCCCCGCCTCCGGTCGTCGAGCAGCGTGGGCACGGAGGATCGCGTGACTCGCTCGCCCTGACGCTGACCTCGGCGTTCAACTCCGCCGCGGGGCTGCTCGGTTTCGTGATCGCCGCGTGGGTGATGCCGCAGGAGGAGGTAGGCCGGGCCACCGAGTTCGTCTCGGCGATGCAGCTCATCGGCGGTGCCGCCCAGCTGAACCTCGGCATCGGCCTCATGCGATGGCTCCCGGGTGCCGGGCGCCGGTCGGTCCGCCTGGTGTTCGGCAGCCTGCTCCTGATCATGCCGCTGTCCGGGTTGGTCGGTCTCTGCTACGGCCTCGTCGTCCCGCGGGTGACCGAGGTCGCCGCCGGCGACGGCCCGTTCGGCTGGGGTCTGCTGCTGCTCGTGCTCGGTTGCGCCGGCTGGGGCGTGTACGTCGTCCACGACTTCGTGCTGGTCGCCGTCGGGCGCCCCTGGATCGCGGTCTGGCGCACCGGCACGTTCGCGGTCACCCGGATCGCGCTGCTGGCCGTGCTCGGCGCCGGCCTCGCCTCGCAGGGGATGGTGCTGTCCTGGGTGATCCCGGTGGTGTTGTGGATCGCCGCCGGGACCGTCGTCCTGTGGTTCGTCGTCCGCCGGTACGCCGCCGCGGGCGACGCGGGCCGCCTGCCGAGCAGGGCGTCCATGGCGGCGTTCCTGGCGCCGACCGCGGTGGCTCAGTTCGGCGCGGTGCTGCTCTACAACCAGGTCCCGCTGCTCGCGAACTTCCGGATGGGCAACGAGATCGGTGCGGTCTTCTTCATCGCCTGGCAGGCCACCGTCGTCGTCGACACGGCCGCGGTGTTCTTCACCAACTCGCTGGCCGTGCAGACCGCCCGTGAGCCGCACCGGGCCGCCGAGCTCGCCCGGTCGACCCGGCGCCGGATGCTCACAGTGTTCGTCCCGCTGCTCGCGCTCGGCGCGGTACTCAGCTGGCCGGTGCTGCGGGCCCTCGGGGAGGGGTACACGGTCGGCGCCCCGGTCCTCGCCGCGCTGATGGTGGGCGTGCTGTTCCGGCTGGTCGTCGTGTTCGAGCTCGCCCGGCGCCAGGCCGACGGCGACGGGTTCGGCTACGCGCGGCTCTCGCTGCTCAACTCCGGCCTGGTCGTCGCGCTCGCCTGGCTCGTCCCGCTGCCCGATCCGGGAACGGCGCACCCGGCGCTGGTGATGCTGCCGTTCGTCGCCGCCTACATCGTCGTCCAGGCGGCCTTCGCCGCGCTGGTCACCCTCGGCGACCGGGGGACCCCGGCCGCCCACGCCGCGGCGTGACAGGGTGCCCGCAGATCCACGCCCGTCGTCGGGTGATCGGCCGGATCGCCCGCTGTACCGGGCCACGAGGAGAGGTGATCGAGGGGTGGACGACCACGTCGCGGACTGGTTCGACCGCCGGACCTGGCACGACTCGGGGGGCTCGGTCGAGCTGCTCCGGGCGGCCCGGAACCGTCGGACCGTCTCGGTGGTCCTGCCCGCGCTCGACGAGGAGGCCACGGTCGGCGAGCTCGTCGCCGGGCTCGTCCCGCTGACCCGCGGCACCGATCCGCTGGTCGGCGAGGTGGTCGTCGTCGACTCGGGCTCCACCGACCGCACCCGGGAGACCGCCGCCGCCGCCGGGGCGCGGGTGGTCACCCGCGAGGGGGCGCTCCCGGACGTCCCGGTCCGGCCGGGCAAGGGCGAGGTCCTCTGGCGGTCGCTGGCCGCGACCAGCGGTCAGGTGCTGGTGTTCGTCGACTCCGACCTGGTCCAGGTCGACGCGGCGGCACTCGTCGGTTCGCTGCTCGAACCTCTGTTCCAGGACGACGGGATCGCGCTGGTCAAGGGCTTCTACCGGCGTCCGCTGCGGATCGGCGGGATCGAGGAGGCGACCGGCGGCGGCCGCGTCACCGAGCTCACGGTCCGTCCCTTGCTGGCCGCCCTCCAGCCCGACCTGGCCGGGGTCGTCCAGCCGCTCGGCGGCGAGTACGCGGCCACCCGCGAGCTGCTGGAGTCGCTGCCGTTCGCCGCCGGATACGGCGTGGAGATCGGGCTCCTGATCGACACGCTGCGACAGCGGGGGGTCGATGCGATCGCCCAGACCGATCTCGGCGTGCGCAAGCACCGGAACCGCACGCTGCTGGAGCTCGGGGTCATGGCCCGGCAGATCGTCGACACCATCCTGCGGCGCAGCACGCCCGCCGTGGACACGGCTGCGGGAGGCGCGCCGAGCATCGTCCAGTTCGACCGGTCCGCAGGCCGGTGGACCCCACGGGAGCACCACGTCGACGGCACGGACCGCCCTCCGATGTCCGTCCTGCGGTCGGCGAGCAGCGGCGCGGTCGCCGACCGCCACTGACTCGAGCCGACGAACGCCCGCGGTGGACCGTGGACCACCGTCACACCGATGCCCGGAACCGTGTTCCTGCGCGAGACCGCCTCGACACCGGGCCCGGATCCGGTGGTCGGGGCGGGCCGTGGTGGACGGATGACGGGGGCGCCGCGCCGAGATGCAGCCCACGGGGCGCTGAAGATCGACAATTCCCGCTGAGCCACATCTCGGCGACCCGGCGCCGCGCCGGGGTTCCACACCGCGGAGCGGCGCAGGTCCGGCGCCCGCAGCCCTCAGACCAGGTCCCGGGGCACCGACGCCGACTGGTCCAGCGAGGCGATCCGTTCCTCCCCCCGATAGGCGTCGACGGTGGCGTGCAGGTGGAACGCCTCGGCGTCGCAGGTCTGCACGGTGCGGGTCACGGCGCGGGCCTCGTGGTCACCGCGCCGATAGGTCATCGTCGTGCGGACCTCCCCGCGCAGGGAGGTGTGATCGTCACCGTGGGCGCTGTAGCGTTCCTCGACACGGTGGTCCACGCTCAGCCCGTCGGGGTACCGCACGCGCCCGAGGTCCTTCACCACCAGCAGCTCCGACACATCACCGACCAGGTCACGACGAACCTCCCAACGCTGCTCCCCAGGTCGTTCGGGGGCCACCGGGATCGGCGTCACGCCCTCCGCCGGGCCGAACGGCTCGGCCGGGTCGTCGGCGACGGCGAGATCGCGCACGGGCAGGGTCAGCGCCGAGGTCCCGGTGGTGACGGTCAGCCGCGCCGGGCGCGGGGCCGGCCAGGCCAGCGGCCAGTACGAGGTGGACAGCGAGACCCGGATCCGGTGCCCCGCCGGGAAGTGCTGGGCGACCCCGTTGAGGGCGAGCCGGACCCGGTAGCGACGGCCGGGTTCCAGCGGCTCGGGCTCGGCGTGCGAGTCCCGGTGGGTCAGGTTGCGCAGCCCGTAGGTGACCCGGGTCGCGGCGCCGTCGGGGGCGACGTCGGACAACCGGGCGGCGACCATCGCCACCGGCGCGTCCGCGGCGACCTCCAGCTCCAGCTCGGGCGCGCCGAGGATCTCCACCGGCTCGCTCAGCGGGCGGGTCTCGAACACCAGCGACCCGCCGTCCTCCTCACGCTGGTCGTAGGGCAGGTCCGGCGGCGCGTTGTAGGAGCACCACTTCCCGGCGAACTGCCCGACGGTCAACGGCGAGAGCACCGAGACGTCCACCTCGTCCCCGGTCTCACCGGGGTCACCGATCCCCCGCTCCAACAGCGCCCTGCGCTGCAACGACACCCGCGGCGACGGCCACGACGGCTCGGCCACCCAGCGGCCCGGCCGGTCCTCGTAGGACGTCGAGGGCGGCACGCTGTCCTGCATCCAGGTGTACAGCACGGGGTCCTCCTCCACCCCGGTGTCGGTGTCGGTCAGCCAGTGCCCGAACCAGCGCACCAGCTCCTGCAGGAACCCGATCGCCGGGCCGGGCCTGCCCAGGTGCGGGTAGGTGTGCGACCACGGCCCGATCAGCCCCCGGCGCGGCACCCGCAGCCGCTCGACGAGCCGGAACACGGCGTTGGAGTACCCGTCCGCCCACCCGCTGGCGGCGAGCACGGGGCAGGCGATCGCGTCGTAGTCCTCGCAGACCGAACCGTGCCGCCAGTAGTCGTCCCGGTGCGGGTGGCGCAGCCACTGCTCGACCCACAGGCCGCTGCCGTGCAGCCGCTCCAGCCACATCTCCTCCCAGCGGTCCCCCACCGCCTCCGGGTCGGGCGGCGTGGCGTTGCAGGCCAGCATCACCGACGCCCAGGACAGGTTGTCGCCCAGCAGGCAGCCACCCATGTAGTGCACGTCGTCGGAGTAGCGGTCGTCGGTGGAGCAGACGGTGGCGACCGCGCCCAGCGACTCCGGCCTGCGGGCGGCGACCTGCAGCGCGTTGAACCCGCCCCAGGAGATGCCCATCATCCCGGTCCTCCCGGAGCACCACGGACGCGCGGCCAGCCAGGCGAGGATCTCCTCGGCGTCGTCGAGCTCGCCGGGCAGGTACTCGTCGGTGAGCACGCCCTCGGAGTCACCGCTGCCGCGCAGGTCCACCCGGACCCCGGCGATGCCGTGGCCCGCGAGGTAGGGGTGGTGCACGGAGTCGCGTACCGCGGTGCCGTCCCGCAGCCGGTACGGGATGAGCTCGAGCACCGCGGGGACGGCCCGGTCGGTCTCCGGCCGCCACACCCGCGCGGCCAGCGTGGTTCCGTCCTTCAGCGGGATGCGGACGTCGTCGCACCGCACGCGGTGCGGCAGGTCGTGCGGGTCGAGGGTGCGCACGCGGCCCTCCTCACGGGTCGAACGTGAACGGGAGCAGCTCGGCGCAGCGGCGGAACCGGTCCGCCAGCTCGCGCTCGTCGCTCCCGCCGACGTAGATGTTGGCGATCTTGTAGCTGTAGTTGTCCTGGTCGGGCAGCTCGGAGAGCCGGTCGCCCTCGGCGACGATCACGTCCACAGTGGTCCCCGGCACCGAGCGCTGCACCTCGGTGATCTCCTCGGCGGTGGGGACGCGGCGGGCGACGCCGTCGTCGAGCCGGCGCAGGAACCACTTGGCGGCGACGGCGTGGTGTCCCTGCCGGTGCGGCATGGCGGGCTCCTCCCCCAGCGCCAGGCGCACCATCGCCAGGTGGTTGGGCGCACCGTCGACGTGCTCGAACAGCTCGGCGTGCGACTGGGAGTGCCGCGGGTTCACCTCCAGCACGGTCAACCGGTCGCTCTCGGGGTCCCAGAAGAACTCCACGTTGAGCGTGGTGTGGTCGAGCCCGACCCGGCGCACGATCCGCCCGGTGACCGAGGTCATCCGCTCGACGACCGTGTCCGGTACCGAGGAGGGGTAGACGAAGCGGTCCTGGCTGGGCACGTCGGCCCGGTTCACCGTGTCGACCGCGCCGAGCACGTGCAGCTCGCCGTCGCGGACCCAGCCCTCCAGCGTGAGCTGCCGGCCCTCGACGGCTTCCTCGGCGACGCAGACCCGGCCGCCGTGCGCCGCGATCTCCGGTGGCGGGTCCCCCAGGGCCATCAGCTCGGCGAACGGTTCCCCGACCCGGCCGATGCCCTCCCTGATGATGGCCAGCGCGTCCCGGAAACCGGCGGCGTCGGTCACCCGCAGCGCCAGGTCCGAGGAGAAGGACTTCACCGGCTTGACCCACATCGGGAAGGGCACGTCCGCGGGCGGCTCGGTGTCCCGGTCGGGATCGACGAGCGCGAACGCCGGGTGCTCGTCGATCACCGCGCGCTGTTCCAGACGGCTCCAGTACTTGTGCTCGCAGCGCAACACCGCGTCCAACGACGGCCCCGGTGAGCCGACGTGCGCGCACAGCAGCGGCACCATCGTGCTCACCGGGAAGTCCCAGAACCCGATCACGCCGTCCACCGGCCCCGCCCGGTCCAGCTCCGACCGGGCCTTCTCCAGCAGGTCGAGCACCGGGATCTCGTCGCCGTACTGCAGCTCGTCGATGCTCAGCAACGGCAGGAAGCGGTGGCGCTCCCCGCCGGGGAGCCGTTCCAGGATCTCGCGGTTGTGCTCGTCGAGCCCCGGGACGGCGATCGTCCGGACGCCGTCTCTGTGCTGATCACTCACGACCCGACCAGTACCCGCCTGCACCGTTCCCATGCACCGGGCGGGGAGGGCTCCCCGGACGGCCCGCGGTCAGCTGGGCCGGCTCAGCGGTCGAGCACACCCGTGACGGCGTCCACGACGACCAGGAACACGTCATCGGGGGCCTCGTCACGTGTGTGGCGGACAGCACCGGCCCACGCCGTCGACAGATCTTCACCCTCGTCCACGCGACGCTGCAACTCCCCCGAGAACGCACGTGCCGCTCGCGCGGTCGCGGAGTCGTCGCCTCCCACCGCTGCAGCCGCCGCCCCGACAGCACGTACGACGAGCTGCTGGTCGGCGATCGCGTCACCCTCGCAGGTCTCGCTGAACGCCTTCAGGCCCACGCGCCACGTCGCGGCCTCACCTTCGACCGCGAACGGCTGCCAGGCGCGGGCCGCTGCACGCAGTGCCCCACCTGCCCCGGCGCCGATCTCGTCCGCGACGCGGGCGGCGTCGGCCGCTGCCTGAGCCCCGGAGCGGAGCGAGACGAGCGTCGCATCGTCCGCGGCGTCCGTACGCCCGCCCGCCGCCGCGATCGCCTCGTAGGCGGCCCGCACACATCGCGCGTCCAGCTGCCGGGAGTCAGCGGCCTCGGTCGCCCGACCGATGTCGGCGTCGAGCGCGGCGTGGCCGAGCGCATCCGGATCGACCCCGCGGCGGAGATCCTCGGCACGCTCTCGTGCACTGGAGTGGTCGGAGCCCATGGGTACCTCCTGAAGGGATGCTGGGACCGTAGCCACATCGCACCCCGACGGAGTGGACGAACGCTGTCGGGGAGGTGAACGGCCGCGGCCGCGCGTCGCACCCGCCATCTCCTGGTCGCTTCCGCGTCCCCGCCGACCGGCCCTCCGACGCCGCCACGGCAACCACACCGGCACCGCGTTTCGGGGACGCCCTCGGGTCCCGGCCGGCTGCGAACCTCCTCGACCTCCGGCACCCGCCGGCGCCCGGTGCGCCCGTGACGTGCGGGCCCCGGAGGAACCCACCGACGGAGGCTCGACGGCTCGACGGCTTGACCGTGCCGCGACGGCCGGGTGTGACCTGGCACCGCACGGTCGAGGACGTCGAAGGGGGACCCAGGATGACGTCGATGGGCGCCGAGGACTACGCGCGTGCCGAGTCGATGCTCGAGCCCTATCGGAGCAAGGCGGTGCCAGGCGCGTCCGTGGTTCCCCGGTGGCTCTCCGACGGCCGGCGCTTCGTCTACGAGGTCGGCGGCCGGTACGTGCTGGTCGACCCGGCGACGGGTACGCGCCGGGACGCGTTCGACCACGCCCGGCTCGCGGCCGCGCTCTCGCTGGCGTCCGGGAACGCGGTGGAATCCACGGACCTGCCGGTGGTGCTGTTGGAGTTCGAGGTCCCCGGACGTGACGAGGGCGTGGTGCGCTTCGTCGCCTTCGGCGAGACCTGGGAGTTCTCCGGTGACGATGGCACCTGCGAACGGGTCGAGGGCACCGGCCCGCCCACCCGGGTGGAACTCGTCTCCCCCGACAAGGCCTGGGCCGCGTTCACCCGCGGCAGGAACATCTGGGTCCGGTCGACCGACAGCGGCGAGGAGTTCGCGCTCACCGACGACGCCGAGACCGAACACACCTACGGGGCGATGCTGGACTGGGCCGGGATCTTCCAGTGGCGGGCGCTGGGTATCGATCCCCCGTTCGTCGCCGAGTGGTCGCCGGACTCCACCCGGCTGCTCACCCACCGGCTGGACCAGCGCGGGTTGCCCGAGCAGGTGCTGGTGGAGTCCTCACCCGCCGGCGGGGGGCGGCCGGTGGAACACCGGTTGCGCTACCCGGTCCCGGGTGACGAACGGGTCGCGACGATGTCGTGGGTGGTGCTCGACGTTGCCGCCCGCACCGTGGTGCACCAGCAGGACCCGCCGGCACCGATCGTGCACACGACGAGCCTGGCGTCGCGGTGGTGGGTCGGTGGGTCGGTGTACTTCCTGCGGTACGCCCGGGACGCGCTGACGCTGCAGATGCACCGCCTCGACCCCGCCACCGGAACGAGCACGCTGATCGTCGAGGAGACCGGCCGGACCTGTGTCGACCCGGGGGCGTCGACCGTCGAACCCGCGCAGGTAAGGGTGCTCGGCTCCGGGGAGGTCCTCTGGTGGTCCCAGCGCGACGGCTGGGGTCACCTGTACCTGTACTCGCCGGACGGCCGGGCACACGTCCAGGTCACCTCCGGTGAGTGGCTGGTGCGGCGGGTGCTCCGGGTCGACGAGGGCGCGCGGCGGGTCTGGTTCCTCGCGAACGGGCTCGACGACGACCCCTACCTGCGCCAGGTCTGCCGGATCGACCTGGACGGGACCGGGTTCACCCGGCTCACCGACGACGGGTTCGACCACGACACGATCGCCCCGGCCGAGGGCGGGTACCTGTTCGACCGGGCGTCGACCGTGGCCGTCCCGCCGCGGTCGTCGGTGCTCGACGGCGACGGCCGGGTCCTGGTGGAGCTGGAGGCGCCCGGCACCGCCGAGCTAACCGCCCGCGGCTGGGCACCGCCGGAACGGTCCCGGGTCACCGCGGCCGACGGCCGGTTGATCCCGATCCACGGGCTGCTGTGGCGCCCGTACGGGTTCGACCCGGACCGCAGCTACCCGGTGATCGACCACGTCTACCCCGGACCGATGGCGTACCGCGCATCCCCCGCGTTCGACGCTCCGCCGTTCACCGGGGGGGCCGAGGCCCTCGCCGCACTCGGGTTCGCCGTCGTCGCCGTCGACGGGCGCGGGACGGCCGGGCGCAGCAAGGCCTTCCACGACCACGCCTACCGCAACTTCTCCGCCGCCGGGTTCCTCGTCGACCACATCGCCGCGATCCGACAGCTCGGCGAACGCCACCCGTGGCTCGACACCAGCAGGGTCGGAATCTTCGGCAGCTCCGGCGGTGGCTACTCGGCCACCCGCGCGCTGCTCGCCCACCCGGAGTTCTTCACCGTGGGCGTCGCCAGGGCCACCCCGAACGACATCGGCACCTACTACCCCTACTGGGGCGAGCGCTACTACGGCGAACTCGACGACGACGCCCGCCGCGACCTCGACAACGCGAACCTCGCCGCGAACCTGCGCGGCAAGCTGCTGCTGATCCACGGCGAGCTCGACGACAACGTGCTTCCCGCCCAGACCCTGCGCCTGGTCGACGCACTGGTGAAGGCCGACAAGGACGTCGACATGCTCGTCGTCCCCGGGGCCGAGCACCTGTTCAACGGCAGCAAGCACTACGTCCTGCGCCGCACCTGGGACTACTTCGTCCGCCACCTGCACGGCGTCGAGCCGCCCGGCTACCGCCTCGCCCCGCTCGCACCGTCCCTGCCCGTCTGACCTCGCGATCCATGCGGGGCCCCAGCAGCTGTCGACGGCCCGACAGCAGCGCTGATCGCTCCGTGGCGTCCACCGTGTGCAGAGAGCCACCGGCGTCACAGTCATGACCAACAGGAGGCATTCACCGTGTCCACCCCCATCCACCGGCCCAGGCCGGACGACCACGGCCCTGTCCGGGCGGCGGCGTCTCCGACACCGGTGGCCGAGCGATCGACCGCGCCCGACCTCGCCAGGGGGGTGATGCTGCTGCTCATCGCGCTCGCCCACGCCCCGTGGTTCCTCTGGACCTCCGAGCTCGGGTCGACCCTGATGCACCCGGCCGAGGGCGGGCCCGCCGACCGTATCGCGCAGGCCGTGACGATCGTGTTCGTCGACGGGCGGGCCTGGACACTCTTCGGGCTCCTGTTCGCCTACGGGATCGGCCAGCTCTACGCCCGCCGGAGCGCCGCGGGCAGCACCGATGCCGAGATCCGCAGGCTGCTGCGCACCCGACACTGGTGGCTGCTCGCCTTCGGTCTCGTCCATGCCGTGCTGCTCTGGCAGGGCGACATCCTCGGCACCTACGGGGTGCTCGGACTGCTGCTCGTCCCGCTGTTCCTGCACCGCAGCGACCGCGTCCTCAAGGTGTGGATCGGAGTGCTGCTCGGAGCCGCCGCGCTGGTCAACCTCGGCCTCGCCGCGCTCGGCCAGCTCCTGCCCTCCGGGCCGGGCGCGATGGCACCGCAGCAGCAGGTCGCCGCGGAGACCGGCTACCTCACCTCGGCGCTGCTCCGGCTGGTGCTGTGGGTGCCCTCGCCGATCTCGTCGCTGGTCGGGCTCGTCATGCCTGCCGCGTTCCTGATCGGGATACTCGCGGCCCGGCACCGCATCCTCGACGAACCCGGCCGCCACCTCCCGTTGCTGCGCCGCACCGCCGTGATCGGACTCGCGCTCGGCTGGGGCCTGGGATCGCTGCAGGCCCTGCTCCACCTGGGTGTGCTCGCGGTGCCCAACCCGTCGGCCCTGGTGTCGTTCCACCTGTTCACCGGCATCTTCGCCGGCGTCGGCGTGGCCGCGCTGTTCGGGCTGATCGCACACCGGGTCGGTGCGAGCCGGCCCCTCCCGGTGCGGGCGCTCGTGGCGCTGGGCCGCCGGTCGCTGTCCGGTTACCTCGCCCAGTCGTTGATCTTCGTACCGGTGCTGGCGGCCTGGGGGTTCGGGCTCGGGGCGCACCTGACCAGCGCCACCGCCATGCTGGTGGGGATCGGCGTGTGGCTGCTGACCGTCGTCGTCGCCTACCGGCTCGACGTCGCCGGCGTCCGCGGCCCGGCCGAGGTGCTGCTACGGCGGCTCACCTACCGGACGTGAGACCGGCCGCCCGGCGTCGTCCGTGCGAACGCCCTTACCGCCACCCCGGTCTTCGAACCCCGCTGACCGGCCCCGACCACCCCGAGGGCACGACGATGCCGTGGATATGAACGTGAAGCTGGTACACCCCGATCGCGTCGACCGGGTCGACACCCACCACCTGTCGCCGGATCCTGAACTCTGACCCCCAGGCGTTCCGGGAATGTTGACCCCCTCCCGACGCTAGGGAGGTGTTGAACGTGGAGGACTGG
>NZ_JBFAON010000040.1:0-39341 GCF_040659795.1 Pseudonocardia sp. NPDC049635
CCCTCGGGATCCACCTCGGCGGCCGTCCAGGCGACGCTCCGCGGCCTCCGGAAGGGGCCCAGCAAGACGCTGGCCGCGGCGCTATCACACTCGCGTAACCCGGCTTCCGTATGGTCGACTACATCTCGGACCTCGAGCGTTCGCGGAGGTGGTCGCGTGCCGTACCGACAACCCGTCCCCAGTGGTGCCGGGACCGTCGTCACCCCCGACCTGAGAGCGGTCGATCCGCTCCCCGACGATCACCCTCCCGCACCGGGTGCCGAGCCGCCGCCCGCGGCGTCGGTGCCGACTGGGGCCCGGGTACTGCTGCTCAACGCCAGTTTCGAACCGCTGGCCGTCGTCACCTCGAAGCGGGCGATCCGCCTGTTGCTCTCCGGCAAGGCCGAGTGCCTCCAGGAGGCCCTGGAGGGCGCCGCGTTCCGGTCCGAGAACCTCTCGCTCCCCGCACCGTCGGTGCTGCGGCTGTCCCGCTACGTGCGCGTCCCGTACCGACGGGCGGTGCCGATGACCCGGGCCGGTGTGCTGCGCCGGGACGGTCGTCGTTGCGCGTACTGCGCCAAGCGGGCCGACACCATCGACCACGTGATCCCACGCAGCCGGGGTGGTGCGCACAGCTGGGAGAACTGCGTGGCCGCCTGCCGGGCGTGCAACTCGCGCAAGGCGGACCGGCTCGTCGAGGAGCTCGGCTGGACCCTCTCGACGGTTCCGGGGCCGCCGTCACGCAACGGAGCGGGGGTGCTGGTGCTGGCGGTCGAGCCGCTGCCGGCCTGGGAGCCGTGGCTGTCGGCGGCATGACGCCGGCCGGGCCGGTGCCGCACCGGCCCGCCGCGACCGTGCGGCCCGAGGGGCCGGGTCAGGGACGGAGCAGCCAGGAGGCCAGCCGCACCCGGCGCCGGACCGGCCGGCCGCCGCGGGGAACGAAGGCGCCGCAGTCGGTTCCGCAGGCGCCGCAGTCGGTTCCCGGGCGGTAGTGCTCGTGCGCCTCGCGCTCGTGGCCGCAGCGGCACAGGTCGACGGCGGCCGGGGCCGGCGGGGGGACCGGGGGGACGGCGGGGAGCTGGTCGGCGTCGTCCGCGGCGGGCCGCGGGGCCGGGATCGCACCGGTGGAGGACACGGCGGTCGGGGTGTCCGGGGTGACGCTCATCGAAGGCTCCTGTCGAGTCCGATACGACCGGGTGGCCGCTATGCCGTGTGATTCGCCTGGTCCGAGTGGCCCATTAGCGATTCCGCCGTGGGTTCCCCAGAACTGATGACGGTGTCGTCGCGGTGTTCACCGTCGGTGCTCTCCTGGCCCTGACCTGCGACGATGCGTAACGGTGAGCACGGTCGCGCACGCCCGGTGTCAACCTTTCGGTAACGCCGGACGTCCTACGGCGACGAGACAACCGGACCGCCGAACGGTCCCGGAAGGATTCCGATGCGTAACGCCGTTCCCCCGCCCTCCGTGCAGCGGCGCCGCACCGGCCGCCGGCTCGTCCTCACCTTCCTGACCCTGCTGCTGGTGTTGCTCCTGGTCGTGGCCGGCGCGGTCGCCTACCTGGTGTCGAGCGTCGGCGACGACGTGCCGCGCATCCCGGACGCCTTCCGCGGGCTGGAGACGACCGACCGCCCGGCGACGTTCGGCGGGACCACGTTCCTGCTCGTCGGCACCGACTCGCGGGCCGACGAGCCGATCACCGGTGCGGGTGCAGCGCCCGGTGCCGACGGCGGCTCCGAACGCAGCGACGTGATCATGCTGGGCACTCTCGCCCCGGACGGGCGCAGCGCCTCGGTGGTGTCGATCCCGCGCGACTCCTGGGTGGAGATCCCCGGACGGGGCATGGACAAGGTCAACGCCGCGTACGCCTACGGCGGTGCGCCGTTGCTGATCGAGACCGTGGAACGGCTCACCGGGATCCGCGTCGACCACTTCGGCGTGATCGACTTCGCCGGGTTCACGTCCCTGGTCGACTCGGTCGGCGGTATCGAGGTGACGGTCGCCAGGGCCACCAGCAACGAGGGTGTCGACTTCACGGCGGGTGAGAACCACCTGGACGGCCGTGAGGCGCTCGCCTACGTCCGGCAGCGCTACGGCCTGCCGGGTGGCGACCTGGACCGGGCCGCTCGTCAGCAGAACGCGATCAAGGCATTGCTGGAGAAGGTGCAGACGACGGCGGCCACCGACCCGGCGTCGCTGTACACGTTCGCGACGAGCGTCGGCGACGCGGTCAGCATCGACGACTCGCTGAGCAACACCGGGCTCGTGTCGCTGGCGCTGGCGAACCGGAACCTGCGCGGGTCGGACGTCGCGTTCGTGACCGCCCCGGTGGCCGGGCTGGGTCGGGAGGGGGCGCAGTCGGTGGTGTACCTGGACGAGGCCCGCGGGCAGGAGCTGTGGGGCGCGGTGCGCAACGGGTCGGTGCAGCAGTTCGCGGACCTCAACCCGGGGGAGGCGCTGGGCGCGACGCCGTCGTAGCGGTGGACGTGCGACCCCGGCACCGCGCGCGCAGTGCGCTCGTCCGGCGGGTGAGCGACGCCCCGACTGCGGCTGTCCCGGCACGCACCAGCCCGACGGGTCCGTCGCTGCGCCACCGGCGGACGGCGTCGCCCAGTGCGGCATGCACCTGCGGATGCCGGTCGATCAGGCGCCGGCGTAGAGCGGCACGGGACCGGACGGCGGCGACGAAGGCCGTCTGTCGGACCGAACCGGGCCGGCAGAGCAGGTGCCTGTGCTGGTGGACCTCGACAGTGCGCCACCGGCGCTTGTACGGCTCGTCGCCTCGCAACAGGTCGACCGTGGCGAGACCGTGCCGCTCGACGATGTCGAGGCTGCGACGGAGGGTGAGCGCGGTGACGTCGACCTTCTCCCGCAACGACGGTGTGAAGCCGATGAAGTAGGTGTAGAGGGAGCGCGATCCGACGAGGAGCAACTCGGCCGCGACGACCTCTCCCTCGAGCCGGTAGCACTCCAACCGGGCCGCGCCGCACCGAGCAAGCTCGACCAGGGCGTCGAGCAGCAGGCCCCGGAACCGGGGGCTGAAATGCTCCGGATTGCCGTTTCGACCCTCCCACTGCCTGCGATGCAGTTCGATGAGCACGTCGACGGCTGTCGGGAGATCGTCGTCGGCAGTCGCGCAGGTGATCCCGGACTGCTCTGCACTGCGGACGCGACGACGCAGCGACTTCGTTCCGGGGCCGGTCAGGAGCTCGGAAACGGAACGGAACGGGACCTCTATGCTGACTGAGGCGTCCGTGACGGCCACGCGGTGCCGCCAGGAGCGGGACAGGCTCTCGGCCGCGCTGCCCTCACGGACCTCGGGGAGGTCGAGCAGCTGCCATCCGGGAAGGGCCAGCAACGCCCCGGCCAGCCGGTGGAGAGCGGCCGGCCGGTGGAGGTCGTCGACCGGGAACTCGGTGATGTCGGACAACCCACGCCCCACCGGGGCCAGCACTCGCATACCTGCGCGTCGTTCGACGAACACCGCCGCCCCCGCGACAAGTACGCCGCCGCGCCGGACACAGATCACCCGCTGCGCACCCTCGGGGCCGTAGTGCCGCCACCAAGCGCTCAACCAGCCGTGCCGCTGGAACGGAGTGGCGGTGGCGCAGCGGTCGACCAGATCGTCCCAGTCCCGGGCCAGGCCGTCGAGATTGCCGAGGACATCGACCGTCCACGTGGCGTCGGGAACTCCGGAGCGGAGCGGTGGGTGGACACGGTCGTGGGTCGAAGCAGAGGTGCCCATCGTCAGTTCGCGTACTCCTCGTGCGACGAGTCGACCGGTCGGCGCCCCCAGGGCGCCGAGGGATCGACGATGTAGGTCGGCCTGCGCTCTGCAGCCTCCCTGTCCCTGAGCCCGGTGGCACGCCACACGGTGGCCAGGGCCGCCTTACCGAGGAAACCGGGGCCCTCGGTCGAGCGGGAGCGGGGCCGCCAGCCGAGCCGGGACCGGAGCACTCCGTTGCCGAAATTGACGAGGTAGGCCCGGCGGCTGGGGAAAGTCCAGTGCTCCGTGGTGAGTGAGACGTTCAGGACGTTCTGGTTGACGATGCGGTGCGGCGCGTTCAGGGGCCAGTGCAACATGTCACCCGGTGTGAGCTCGTACTCGCGCGCGTACTCGTCGAACCATGTCTCGTAGGTGACGTCCTCCTCCGACACCCGGCGGACCACGTCCTCGAGTTCGGCGGGGCGGAGGAAGGGGGCGGTCGGCGGGTAGATCCAGATCCGCTTGCGCCCGCGGAGCTGCCACAGGGTCTGACACGGGACGTCGCAGTGGTAGTAGACCTGCGCGCCCGGTGAGGAGACGAGCAGTCCGAGCGTCTGCTTCGTGGCGCGCGGCCCCGGGAACCGCTGGTCGATCTCGGTGTAGATCCGGTCGAGGAGGTCCCGGAACCGGGAGTCCGCCCGGTGCAGCCGGACCATGTTGATCCAGAGCCGGCCGTTGCGGACGGCCTCGATGATCCGGGAGCCACTCAACCCTGCTCGGTCGCAGTAGGCCCAGTCACCGTGGTCGTGCCCGTCCGCAGCCATCGTGTTGATCATGACTTGGTCAGCGGGCAGGGTGTCGATCAGGGAGGCCAGAGACTCGTCCGAGAACAGATCGAGGTCGCCGAGAGAGTGGCGCAACCGCAGGGGTTGGGTGCCCCAGAGATCGGCCCCGCGCTGGTCCAGATCAGTGAAGATCGCGTTCACTCCCCGCCCCCATCCGCCCGTTTCGGACTATCCGACCGTGACCTCGGACGGGTCCGGGGTGGTGTTACTCCGTCCGGCCCGCTGGGGAAGGCTTCACTGGAGGCCGGGGCGCCTCCCGTCGCAGCGGTCCGCCCGGCACCGGGCGAGATCCGACCGCTGCGACGGGTCCGGCGATCAGGACCAGGTCTTCCAGGGCGCCTCGCCCTTGGACCAGAGGCCGTTGAGGAACTCGTAGTCCTTGAAGGTGTCCATCGCGCACCAGAAGTCCTCGTGCTGGTGGACGCCGAGCTGGCCGTCGCGGGCGAGCCGCTGCAGCGGCTCGTGCTCGAGCCACACGTCGTCGTCGCCCTGCTCGCCGAGGTAGGTGTCGAGGAACTCGCGCTTGAAGGCGAAGAAGCCGCCCGAGACGAAGCCGGTGACCTGGGTGGGCTTCTCGTTGAACTCGACGACCTGGTTGCCCTCGACGTGCATCTCGCCGAACTTCGAGGTCGGGTGCACGCCGGTGACGGTGCCGATCCGGCCGGACTCCTCGTGCTCCTTGGCCAGCGCGTTGATGTCCACGGTGGCGACACCGTCGCCGTAGGTGAGGAAGAAGTTGTCGGTGTCGACGTACTGTGCGATCTTCCGGATCCGGGAACCGGTCGCGGCCTCCAGGCCGGTCTCGGCGAAGGTGATCTCCCAGTCCTCGTCGACGCCGTTGTGGAAGTCGATCCGGTGCTTGTCGGACATGGAGAGGGTGAAGTCCGCGGAGCGGGCGCGGTAGTCGAGGAAGTACTCCTTGATCGCCCAGCTCTTGTAGCCCAGGCACAGGATGAACCGGCGGTACCCGGCCTCGCGGTAGATCTTCATGATGTGCCAGACGATCGGTCGCCCGCCGATCTCGACCATCGCCTTCGGGAGGCTCTCGCTGGCCTCCCGGATGCGCGTGCCCTTGCCTCCGCAGAGGATGACGACGGGGGTCTCGGGGTTCATGCGGTCCTCTCGGTTCACGGGGAGCGTGACGGGCAGCAGCGTGACGGGGCAGTCTCGTCGCTGGTGTTGCAACCGCTCACCAGTACCGCACTGTTATCGCACACGGCGCGAGAATCGGGTCACATCGGTCCGGCGCGGATGCGCTGCGTGCGGGCGTGGTCATGGAGAGTGACGCCGGGTGGTGCGGCGGAGTCGTTCGGCCGAGGTCAGTCGTCGGCCACGATCCGGCGCACGGTGTTGCGATGGAAGCCGCTCAGCTCGGCGAGTTCGACCTGCGACACGCCGGCTGCCGCGGCGATCCGGATCGCGTCGCGGAGGGCACGGTCCGCCGAGTCGAGGTCCGCTCGTGCGCGGTCCCGCTCGCGGACGGCGGCGTCCAGACGAGCGCGCGCCGTCCGACTGTCCACCCCGGGACTCTGACACTGCACATCTACAGTGCAGATGACGAGATCGACATTGCACATGTACAGTGCACACTGTGGCGGTGAACGTCTATGCGGTCCATACGGCGAAGCCGGACTCGGTGAGCGCTGTCGAGGTGGTCTTCCTGTCCGAGGGCGAGGCACGAGAGTTCGCGGCAGACCGTTCCACCGACGAGCGGGTGCTCTCGGCGTCGGTGACGTCGTACGTGGTGGGGCTGTTCGGCAGTCGTCAGCCGGTCTGCTGGTTCCGCGGGGGAGCGGAACAACCGGTCCGCTTCGACCGGCCGGACATGTTCGGGAGCTGAGCGCTCGGAGCTCTCCAACACGTCCCCCTGGCACGACGACCTCCGTAGCTGCGTCGGGTCCGGGACCGGGCGCTGGCCGAGGCCGTCCCGTTGAACGAGTTCCTGGCTCGCGAGAGGAGGTGACCTCCCCGCGTGGTCGACGACAGCCCGGCTCGCCGACGACTCCGCAGCGAGCTGATCCGGGTCCGTGATCTGGCCGGCATCTCCGCACGGGGCATGGCGCGGACTCTCGGGCTGAACCGAGGCGTCGTCCAACGGTTCGACACCGGGCGCGGGATGCTCCCGCTGGAACGGATCGAAGCCTGGCTGGACGCCTGCGCGGTCACCGGTGCGGAGCGGGAGCAGATCCTGGGGCTGGCCGAACGCGCGACCGGGGAGACCCGGCCGTGGCGGGACCTGCTGGAAGGGGCCGGTCACCTGCAGGTGGAGGTCCGGGAACGGGAGGCCGAGGCACTCGCGGTGCACGCGTTCCAGTCCACGGTCTGGCCCGGCCTGTTGCAGACCCCCGAGTACGCCCGGCTGGTGCTCACCGCCGGGCACACCACCGATGTCGACGGCGCCGTCGCGGCACGCGTCGCCCGCCAGCAGGTGCTCTTCGACGGTGCGGTCCGGTTCAGCTGGGTGGTGACCGAGCACGTGCTGCGAGCCGACCTCGGTCGGCCGGACGTGCTGGCGGCGCAGCTCGACCGGGTCCGGTCGCTGAGCCGCCTCGATTCTGTCTCGGTCTTCGTGCTGCCGGTCTCGGCGCCGGTGCTGCCCTGGCACAACTTCCTGATCTGGACGCCCGCGCAGGGCGACCCCTATGTCACCTCCGAGCTCGTGCACGGGGAGCTGGAGGTGCACTCCCGCGCGGACGTCTCCGTCTACCAGGCGTTGTGGCACACGCTCTCGGAACACGCCGAGCCGTTCAGCATCGACGACTGACAGGCTGGCCGGGCATCGGGCCGACAGCCCGCGCCCTGGACGCGGACGGCCGGCGGGCCGTGGATGACGACTCCGGTCAGACCTCTGCCAGGTCGATGTCGTGGTGGTCCTCGTAGGGTCGTGCGGTGCCCTGCGCCGCCGTGAACGCCGCCATCCGCCCCGCGTCGGTCTCGGTGACGGTCATGCCGCGTCGCCAGTAGCCGGTGGCGTGCAGGTCGGAGCGGTCGACGCCCCGCTCCCGGAGCAGCTGGCCGCGGACCTCACGCACCATCGCGGCCTCCCCGGCGACCCAGGCCTGTACCCGCCCGCCGGGCAGCGTGAGCCCGCGCAGCGCGGTGGGCAGGTCGTCGCCATCGTGCAGCCAGGTGATCCGCGGGTCGTCGCAGACGTGCTCCTCGGGCCCGGTCACCTGCAGCAGCGCGCACACCTCGGTGCCGGGCAGCGACTCCAGGATCGCGACGGCACCGGGGACCGCGGTCGCGTCACCGACGAGGACGTGCGCGTCCACGTCCGGGCACGCCCAGAACTCCGAGCGTGGTCCGGTGAACTGCACCTGCTGACCCGGTACCGCGGTGCGTGCCCAGCGGGCGCCGGGTCCGTCGCCGTGCAGGACGACGTCGAGGTCCATCTCGCAGGCGAGCGGATCGAACCGACGCACGGTGTAGGGACGGAAGGCCGGCCGGGGGCCGTCGATCTCCAGGTTCGGGAACACCCCGCGGATTACCGGGTTGTCACCGGGTGCGGCGGGCAGGCTGAGCTTGATCGCGTCGGCGGGCAGCGCGCCGTCGGCGAACGGGGCCAGTCCGTCCCCGCCGAGGGTGACCCGCAGGCAGCCGGGGGTGACCGGCGTGGTCCGCGCGACGTGGGCCTCCCAGAGCCGCAACCGGGTCCCGGCGCGGTTGCGCCGGCGCAGTTCGGAGTGCACACCGGTCATGAGGGGTTCACCTTTCCGAGTACCGGATCGAGCTGGTTGAGCAGCCACGGGATGTTCCCGGCGGTCGGCAGCCGCAGCGCGCTGACGGTCGCGAGATCGACGACCTGGTACCGGCCGTCCCGGGCGACGGTGAGCCGCTCGAACAGCGGGCTCCCGGTCACCTGGGCGGCCAGCTCGGGGGTGCTGGCCGCGAGCAGCAGCAGGTCGGTGTCGAGGACGGCCAGCTGCTCGAACGACACCGTCGCCGCACCCGCGCCGCGTGCGGAGCCCTCCTGTCTGGGCAGCGCGGCGACCTCGTCGTCGAGGTGCATGCCGAGCGCTGCGAACAGGTCGGCTGTGATGTCGTCCGGACGGCCGGTGACGGCGATCGAGCCCGGTTCGCGCGCCCAGCCGACCACGAACGCGGCTCCGTCCAGCCCGGGGTGTGCGGTGCGGGTCCGTTCCAGGTCGGCCTCCACCTCGGCCACCAGATGCTCGGCCCGGTCGCTCCGGCCGAGCGCGGCACCGACCGAGCGGGCCTCGTCCTGCCAGCTGTCGGCGAGCACACCCGCGGTATCGGCGACGGTCGGGGCGATCGCGGAGAGCTGCGGGTAGAGCGCGTCGATCCCGGCGAAGGAGTGCGCCAGGATCAGATCGGGGTCCAGCGCGGCGACCTTCTCCAGGCTCAACCCGTCGCCCGAGGTCGTGTCCAGAATCTCGGTCCGACCGGGGTCGAGGGTGCCCACCGCCCAGGGCCAGACCCCGTCCGCCGAGTAGGGCGACCCGGCGGCCGCCACCGGGGTGACACCGAGCGCGGCGGCCACGTCGGCGTCCGCGACGCCGAGCGCGACGACCCGGGTCGGCTGCTGTGCGACGACGGTCTCGCCGAGGCGGTGGGTCACTGTGACGGGAAAGGCGGCCGCACTGTCCGCGGCCTGGTCCGCAGGTCCGGCCGCCGGTGCGGAGCAGCCCGCGAGGAGAGCGGCGGCGACCACCGCGGGAAGGAAGGTTCTGAGCACGCCGCCGAAACTATGACAAGCTGTCACTGATGAGCAAGGGTAACCTCAGTTACTACGCTGTCGGCATGACGATCGACGCCCGCACCGGCCGCCGCCGCCCGGGGCCCGCCCCGCGGGTGAGCCGGGAGGCGATCGCCGACGCCGCGCTCGCACTCGGCTTCGACCGGCTCACCGTCACCGCGGTCGGGGAACGGCTCGGCGTCTCGCACGGCGCGCTGTACCGGCACGTCACCGACCGGGACGACGTGGTGCGGGCGGCCGCCGAGCGGCTCGTCGAGTTGCACCCGCCGCCGCCCGCGGCGCAGCGGTGGCCGGACACCCTCGTCGCTGCCGCGCTCGCCTACTGGGAGCTGCTGCGCAGCACACCGGGTTTCGTCGAGGCGATCCTGGCGAGCCCGGCCGCCCGGGAGCCGCTGCACGTGCACGGCACCGCGCTGACCAGGGCGATGCTGGCGCACGGGCTGTCCCCGGAGACGGCCGTGCTGGCCGCGGACAGCGTGCTCGATCTCGCCCAGGACTCGGCGCGCACCGCGGCCCGGCTCGACGAGGCCGATCCGGAGCGGATCCGGCGGCGGATCACCGCGCGACTGTCCGAGGACGACGACGAACCCGCCCGCGAGGTGATCATCGGGGCCCTGCTGGGGGACCCGGGGGAGTGGTTCCGGCGCAAGCTCGACGTCGTCGTGCGGGGGCTGGGCACGCTGGTGTGACGGGCCGGGCACAGGGTGCCCTCCGGGGGTGACCTCCGGGGTGTCCCGGAGCCCACCCCGTCGGTGAACCAGCACACTTCCGCCGTGGAATCCCTGCTCACGGCACTGTCGGCGCTGCTCGGGGTCTGGGTGCTCGGCATCCTGGTCAGCCGTCCGTTGCGGATGGACTTCTCCCTCACCCGCCGGCTCGCCGCGGGCGCCGTCGCCTTCACGAGCGCGATCCCGATCGTCGAGCAGATCACCCCGGCCGGCGTCGTCGGGACGACCGAGCCGTTCCCGGTCCTCTGGTACCTGGTCCTCGGGACGTTGCTGGCGGTGCTGCTGGCGATGGTGTTGCTGGTGCTCGCCGAGGTGATGGTGCCGAGCGGGTCGCTGCCGGGGCCGCTCGCCCTCCTCCGGAGCCTGCCGCGCCGGTGGCGCCGCGCCCGCCGCTACGCCGCGATCGTCCGGGTGCTCGCCCGGCACGGCCTGGCCGCCTACGTCTTCACCCGGCAGCGACCCGACCTGGACGCCCCCGGCGGCCGCGCCCGGCTCGCCCGTTCGGTGCGCGCCGCGCTGGAGGACGCCGGCGTCGCATTCGTCAAGCTCGGCCAGATCCTCGCCACCCGCCCCGACCTGCTCCCGGCCGAGTTCGTCACGGAGCTCGCCCACCTGCAGGCCAGGGCTCGCCCGGTCCCGTGGCCGGAGATCGAGGCGGTGCTGGCCGCGGAGTGGGGATCCGCGCCCGGGGTCGTCCGGGTCGAGCCCGAGCCGCTGGCCGCGGCCTCGATCGCGCAGGTGCACACCGGCACCCTGGCCGACGGCACCGAGGTGGTGGTGAAGGTGCAACGGCCGGGGATCGCCGCCGTCGTCGCCGACGACCTGGACATCCTCGACCGGCTCGCACGCCGGCTGCAGCGCCGGACCCGCTGGGGCGCCCGCCTCGGCGTGGTGGCGCTGGCCGACGGGTTCGCCGCGTCACTGCGCGAGGAGCTGGACTTCACCGTCGAGCTGCGCAACGTCCGGGTGATGGCGTCGGCGGCCGCGGCCCGTGGCGCCGACCGGGTCGTCCGGACCCCGGTGCCGTACCCCGAGCACAGCACCCCGCGGGTGCTGGTGCTCGAACGCGTGCACGGCAGGCCGGTGTCCACGGCGCCCGGCGACGAGGAGCTGGCCGGGGCGCTGTTCGAGGCGCTGCTCGGTCAGATCGTGCTCGACGGCGTCTTCCACGCCGACCCGCATCCGGGCAACATCCTGCGTACCACCGCCGGCAGCGCCACCGGTGGCGCGCCGCTGGTGCTGCTCGATCTCGGCTCCGTCGGTCGGCTCGACGCCGGGCTGCGGTCCGGGCTGGTCCGGCTGCTGCTCGCCGTCGACACCGGTGATCCGGTCCCGGTCTGCGACGCGCTGCTGGAGTTGGCGCAGGCGCCGCCGACGCTGGACGAGCGTGCGCTGGTCCGCGACGTCGGCCGGTTCCTGGTCCGGGCCACCGCGCCGGGGGTGCCCGCCGACGCCGCGGTGTTCGCCGACCTGGTGCGGATCGTCGCCGCGCACGGCATCGCCGTCCCGCCCGAGCTGGCCGCGGTGTTCCGGGCCATCGGCACGCTGGACGGCACCCTCACCGCCCTCGACCCCGGATTCGACCTGATCGCCGCCGCCCGCCGGTTCGCCGCCGAGCAGGTGCGTGCCGAGCTGGAACCGGATGCGCTGCTGCGCCGGGCCGGCACCGAACTGACCACCCTGCTGCCGCTGCTGCGGGCGCTCCCGCGCCGGGTCGACCGGGTACTGGGCGCGCTCGACGACGGCACGCTCGCGGTACAGGTACGACCGCAGGCGGGGCGGCTGGCCCGGCCAGAGGCCGAGGCGATGGGGCAGCTCGTCGCGACCGCGCTCGCCGCCACGACCGGGTTCATGGCCGTCGTCCTGCTGGCGGCGCCGGGTGGGGCGGAGGTGGGGCCCGGACTGTCGGTGCACGAGCTGCTGGGCTATCTGCTGCTGATGGTCTCGGCGATCCTCGGGCTGCGCAGCCTGGCCCGCTCCTACCGGTCCTGATGCTCACCATCCGTGGCGTACCCGTGACTCCCGGCCGACCGATCGCGTTGCACCGGTCACGATGCGGAGGGCGGACGCAACCCCGGAGAGGGGATGGGCGACGCTAAAGGTATGGACATCCACCCGACCCCGCTCGCCGGATCGGCGCTGATCGACCTCAAGCGGCTGGAGGACGACCGCGGTTTCTTCGCCCGCTCCTTCTGCGAGCAGGAGTTCGTCGACGCCGGGCTGGACCCGACCATCTCCCAGTGCAACCTGTCCTACAACCACGAGGCGGGCACCCTGCGCGGCTTCCACTACCAGCTGGAGCCCAACGCCGAGGTCAAGGTCATCCGCTGCGTCCGCGGCGCGATCTACGACGTCATCGTCGACCTGCGGCCGGAGTCCGAGACCTACCTGCAGTGGTTCGGGGCGGAGCTGTCCCAGGACAACTACCGGGCCATGTACGTGCCGCGGAACTTCGCGCACGCCTACCTGACCCTCACCCCGGACGCGACGACGATCTACCAGGTCTCGACGCCCTACACCCCGGGTGCCGAGCGGGGCCTGCGCTGGAACGACCCGGCGCTCGACGTCGAGTGGCCGCACCAGGTCGCGCACATCTCCGACAAGGACGCAAACTGGCCGCTGCTGGCCGACAACGCCGACTTCCCGACCGTGACGAGCGGGGCCCGCTGATGCTGATCCTGGACACCGCGCTCGCCAAGCGTGCCGCCGAGAACCGTCCCATCCGGGTCGGCCTGGTCGGCGCCGGGTTCATGGGCCGCGGCCTGGTCAACCAGATCGTCAACTCGACGCCCGGGATGGACGTCGTCGCGATCGCCAACCGGACCGTGCCGACCGCCGTCCGCGCCTACACCGAGGCGGGGTGCGAGCCGGTCGAGGTCTCCACCACCGCCGAGGTCGAGGCCGCGATCGCCAACGGCACCCCGGCCGTCCTCGGGGACGCGTTCGCGCTGCTCGCCGCGGAGAACATCGACGTGCTGGTCGACGTCACCGGTGCCGTCGAGTTCGGCGCCCGGGTGACCGTCGCCGCGATCGAGCGCGGGCTCCCGGTCGTCACGATGAACGCCGAGCTGGACGGCACCGTCGGCCCGCTGCTGGCGGAGAGGGCCCGGCAGGCCGGCGTCGTGCTCACCGGCGCCGACGGCGACCAGCCCGGCGTGCAGGCGAACCTGCTGCGGTTCGTGAAGGGCATCGGGATCACGCCGCTGGTCGCGGGCAACATCAAGGGCCTGCAGGACGAGTACCGCAACCCGACCACCCAGAAGGGGTTCGCCGAGAAGTGGGGCCAGGACCCCTACATGGTCACCAGCTTCGCCGACGGCACCAAGGTGTCGTTCGAGCAGGCCATCGTGGCGAACGCGTTCGGCTTCACCGTCGGCAAGCGCGGCATGTACGGCCGTGACCACGCGGGGCACGTCGACGAGCTGACCGGCGTCTACGACGTCGAGGAGCTGCGCGAGCTGGGTGGCGTCGTCGACTACGTGGTCGGCGCCAAGCCGGGCCCGGGCATCTACGTCCTCGGTACGCACGACGACCCGAAGCAGCAGCACTACCTGAACCTGTACAAGCTCGGCGAGGGGCCGCTGTACAGCTTCTACACGCCCTACCACCTCTGCCACTTCGAGGTCCCGAACACGATCGTGCGGGCGGTGGACTTCGCCGACGCCGCACTGACCCCGCCGGGTGCGCAGCGGGTCGACGTGGTCGCCACGGCCAAGCAGGACCTGAAGGCCGGGCACACCCTCGACGGCCTGGGCGGTTACGACACCTACGGTGTCGCCGAGGCGTCAC
Source organism: Pseudonocardia sp. NPDC049635 (assembly GCF_040659795.1). NCBI lineage: Bacteria > Bacillati > Actinomycetota > Actinomycetes > Pseudonocardiales > Pseudonocardiaceae > Pseudonocardia > Pseudonocardia sp. NPDC049635. The sequence goes on from NZ_JBFAON010000040.1 coordinate 13,763, forward strand.
CGGTGACCCGGGCGGAGAAGCTGCTGCCGATGGGGGTGGCCGAGGGCTGCGTGCTGACCCGGGACGTGGCGAAGGACGAGGTGCTCACCTACGACGACGTGACGTTGCCGCCGGGGCGGCTGATCGACGCATTGCGCGAGGAGCAGGAGAAGCTCTTTGCGAACTAGGTCCCGGGCCCGGATGGCGCGCCGCACCACGCCGATTCTGGTGGCGGTGCTCACCGCGCTGATCACCGGTTGCGTCGCGCCGGGGACGCCCGCGGGTGAGGACACCGGACTCGGTGGGGTGTTCGAGCGCCGGCAGCTGTTCGGTGCGTTCCTCGGGTCCGATGCCGAGGGCGTCCGGCGGATCCCGGGTTTCGAGGAGTTCCTCGGCGGTGTCGACACCGAGGTCGGTCACACCTACCTGCCCGGGGAGGGCTGGACGGACGTCGAGGGACCGGACTACATCCTCGACCCCTGGGCGGAGTGGCAGCGGCAGAATCCGGACGACCTGTTCGTGCTCAACGTCCCCATGGCCGACCGGAACGAGGCCGACCTTCCGGACGAGGAGGTCGCGGAGCTGCTCCGGCGCGGCCGGGCGGGGGAGTTCGACCACCACTTCACGCTCCTCGGGGAGCGGTTGGTCGAGCGGGGGCTCGGTCGGGCCGTCATCGTCCCTGGGTGGGAGATGAACGGCGAGACCTACTCGCACCGCTGTGGGCCCGATCCCGAGGCCTGGCAGGGCTACTTCCGCAACGTCGTCACCGCCATGCGTGCCGTGCCGGGGCAGGACTTCCGTTTCGACTTCACGGTGAACCGGGGAACCGACGACGTCGACTGGACGTCCTGCTATCCAGGGGACGACGTCGTCGACATCATCGGCATGGACACCTACGACCAGGGACCTGGGCGGACGTTCGACGATTTCGTCGAGCAGCCTCTCGGGCTTCGTGAGCATGCCGACTTCGCGGCGGCCCGGGGCAAGCCGGTGTCGTTCCCCGAGTGGGGGCTGTTCCGCAACGGGGACAACCCGGAGTTCATCCGACGCATGCACGATTGGATCGCCTCGCAGGACACCGTCTACAGCACGCTCACCGACTACTGCCCGCACGGGGTGTTCTGGTGCACCGACAACCCCCGTTCCGCCGAAGTGTTCCGGGAGCTGTTCGGTAGCTGATCAGTTCCCGGTACGCCCCTCGGCGACAGCGACCGTGAGGGCAGCCAGGTTTTCCCAGGTCCGGGAGGCGTCGAAGGCACGGGCCAGCCGCGCCGCCGCGGCTCCCTCCCTGATCGCGAGTTCCGGGCGCGCCAACCGTGCCTGCAGGGCCCGTGCAAGTCTCTCGGGGCAGTCCGGCGGCACCAGCTCACCGACCTCCGGGATGATCAGCTCGCTGAGCCCGGGGACGTCGGACGCGACGACCGAACGCCCCGTGGCGAGCGCCTCCATCGCGGTCAGCGAGAGACCTTCCCACCGGGAGGGGAGTGCGACGACGTCGGCCGCGGTGTAGTACCGCTCGATGTCCGTGGCCGGGCCGATCCGCCACACCCCCGCAGGCGCGGTCCCGGTGGCAGTGTCGTTCCCGCCCCCCACCAGGACCAGCAACGCCGTCGGATGGTTCCGGTGAACCACGTCCCACGCCGCGATCAGGACGTCTTGCCCCTTCTGGCGGGTGAGCCGACCGGCGCACACCACGACCGGGACGTCCTGCGGGATCCCCAGCGCGCGGCGTGCGGCCGTTCGGCCGGACGGCCCGTGGTCGGTGAACCGGGTGAGGTCCACCCCGTTCCGGATGACGGTCAGCGGTCCACGGATCCCGGCCTGACGCCCCTGGTCGGCCTCCCCGGTGCCGCAAGCGACCACCCTCGTGCACCACCGCACCGCCCACCGCTCCCAGGCCAGGGCAGCCCGACGCTGAGGCCCCCGGGCAGCCAGCCACGACCACCCGTGGGGTTGGAAGAGCGTCGGGACACGGCCGCGAAGGCTCAACCGTCCGGCGAGCCCGGCCTTCGACGAGTGCAGGTGCACCACATCGGGGCTCAGGTGTGCGGCGACCCGGGCCAGAGCACGGGTCTCCTCGGCGAGGGCGGGTCCTGGCTCCCGGGTGGCGGCCCAACGGACGTGCTCGATGCCGGCGGCGGTCAGCGCACCGGAGAGGAGCCCGTCCCCGGGGCAGGCGACGTGCACCTCCCATCCGAGTTCCCGCTGGTGGCAGGCGGCGGCCAGGACGTAGCCGTAGACCCCCGCCACGGTGGGCTGGGCGACGTGCAGCACCCTCACCGCGGGACGCCTCCGGGTCGCCGGTTCACCGCTGGACCATCGACGGACCGGACCGGCCGTAACCGTTGCGCGCCTCGACCGAGCCGCCGACGGGTGGAGGGAACGGCCCCGGGCCGGGCGGCGCCGCGGGCACCGGCGGCGTTCCACCACCGATCCGGTCCGACAACGCGAACACGACGAGGGTGGTCACCAGGAGCCCACCCGCCCCGCCGACGAGAGCGAGCAGCCCGGCGGAAGCCGAGGACGGACTGAGCGGGGCGACCGCCGGTGCGAACACCGAGAGCCGGACCCGGGTGTCCGGGGAGCGCTGGTTCGCGAAGGCGACCAGATTGTCCGCGACGGCGTTGGCCGCGACGTGCGTGCGCTCCGGGTCGGGGCCGGTCCCCGCGATCTCGATCATGGGCGCGTCGGGTGAGGTCTGGACCTCCACCATCCTGGTCAGCTCGGCAGCGGTCAGCCCGAGCTCACGGGCCGCCGGGGCGAGCACGGCTCCCTCGGCAGCGATCCGTCCGAACGCCGAGGCGAAGGCGGTCGCCTGGAGGTGGTCGCCGCTCTCGGCACTGACTGCGACGAATGCCGCCGCCCGGTAGGTGGGGCCGGCGAGCACCCCGTAACCGGCTCCGGCGACCGCTCCGAGGACCACGCCCACGAGGATCAGCACCGTCCGTCTGATCGAACGATTATTCAACAATCCGAGTGCCCTCCTCGCTCGCGCTGGGCGTCCTACAGGGGCAACCAACCTGGCCGTCTCGGCGGTCGCGCCGTCGTCGGGCGCCGCCGACTTCTCCGGCGTGCTTCCTTCGTTCACCGTGATGACCTTCCCGTGTGGGACGAGTGGTGCGTGTCGGTGATCCGGCGATAGACCCCGTCGAGCTCGGTGGCGATCTCCCGGATGTCGTGTCGCCCGATGCCCGGGGGTGGTCGCCGGTCGAGGTGGCGGGCGAGCAGGGTCACCAGCGCCGCTGCGAACTCGTCGGGGAGGGGAGCGATCCGTAGATGGCGTTCCCCGTCGGCGAGTTCGTCGAGCACCGGGCCCGCGACGTAGGCGATCGGCAACCCGGCTGCCGCCGCCTCGAGCAGCGCGAGCCCGAACGTCTCGGCCGGGGACGGTGACGCGAGGACGTCCATGGCGGACATGAGGGCCGGTACCTCGGCCGACTCGCCGACGAAGACCACGCGATCCCCGACCCCCGCAACCCGCGCCCGTGCCTCCAGTTCCTTCCGTTGTGGCCCGCGGCCCACGACGAGTGCGGTCGTACCCGGCAGGCGGGGCAGCGCGTCGATCAGCACGTCGAATCGTTTCGTCGGGTCGAGCCGCCCTACCGCACCGACCACGGGGCGGTCGGGCGGAATGCCGAGGTCGGCCCGCACCCGGGCCCGTTCGACCGGGTCGAAGGCGTGCCGTTCAAGATCGATTCCGTTGCGCAACAGGGTGATCCGTGAAGGTGGCACGCCCCATTGGCGCAACCTCTCGACGACATCGGGAGAGACGGCGATCGTCGTGCGGCCGAGCCGTTCGGTGGCTCGGTAGAGGCCACGTACGCCGGGGCGTCCCACCGGTCGGCCTTCGATGAGGGCGCTGCCGAGGGAGTGTTCCGTCGCGACGACCGAGCGGACACCTGCGAGGCGGGCGGCGACCCGCCCGAACACGCAGGCCCGGTAGAGATGGGTGTGCACGACGTCGAAGCGACCCCGCCGGATGAGCGAGGCGAGCCGGCCGACGGCACGAAGGTCGGTGTTGCCCGCCATGGCGATGTGGTGGACGGGGACGTCGTCGGCGCGCAGGGCGGTCGCCACGATCCCGGGGTTGCTCAGCGTCGCCACCTCGGCGGCGACGGTCCGGTGACGGAGCAGCGCGAGGAGCTGCTGCTCGGCCCCGCCGGCGTCCAGGCCGGTGATCACGTGCAGCACCTTCATACCGGTGTCCTCGTCGTACGCAGCGCACGCAGTCGCTGTCGCAGTGCCTTCGCCCGCAGCCGTGCCGCGCGGTCCCGCTCGCCGACGAACAGTCGCGGAAGGGCGTGGCGGTTCGCCGCACCCCCCGGGTGGATGGCGACGGCGTGGTCGTATCCCGTCGTCCGGCTCGCGTGGATCTCCCGCGTGCCGGCATGACCGTAGGGGTAGGCGAAACCGCGTACCCGGACCCCGGCGACGTCGGAGAGCTCGTCGCGGCTGCGTTCCAACTCGACCCGGAGCTCGGCCTGTGAAACGCCGGGCAGGGAGACGTGCGCGACACCGTGCGAGCCGATCTCCATCCCGGCGGTGGCGCAGGCACGGAGCTCATCCGGGGTCATGAGCCGCTTTCGTGGGCCGGGGCGGTCCCACTCGTTGGTGCCGCCGAGGCGGCCGCTGAGCGCGTACACGGTGGCGGTGCACCCGTGCCGTTGCAGGACAGGCACCGCCTCGTGCAGGAAGTCGGCGTAACCGTCGTCGAAGGTCAGTCCGACGAGTCCCCGTGCGGTCCCGGTGTCGTGCGCGCGCAGCAACTCCGTCACCCCCACCCCACGCATTCCCCGGCCGCGGAGCCAGCGCATCTGCGCGTCGAACCGCCCGGGCGTCACCGTGACCTGGTAAGGGTCCGAGTCGTACTCCGACACGGAGTGGTACATCCAGATCTGCGGCCAGTTCGTCATCGTCATGGGGCCGGTTCCTTTCCGAGGAAGTGCCGGAGCGGGGGTAACCCTCCGGTCGTCGTGGCGGTCGCGACGAACGTCAGGACCATCGCCCCACCGCCCACGGCCACCGCTGCGAGGGAGTGCGAAGGGGTCGTCAGCCAGGAGACGACGAGCCCCACCACCGCCGTCGCGGTCACCGCGGGAACCAGCCGGCCCAGGATGGAACCGATGGCCCGCGGGTGCACCGCCTGCGCACGGGAACGGCGAGCGAACAGCAGGCCGACCGCGGTGACGGTGATCCCCGCCGCGTTGCCGGCGGCGATACCCGGGGCGCCCCACCACACGGCGCCCAGGGCGGCCACCGCGGCGGTCACGGCCAGGCCGGCGCCCATCATCGCGGCCGGGAAGTAGGTGGACCGGCCGGTGAACAGGGCCCGGCAGAACAGCTCGACCAAGGCCTGGCCGAGCAGGCCGAACACGTAGATCCGGAGGATCGCCGCGGTGGCTGCGGTGTCGGCCGCGACGAACGCTCCTCGCTCGAACAGCAGTTCCACCACACGCGGGGCGAACACCAGCAGGAAGACGGTGGACAGCAGCACCACACCACCGACGATGCGGACGTCGGCCTCCATACGTCTGCGGGCGGCGGACTCTGCCCCGCTGGTGAGGCTGCGTGCCAGCAGCGGGAACGTGACGACGGCCAGGATGAGGGCCAGTGACGAGGGGAGCTGGCCGATCTTCTGCGCGTAGTTGAGATGCGAGATCGTCCCCGGTTCCAGGGTCGAGCCGACGAACCGCTCGACGTAGACCTGTGCCTGCCGGGACAGCGTGTAGACGGCGATCGGCAAGAACGCGCCACTGCCGATCAGCGCGGTGCGCAGCACGATCTGTCGTGGGAGCGGAACCCGCCGGAGGTAGGCGGGCAGTTGGACGAGCAGCATCAACCCTGCGCCGACGGTGACGCCGACAGCCGCCGAGAGGATCCCGAGCCGCTCGTGGAGCAGAACGATCGAGCCGATGATGCCGGTGTTGAACGCGACGGAGATCGCAGCGGGTGGCCCGAACACCAGATGGGCGCGCAGGGCTCCGGCGGCGAACCCGGCCAGACCGAGCAGCAACAGGCTGCCCGCCACGATGCGCATGGCCTGCACACCGAGTTCGGGGACGGCGAGGCCGGGCGCGAGGATCCGCACCAGCCAGGGGGCGGTGGCGAAGACGATCGCCCCGGTCACGGCGAGACCGACGAGGAGCCTGGGCAGCATGAATCCGACGAGGCTCCGGACCGCCTCGCGCGGTGCGGCGGAACCGGAGCCGAGGAACGGCTCCGGCGGAGTGGTCAGCGCCCGGGTGAACGCCGGGACGAGCAGCAGCGCCATCGCCCCGTCGATCAGCAGGGGCACCGCCGACTCGGCGATCGTCCAGGCGACGAGAAAGGCGTCGGTTGTTCCGTCCGCACCGAAGTAGGAGGCGAGCAGCAGGTCACGGGCCACCCCGCCGACCGACCCGAGCCCGATCAGGGCTGTGGAGATCACCGTCGCCGTGAGGATCATCCGGGACTCGCTGCTGCGCTCCGGCGCAGGCCGGGAGGTGGCCGGGCGATCTGTCCTTGCGCCTGGTGGGCGGACGGGCGTCGCCGGGTGGATCGGCGGGCCGACCGGCGTGGCGGACCCTGCAGTGCTCGGCGTGGCCGATGCGGCCGGTCGGGCGGCGAAACCGTAGGCCGCACCGAGGCCCAGCACGACCGCGCCGACCACGCTGGTCGACCCGCCCGTGTCCGCATAGAGGAACTGCACCACCTGCCAGGCGCACAGGCCGAGGACCGCGAGTCCGGTCGCGATCTCCGCGGGCTCCCTCGCCCGGACCAGTCGTCGGGTCGTGGCGATCACCGGCGCTATGAGCAACCCGACCAGGGCGGTCGCTCCGAGTAGGCCCTGCTCGGAGAGGACCAGCAGGTACTGGTTGTGCGGGGAGAGCAGCTCCTGCCGGACGAAACCGACCCCGGGTTGGTCGGTGTCGCTGGCCGACGACAGGCCGAGCGGGGCATGCGCGTCGCGCAGCGCCGGGAAGCTCCGCATGCCGCCCCCCACGACCGGGTGCTGTTCCCAGATGGAGACCGCAGTGCCCCACAGGTGGTAGCGGTCGCCGACGGACGAGTCGGGGGAGCTGACCGACGAGGTGAGGCTGCCCAGGCGCTCCCCGATCATCCCGGCGCCGAGCCCGAAACCGCCGACCAGGACCGTCGCGATCGCCACGAGCAACACGGTGACCTGCAGGAGCCGCTTCCAACCGAGCCACGCCAGGACCACGAGTGCTGCCACCCCGGTCGCCAGCCAGCTACCGCGGCTGAACGAGAACGCGAGCGGGGCGCTCAGTGCGACCGCGGCCACCACCAGGGTGGCTCGCATCCGGCGCGTACCCGGGGCTACCGCACCCGCCAGTGCCACCAACAGTGCGAAGCTGACCATCGTGGACATGGCCATGATCTCTTGCGGGCCGAACGTCCCCACCGCCCGGACCGTCTCACCGCCGATGGATGCGCCGGTGCCGGTGACGTACTGGACGGTCCCCACGATGCCCTGGAGCGTGCCTGCCCCGAGGACGGCCGCCAGTACCACGACGATGTCACCTCGGTCGCGGAGCGACAGCAGCACCGCGACCGGGACGAGCACGAAAAGCTGCAGGTAGCGGACCAGGCCGGGAAGGGCGGCCGTGACATCGGTGGCGACCAGGGTGGAGGCCACGGCACCGGACGCCACCGCTACGAACACCAGTGCCGCTGGGAGGGGCAGCGTGTGGCGTCCAGCGAGCAACTGGATCCCGATCATTCCGACCAGGGCGAACGAGGCGAGGTCGGCCACGGAGAAGGTGGACCCACCCACCTGGAAGCCGGGCCAGGGGAGGCACACCGACAGCACGATGCCGGCGACGAGTAGGGCGGACGGACTCGTGGGTGCCTCGATGTGGGGCAGCAACGCCGACATTCGGGTTCGGTTCGGACGGCGCCCCGCCGGCGCGGTCACCGGCCCACGAGGTGGCGTACCGACGGCGAGGCCCGCCGCCCCCGTTCTCATGGTTCGACGATCTCCGAGGAGTTCGCCTGCCGGTGGCTCTGTAGGCGACGGCCCGGTTCCTGCACGTCCCGTCCGGGTGTCGGGGCTGCCGATCCACTCACGGTTGCAAGGTCGAAATCGCTCTACGTAGCGTTACTCCTGGGCCGGTGAGATTGCGCCGATCAGGTGTAACGATGGGGTCCAGTTGCCGCTCTATGGCTGCATCGCTCGGCTGAGAACGTCATTCGGGTGAAACATCCGGCAGTGTTCGAGCGAGCATCACTGCGATCGTCGCTGCAGCTCGAGCACTCGGAGGACACGAACGTGAGCGCTGTCGAGCACCTCCGCGGAGTGGGCCTCTCGCTCCCGGAGCCGGAGTCGTCCGCGGATGTAACAGAACGTAACGAATCGGCCACGATGGAATCCGGGGATGTGCGCAGGCCCCGTGGCGGTCGGATCCGCGCGTGGATGGTGGTCGGACCCGTCGACGGGCTTCTCCTGCTCTCCCCGTTGCTGTGGGCACCGGAGCAGGCGGGCGCCATCATCGCAATGGCGTTGCTGTCGCTGTACCTGTTGTTCGGCCGGGCACACTACCGCGCGCGCCTTCATCTCAGTGTGCTCGACGAGCTCCCCTCAGTGGTGGGCACGCTGCTCTTCTCCACCGCAGTGGTGGCCACGGTGACCGCTGTCCGGTCCGAGACGGGTGCTGTCCTCGGATTCCTGGAGAACGCGGCGGTCGCGGCGGGGCTGGTCATCCTCGGCCGTGTCCTGGTCACCCAGGTCATCCGATGGAGCAGGATCCGGGGGTACACACGCCATCGGACCGTTGTCATCGGCGGGGGAGCGGTGGCCGCGGACCTCTGCCGTGTGCTCGGCCGGGACCGGCGCTATGGCCTGGAGGTCGTGGGTTTCGTCGACGACGGTTCGGACTGCCCGGCCGAACGCTGGGTGCCACGGCTGGGCTCGCTCGCCGAGCTGGAGAGCGTCGTGTACCGCGAGGGAACCCGGGTGCTGATCGTCGCCGACGGCGAACTCTCCGAGACCGAGCTGGTCGAGGCGGTCCGCACTCCGGAGTGTGTTGGGTGCGATCTGCTCGTCGTCCCTCGGTTGCACCACTTCCAGACGCAGGCCGTTCTGCCTGACCACATCGGGTCGATACCGATCATGCGCATCAAGGCGCCGACCTTCGGTGGGCCGGCCCGTTGGGTCAAACGCCTCGCCGACATCGTGGTGGCGGGCGGCCTCATCGTCCTGGTGCTGCCGGTGCTCGCTCTCTGTGCCCTGGCCGTGCGGATCGAGGGTGGGCCGGGAGTGATCTTCCGGCAGCGACGTGTCGGCCAGGGGGGCCGGGAGTTCGACTGCTTGAAGTTCCGGTCCATGCGGCCCGTCGACGAGTCGGAGTCCGCCACGCAGTGGTCGATCGCGCAGGATGACCGGGTCGGGCGCGTCGGACGCATCTTGCGCCGCACCTCGCTGGACGAACTGCCGCAGCTGTACAACATCCTCCGTGGGGACATGAGTCTCGTCGGACCGCGACCTGAGCGGCCTCACTTCGTTTCCCGGTTCTCTGCCGAGTTCGACCGCTACGCCTATCGGCACCGGGTGCGAGCCGGGCTGACCGGGTTGGCACAGGTGAACGGCCTGCGCGGAGACACCTCCATCGCCGACCGGGCACGCTATGACAACTACTACATCGAGAACTGGTCGCTCTGGCTTGATTTCAAGATCCTCGTCCGGACGTTCGCAGAGGTTCTTTTCGCCCGCGGCCGGTGACCCGCGTGTCCTCGGGTCACCGGCCACCGCTCACCCCGCCCCCGACGTCGTGGCGACCACGGTGGCGGTGACGGCCGCCATCGCCGCCGCCACCGCGGCGTCGTACTGCGCCTTCACGACGGGGTTGTGCTTCAGGTCCTTCGCGATCGCCGCCGCCCGCTTCACCCCGATCTTCCGCTCGGTCGGGTCGGCCCCGGCCAGCGCGGTCTTCACCTGCGAGGTCGAGTGGAGCAGCGCGATCAGCAGCGCGTCGTGCGCGTCCGGCTCGATCCCGGTGACCAGGACGGCGCGCAGCCGCTCGCGCAGCGCGCGCTCCGGCGCCGGATCGAGCGCGGGCAGCCGGGTGGTGCGGAACAGCCCGAGGACCTTGCCCTCCTCGCGGCTGAGCACCCCGTCGTCGACCAGCCGCTCGGCGACCAGCTCGGCCGGCTTGGGATGCTTCCACGGCAGCGTGTTCACCCAGTGCCAGACGTGGCGCGGCTTGCTCTCGGCGGCGACGAGGTCGTAGACCTTCCGCAGCGCCGGGTGCTCGGGTGCGCGGTCACCCGGGTGCACCCGCTTCTTCTCGTCGACGGTCACGGCGCCGCTCTCGATCAGGTCGCAGATCAGCGCGCCGTGCAGGGCCGACGGGTCGAACCAGCCGTCGGACTTCCCCGTCTCGTCGTGCAGGCCGATGAGCAGCAGTTCCTCGCTGAGCAGTAGATCCCCCATGACCACAGGACCGTAATCGGATCGGGCCCGCCGCACCTCCTCCGCGAGAACGAGCTCTACGGCCGCGCCAGGACCTCCGGCGGGCCCATCGCGTCCGGTCCGCGCCGGTCGGTCCGCAGCTCCACGGTGACCTCCCGGGACCCGCCGCCCGGTGCCCGGGCGTGCAGCGAGGCGTGCACCCGGTACACGTGCTCGGCCGTGCGCCCGATCCGCAGCAGGCCGAATCCCTCCGGGTTCCCGCGTCCGAGCCCGGCCAGCGACACGGCCAGATCGCGCCCGTCCGGGTCCGGCCGGGTCACCGCGCGACTGCGCAGGTCGCCGATCCGGGCCAGTGGCGCGCCGGGCGCGTACGGGTCACGGACCGCGGACCCGCCCGACATCGCCCGCAGCAGCCTCGCCGGGACCGCGAACAGCGTCTCGAACAGGGTGGATCCGGCGACCAGCGACATCGGCGAGGACACCAGTTCCAGCAGCGGCAGCGACGGCGCGTGCCCGACGTAGCTGGAGTGGATGTCGCCGCCGACGGTGACCGTCGGGCGTCCGTCGCGGGCGGTGACCAGGCCGTCCCAGAGCCGGGCGTACTGGTCGGGGTAGTCGGCGATCTGCAGGTCGATCGCGCGCTCCACCCGGGAGCCGAGCGGGCGGTCGCGCGACCGCGTCCGGTACGGCGGTACCAGCAGCGGCTGGGGGGTGACCAGCACCAGCACGGGTGCCTCGGCGGCGACGGCGAGCACCTGCTCCAGCGCCGCGGCGTCGACGAACGCCGACAGCCCCGGGTCGTCGGTACGCCGGGTGCGCCGGGTCCGGGTGTCGAGCAGCACGATCTGCACGTCGTCGAGGTCGATGCGCTGCATCACCTGGTTCAACGGCCGGTGCACCCGCCCCGCCGGGTCGTGCCGCGGCGGGCGGTGCGGGTCCGAGGCCGGGTCGTCGTCGAACTCTCCGCGGGTGATCCGCCCGGTGTCGCGGTCGCGCACGCTGGGGGTCTGGAACGAACCGTAGAGATCGAACGCGGCGCGGCCCCAGGCGTCCCACTCGTCGGGGTGCGGTGGGTGGTAGCTCTGCACGAGCGGGTCGTCCGGCGCCGGACCGGGATCGGCCGGTACGGGCACCGGGTCCCCCGGACGCCGCCGGGCCGCCGCCAGGTACCGGCGCACGGTGCCGACGGCTGCGCGGGCGATGTTGGTGTAGGAGTGCCGGGCGGTGACCGAGGACTGCGGCCAGTTGTTCCAGAACTCGTGGTCGTCGGGCAGGAACCAGCCCGTACGTCCGTGGGGTGCTGCGGGCCATCGTCCCGTAGAACTTCGCCGGCGCGTCGGCGTAGACCTGGTCGCCGGTCAGCAGCGTCAGGTCCGGTTCGGCGACCTCGTCACGCAGCCGGCGGAACGCGCCGTCGAGGGCGTTCGTGGTGTCGGCGTCGTAGCAGGATCCGACCAGTGCCGTGAGCGAACCGCCGACCTCGATCCGCTGCGGCAGGGTCCGCACCCGGCAGGACGCGCGGCGGTGCTCCTCGCGTAACCCGGCGACCGGGTCGAGCTCCACCGACGCGGTGCCCCAGGCGTCCGGGTGCGGGTGGTCGACGACGACGTGGCCGTGGAAGAACCGGGTGCCCGTCCGCCAGCCGGTGACGGCGCGTTCGGAGTCGAAGCCGAAGCGGAGCAGCTCGGTGCGCACCTGCGCCTCACCGGTGGCGTCGGTGACCCGCACCGTCGCGGTCAGCGTCTCGGCGGCACAACCGTGCACCAGCGTGCCGATCCACAGCCGGACCTGCCGGGTCCCCGCGTCCTTCCCGACGACGAGCAGCCCCGGCTCGATGTCACCCTCGGGCCCGCCACGGTGCCCGAGCAACCACTGCCCCAGCCGGAACAGGGCGTGCTGGAAGTGCCGCACCGGCGCCGTCGCCTCGGTCACGCCCCGGCCCGTCAGCTGCGGAACTGCTCGGCGACACCCATCACGTACTCACCGTAACCGGAGCCGGCCTGGCGGGCGCCGAGGGCGTGACAGGCGTCGGCGTCGATGAAACCCATCCGCAGCGCGACCTCCTCGACGCAGGCGATCCGCACACCCTGCCGGTTCTCCAGCACCCGGACGTACTGGCCGGCGTCGGTCAGCGACTCGTGGGTGCCGGTGTCGAGCCAGGCGAAACCGCGGCCGAGATCCTGCAGCTCGGCGCGGCCCTGCTCCAGGTAGACCCGGTTGACGTCGGTGATCTCCAGCTCGCCGCGCGCGGACGGGGTGATCGACGCGGCGATGTCGGCGACCTGGGAGTCGTAGAGGTAGAGCCCGGTGATCGCCCGGTCGGAGCGGGGGTTCACCGGCTTTTCCTCGATGGAGACGAGCCGGCCGTCGGCGTCGGCCTCGCCGACGCCGTACCGCTGCGGGTCGCGGACCGGGTAGCCGAACAGCACGCAGCCGGTCCGCCCGCTCACGACGTCGGCGACCCGGCGGCGGAGCAGGCCGCCGAACGACGCCCCGTGGAAGATGTTGTCCCCCAGCACTAGCGCCGACGGCCCGCCGCGAACGTGCTCGGCGCCGATCACGAACGCCTCGGCCAGCCCGTTCGGGCTGGGCTGCTCGGCGTAGCCGATCTCCAGGCCGAGCTCGGAGCCGTCGCCGAGCAGCCGCTGGAAGCCGGGCAGGTCGTGCGGGGTGGAGATCAGCAGGATCTCCCGGATCCCGGCCAGCATCAGCGTGGTCAGCGGGTGGTAGATCATCGGCTTGTCGTAGACCGGCAGCAGCTGCTTGGAGACGGCCCGGGTGAGCGGGAACAGTCTGCTTCCGGTGCCACCGGCGAGGATGATCCCCTTCACGACCGGCCCCCCTGGTGGGCGTCGAGGGCGTCGCGCCACGACGGCATCGTGACCCCGGCCCGGGTGAGCAGGCTCAGGTCGAGCACCGAGTTCGCCGGGCGGCGGGCCAGCTGCCGCCCCGCCGCGTAGTCCGCGGTGGACACCGGGCGGACGTCGTCCGGGTCACGGCCGTGCCGGGCGAACACCTCGCGGGCGAGCCCGTGCCAGCTGACCGGCTCACCGTCGTTGGTGACGTGGACGGTGCCGCGTTGCCGCCCGGCGAGATCCACCAGCGCGGCGGCCAGGTCGCCGGCGAACGTGGGCCGCCCGATCTGGTCGTCGACGACCGCCGGGGCGGCACCCTCCCGGGCGAGCCGGGTCATCGTCGCCACGAAGTTCGCGCCGTCCCCGACCACCCAGCTGGTGCGGACGATCAGGTGCTCGGCGCCGCTCGCCCGCACCGCGAGCTCGCCGGCGGCCTTGGACGCTCCGTAGACGCCGAGCGGGGAGAGCGGTGTGTGCTCGGGCATCGGACCCGGGGCGGTGCCGTCGAAGACGTACTCGGTCGAGAGGTGCACCAGCAGGAACCCGTACCGGTGCGCGGCCTGCGCGAGGTGCGCGGGGCCGAGGGCGTTGACCCGCCACGCCGCGGCGGGCTCGGTCTCGGCCCGGTCGACCGCGGTGTGCGCGGCCGCGTTGAACACCACCTCGACACCGGTGAAGTCGTGGCCCCCGACGGCCACCGGGTCGCCGATGTCGAGTCCGTCGCGGCCGAGGGCGAGCGCCTCCGGCATCGCCGCGGTCAGGGCCCGGCCGAGCTGTCCGTCCGCTCCCAGCACGCACGCACGCACACCGGTCACCTCCCTCGCCCTCCGTGCCGTCCGTCGGAGCGACTCTGACACGCTGGCCTGCGGACACCGGCGACGGGGAGGGCGAATGCGGATCGTGGTGACCGGGGGTGCAGGGTTCATCGGATCGCACCTCGTGCGCACGGTGCTCGCCGACCGGCACCCGTCGCTGGACGGGGCCGAGGTCGTCGTGCTCGACGCCTTCACCTACGCCGGCCGGATCGAGAACCTCGCCCCCGTGCGCGACTCCCCGCGGCTGCGGGTCGAGCACGCCGACATCCGCGATCCCGGCCGGGTCCGCGACGTCCTCACCGGGGCCGACCTGGTGCTGCACCTGGCCGCCGAGACGCACGTGGACCGTTCGATCAGCGGGGCGGCGGGCTTCGTGACCACCAACGTCGTCGGCACCCAGGTGCTGCTGCAGGCCGCGCTCGATCTGGGCGTGGGCCGGTTCGTGCACGTCTCGACGGACGAGGTGTACGGCTCGATCGAGGACGGCTCGTGGCCGGAGACCGATCCGCTGGAGCCGAACTCGCCGTACGCGGCCGCCAAGGCGGGCAGCGACCTGCTGGCGCGGGCGTACCACCGCACGCACGGCCTGGACGTCGTGGTGACCCGCTGCTCGAACAACTACGGTCCGTACCAGTTCCCGGAGAAGGTCATCCCGCTGTTCGTCACGAACCTGCTCGACGGGCGGCCGGTCCCGCTCTACGGCGATGGTGCCAACGTGCGGGACTGGCTGCACGTCGACGACCACTGCCACGGCATCGCACTGGCCGCGGCGAAGGGCCGGGCCGGCGAGGTCTACAACATCGGCGGTGGCACCGAGCTGACCAACCGGGAGCTGACCCATCGGCTGCTGGCCGAGGTGGGCGCGGGCGAGGACATGATCGAGCGGGTCCCGGACCGCAAGGGTCACGACCGCCGCTACTCGGTGGACTGGTCGAAGATCCGCGACGAGCTGGGGTACGCGCCGCGGGTGCCCTTCGACGAGGGGCTGGCCGCGACCGTGGCCTGGTACCGGGACAACCGCGACTGGTGGGAGGCGCTGCGCAGGTGAAGGCCACCGAACTCTCCGTCGACGGAGCGTGGCTGTTCGAGCCGACGACGTTCCCGGACGAGCGCGGATCGTTCACCGCGCCGTTCCAGGGCCCGGCGTTCCGGGAGGCGCTCGGGTTCGACCTCACCGTGGCCCAGGCGAACCAGTCGGTGAGCCTCCGTGGGGTGATCCGTGGTGTGCACTTCGCCGACGTGCCGCCGGGTCAGGCCAAGTACGTCTACGTCGCCGAGGGCGCCGTCCGCGACGTCGTCGTCGACCTGCGGGTGGGATCGCCGACCTTCGGCCGGTTCGAGGTCGTCGAGCTCGACGCGCGGTCGCTGCGGGCGGTGTACCTGGCCGAAGGGCTGGGGCACGCGTTCCAGGCGCTGACCGACCGGGCGACGGTCGGATACCTGTGCTCCACCCCGTACGCACCGGAGGCCGAGCACGGCATCGACCCCCTGGACCCCGAGCTGGGGCTGCCCTGGGCGGACGGCGTCCCCCCGGTGCTCTCGGCGAAGGACCGCGGCGCCCCCACCCTGCGACACGCGTTGGACACCGGGCTGTTGCCCTCCCGCGACCTCTGCGATGTCCGGTATCGGCAGCTCCGGGTCGATGGCTAGTCTCCGGCCATGGCGCGGAGCGACGAGCTTGCCGGATCACCGGGTCCACCGGGGGAGGCGCTGAAGATCTCGGTCATCGGCTGCGGCTACCTGGGTGCGGTGCACGCCGCCTCCATGGCCGAGCTGGGGCACGAGGTCGTCGGGGTCGAGGTCGACGTCGAGAAGGTCGAGACGCTGGCCGCGGGCCGGGCCCCGTTCTTCGAGCCCGGTTTCGAGGAGCTGCTGCAGCGCTCGCTGGCCTCGGGCCGGCTGAGCTTCTCGTCGGACATCAAGGCGGCCGCCGGGGCGGCCGTGCACTTCGTGTGCGTCGGCACCCCGCAGCGTCGCGGCGAGTACGCGGCGGACCTGACCTATGTGGAGGCGGCGACGGCGTCGCTGCTCGACGTGCTCGGCCCGGGCGAGCTGGTGGTCGGCAAGTCCACCGTCCCGGTCGGGACGGCCGCCCGGCTGGCCGAGCTGGTCGCCGACCGGGTGCCGGACGCGGCGCTGGCCTGGAACCCGGAGTTCCTGCGCGAGGGTTTCGCGGTCCAGGACACGCTGCACCCCGACCGCCTCGTCTACGGGGTGCCGGACGGGGGACCGGTCGACGCGGAGGCACTGCTGGACCGGGTGTACGCGCGGATCGTCGCCGACGACACGCCGAAGGTCGTCACCGACTACGCGACCGCCGAGATGGTGAAGACCGCCGCCAACTCCTTCCTGGCCACCAAGATCTCCTTCATCAACGCGATGGCCGAGCTGTGCGAGGCCACCGGCGCCGACGTCAAGCAGCTCGCCGACGCGATCGGGCACGACGACCGGATCGGCCGCAAGTTCCTCAACGCCGGTCTCGGGTTCGGCGGCGGCTGCCTGCCCAAGGACATCCGCGCGTTCATGGCCCGGGCCGGCGAGCTGGGCGCCGACCAGGCACTGACCTTCCTGCGCGAGGTCGACAACATCAACATGCGGCGCCGGATCCGGATGGTGGAGCTGGCCCGCCAGGTGTGCGACGACTCGCTGCTCGGCAAGCGGATCGCCGTCCTGGGTGCCGCCTTCAAGCCGGACTCCGACGACATACGCGACTCCCCGGCCCTCAACGTCGCCGCCCAGCTGCAGCTGCAGGGCGCGAGCGTGCGGGTCACCGATCCGCGGGCGCTGCCGAACGTGCGCAGGCAGTGGTCGCAGCTCGACTGCGTCGACACCCCCGAGGAGGCCGCCGAGGGTGCCGACGCGGTGCTGCTGCTCACCGAGTGGCGGCAGTACAAGGAGCTGGACCCGGCTGCGTTCGGCACCGTGGTGCGGACCCGCCGGGTGCTCGACGGCCGCAACGCGCTCGACCGGGAGGCGTGGGAGGCCGCGGGCTGGACCTACCGGGCGCTGGGCAGGCGCAACGTCTGACGCCGGGCGATCGCCCACTCGGTGAACCCGGTGGCGGGCAGGCCCAGGGCCCGGACCGTCTGCGGATCGGCCGGGGACGGGTGCTCGGCCGTGAACTGCTGCGCCCGGAGGAACATGTCGGGCAGTCCCGCGCCGCGTGCGGCGTCCGGATCGTCGGAGACCGTGATCGCGAGACCCCAGGCGTCGGACAGGGCGGCCGCCGCCGCACGGAAACTCATCCGCTCGCCGGCCAGCTCCAGCACGACGCCGTCGAACCGGTCCGGGTCGGCGAAGGCTGCGGCCGCCGCGGCTCCGATGTCGGCCACCGCGACGAACGGCTGCTCGACGTCGGCGTCAGCGGCCAGCACCATCCGTTCCGGGTCGCCGCCGGGGGTGTACATCGAGGGCGGCAGGAAGTTCTCCATGAAGCCCGCGGGGCGCAGCACGGTGACCCGGGTCGCGCCGCTGCCGGTGAGCAGCCGCTCGGCCCCGAGCTTGGTCCGCCAGTAGTGCACGAGTGCCGTGCCCCAGACCTCCGGGTCGACGGCACCGGCGAGCCCGTGCTCCCCGGCTCCGCTCACCGAGGTGTGCACGACCTGTTCGATCCCGGCCGCGCGCACCGCGTCCGCGATCGCACGGGCGTGCCGCAGCTCAGCGTCGCCGAGCAGGTCCGCGAGGTCGGGCATCTGCACCGAGAACACCGCCCGGGCCCCGCGGGCCGCCGCGACCACCGACGCCGGGTCGTCGAGATCGCCCTGTACGAGCTCGATCCCGGCGTCGGCGAGCCCGCGGGCCGGATCGGTGCCCGGGTCGCGGACCAGGGCGCGGACCGGTCGCCCGGCTGCCCGCAGTGCCCGGGCCACCGCACCGCCCTGCTGTCCGGTCGCACCCGTCACGAGTACCGCGTCGTTCATCGTCGTCCTCTCGTCGCCGAAACGGAGAAGCTCTCCGGTTCGTGTCGGCTACGATACGGAGAGCCCCACCGTTTGTCGAACGAGGAGTTGCCGATGCCCCCGACCGCTGGTCGCGCCGACCGCAGGCGGAACCGGGAGCGTCTGCTCGCCGCCGCCGCCGAGGTGTTCGGCCGGGACGGGGCGGCGGCCCCGCTGGAGGAGATCGCCCGCAGCGCGGGCGTCGGTTCGGCGACCCTGCACCGGCACTTCCCCTCCCGCCGGGACCTGCTCGAGGCGGTGTGCACCGACGGCGTGGAACGGCTCTGCGTGCGCGCGGACGAGCTCGCCGCCGAGGACGACGCCGAGGCGGCCCTGTGGACCTGGCTCGACGAGCTCGTCCGCTACGCCTCGACGACCCGCGGTGTGGTCGGAGTCCTGCTCGCGGAACCGCCCGGGCCGCAGCGTCCGCTCTGCCAGAGCAGCCGGCTGCACGACGCCCTCGAACCGCTGTGGGCGCGTGCCACCGCAGCCGGAGCCGTGCACCCGGAGGCCGGCGTCGACGACCTGCTCACGCTCGTGAACGGGATCTCGCGGGTCACCGACGACGACCCGGAGGCCGGCAGCCGGCTGCTGGCGCTGCTGCGTTCCGGCGTCGGTTCGAACCACCACCGATCGGCCACGCGAGGGTGACGTGCAATGCCGCTGCGTGATCGACTGATCGCGCAGCGGCACGAGGACGGGACTCGGCGCCGCACCGGAACGAGAGGCCGACGCGTGGGTACCGAACTGCGTGCTGTCATCGACGACGCCCCGATGCGCCCCTTCCAGTGGCGGGCGATCGCGATCTGCGTGTTCCTGAACGTGCTGGACGGCTTCGACGTCCTGGTCATGGCGTTCACCGGCCGGACCGTCGCCCAGGAGTGGGGGCTCAGCGGCACCGAGCTGGGGCTGTTGCTCTCCGCCGGACTGGTCGGGATGGCGGCCGGCTCGCTCGCGCTCGCCCCGGTCGCCGACCGGGTCGGTCGACGACCGGTGATCCTGGTCGGGCTGCTGATCGCCGGCGGCGGGATGCTGCTGTCCTCGATCGCACCGTCGGCGTGGGCGCTGGGGGCGCTGCGGGTGCTGACCGGGTTCGGCGTCGGCGGGGTGGTCGCCTGCAGCACCACGATCGCCACCGAGTACGCCGCGCGCCGCTGGCGGCCGCTCGCGGTCGGTCTGGTCGGCATCGGCTACGCGGGCGGCGGGACGCTCGGCGGCCTGCTCGCCGTCACCATGATCGACGCTTTCGGCTGGCGGGCGGTCTTCCTGACCGGCGGCATCGCCACCCTCGTCGCCGTGCCGGTCGTGCTGTTCGGGCTGCCCGAGTCGATGCAGTTCCTGCTCACCCGCCGCCCGTCCGGGGCGCTCGGCCGGGTCAACGCGCTGCTGGCCAAGCTGCGGACGCCGGCGCTGTCGGAGCTGCCCCCGCCGGTCACCGGTGCGGCCGCGGCCCGTGGCTACCGTGCTCTGCTGGTGCCGGGCGTGCGGCCGACGACGCTGCGCCTGTGGGCGCTGTTCTTCCTGGTCATGGCCGGTTTCTACGTCGTCACCAGCTGGACGCCGACGCTGCTGGTCGAGGCCGGGTTGTCCGAGTCGCAGGGGCTCACCGGTGCCACCCTGCTCAACCTGGGCGGGATCTTCGGCACCCTGCTGCTGGGCCTGCTGGCCGCGCGCTGGGCGCTGCGCTCGGTCCTCACCGGGTACATGCTGCTGACCGGCGTGCTGCTCGCGGTGTTCCTGCCCGCACTGAGCTGGCTGGCGGTGGCGTTCACGGTCGGCATCGTGATCGGGGTCGTGGTCAACGGCTGCGTCGGCGGCATGTACGCGCTGACCGCGACCGCCTACGACGACGGCATCCGGGCCACCGGTGTCGGTGCGGCCATCGGGATCGGCCGGATCGGGGCCGTGGTCGCACCGACGGCGGCCGGTGCGCTGCTCGACGCCGGATGGACACCGAACGCGCTCTACCTCGCCTGCGCGGTGCTGTTCGCGCTGGGCGCCGCGGTGCTGCTCACCTTCCGCCCGGCGGTGTCCCGTGCGACGGCGACCGGACTGCACTAGGAACGCGGGCATGACCTCGCATCCGGTGCTCACCGGCTCCGACCGGGAGTCCTACGGCTCGCTGCGCCGCCGGTCCACGCCGCGCGCCGAGCGCTACCGGATCGGCCGCAGCCTGCGCAGGACCGCGCCGCGGTCCACGCTGGCGTCCTGGGCGTCGGCGCTGCGCCGGGTCGATCCGATCGACCTGGTGGAGGCGACGAACGCCGGCCGGGTGACCGAGCTCGTCCCGCTGCGGATCCAGCGGATGAGCGCGTCCCCGCACGCGTTCCTGCGCGGCGCGGCAGCGCTGCACGCCGCCGACTTCGCGGTGCTGCCCGCCACCGGCATCCGCCCGGTCATCTGCGGTGACGCCCACCTGGGCAACTTCGGTTTCTACGCCTCCCCGGAGCGGGAGCTGGTCTTCGACCTCAACGACTTCGACGAGGCCCATCCCGGTGCCTGGGAGTGGGACCTGCGCCGGCTGGTCGCGTCCACCTGGACGGCGGGGCGCGACTCCGGGGCGTCCGAGCAGCAGTGCGAGGAGGCCGTCCGCCGCTGCGTACGCTCCTACGCCGAGCACCTGAAGCAACTGGCCGAACAGCCGCTGCTGGGCCGCTCGTTCGACGTCATGGACGTGGACACGCTGCGCTCCGACACCGGCCACGCGAAGACCCGGCGGGCCATCGACAAGGCTGCCGAACGCGCCCGTACCCGGACCAGCGACCGGGCGCTGCCCCGGTTCGTCACCGGCTCGGCGGAGAGCGGCGGGGAGCGCCGGATCGTCACCGAGCCGCCGCTGATCACCCACCCCGACGACGAGCACACCGAGCGGATCATGGCCGCGCTCGACGGCTACCTGGAGACCCTGCCGCCGCACTGGGCCCGGATCCTGGGCGGCTACCACGCCGTCGACGTGGCCCACAAGGTCGTCGGCGTCGGGTCGGTCGGCCTGCGCGCCTATCTGGTGCTGTGTGAGGGGTCCAGCCCGGACGACGTGCTGTTCCTGCAGCTCAAGCAGGCCAGGCGGTCGGTGGTCGCACCCTACGTGCACGGTACCGAGGCGTGGCACGCCCACCAGGGCCAGCGCGTCGTCGAGTACCAGCAGGCGCTGCAGACGGTGTCCGATCCGCTGCTCGGCTGGACGACCATCCCCAGCCGGACCCACGGCGTCCAGCAGTTCTACGTGCGTCAGTTCCGCGACATGAAGGGCGCGATCGTCCCGGACCGGCTGGACGGGCCCGCGCTCGCCGACTACGCCGCGGTGTGCGGTCAGCTGCTGGCCAAGGGGCACGCCCGCACGTCCGGTGCGTCGATGATCGCCGGATACCTGGGCGGCGGCGGCCGGGTCGCGGACGCGTTGTGCGCCTTCGCTCGCGTCTACGCCGACCAGACCGAAGCCGATCACGACGCCTTGCTCCGTGCAATCCGCTCCGGGCGCCTGTCGGATCGGACACCTGGGCAGGTGCCGGGCGGCGCGATCGGCTAGGTTCTGCCCCCGTGACCGTCGTCGAGACACTCCTGGTCTACGTGGTCGTGCCGGTGGTTCTGTACTTCGCGGTCTGGGGATGGATCGCAGTACGCAGCCGGAGCGGCCGCTCCCGCGACACCGCGGGGGACCCGTGGCCGTACGAGCCCCTGTTCTGGATCGCCAACCCGGCCGGTGCCGCGCACGAGACGGCGCACGCCCCGGCGGACGGCAGCGACGCGCGAGGAGGTACCGGTGGGAAGTGGTAGCGGCGTCGCCGTGTTCCAGGGCAATGAGGACGAGCTGCCCGAGGGCGCGGTCGTCACGAACTCCGGTCGCCTCTCGGTGGCCCGCGAGTTCCACGAGCCGGACCCGTCCGAGCAGCCGTTCACCCCGGTCCAGCTCGCCCGTCTGGACGACGCGCTGACCCTGACCAGCCGGGAGACGGGCCTGCGGTTCGCGCTCTACCTGGGCGATCTCGGTGACGATCCGCGCCGCACGGCGATCGACCTGCACAGCCGGATCGAGGGCTACAACGACGCCGTCCTGGTCGCGGTCAGCCCCGCGCAGCGGGTGCTGGAGATCGTGACCGGGGCCGAGGCGAAGGTGCGTCTCCCCGATCGCGGCGCCAAGCTCGCGCTGATGAGCATGGTGGCCTCCTTCAAGGAGGGTGACCTGTTCAACGGACTTCTGTCCGGTCTGCGGATGCTCGCCGATCAGGCCGGCACCCGGCACTGACCGGCGCCCTCCATCGCGGACGGCCGCGCGGTCGCTCGGCGGGACGGGCGAACCAGCCGCGTGTCCGGTATGCGGACGACACCACGGCGGACCGAACGGTTCTAAGGTGTCTTTATGTCGCGCCCTGGGGAGGCGGTCACGGGATGACCGCCGGGAGCCCGATCCTGATCGTCGACGACCACGAACTGGTCGGCTCGGCGCTCGCGCTCAACCTGCGTGTCGAGGGTGAGGACGCCGTCTTCCATCCGGTGCGGTCGGCGGCCGCCGTGCTCGAGCGGGCCCGCAGCGGGCCGCCCGGACTGATCGTCCTGGACCTGGACCTCGGCCGGGACGCCGACGGGAACCGCATCGACGGTGTGCGGCTGGTCCGTCCGCTCGTCGAGGCCGGTTGGCGCGTGGTCGTGCTGTCGGGCAGCTCCGACGCCGGCCGGGTGGGGGCGGCGCTGGATGCCGGCGGTTTCGTGTTCGTACCCAAGAACGCCCCCTTCCCCGCGTTGCTCACTGCGATCCGGGAGGCCCGGGCGGGACGCTCCGTGATGCCGCCGGGGCGTCGCGAGCAGCTCATCAAGCTGCACCGGGACCGGGAGAGCGAGCGTCGCGAACTCCACGGCAAGCTCGACAAGCTCACGCAGCGCGAGCGCGAGGTGCTTGCCCTGCTGGCGGGCGGAAAGCGTGCGCAGGCGGTGGCCGACCACTTCGTGGTCTCGCTCGCGACGGTCCGGACCCAGATCCGGGCGGTCCTCACCAAGCTCGAGGTCGGCTCCCAGCTGGAGGCCGTAGCGCTTTATCGGAAGGCAGCAGGAATCTGACCTGCGAGTACCCTGAATGGGCCTATCCTGTTGGGGCGAAAGGTCCTAATCTGGACCGAACGTGATGGCCCGTACGCGCTGGAGCGACAAGCCCGTACGTCCGCAAGGGTGACTCCCTCTCGCCTTGTGTCGACGCCGCCATAAGATTGACCACTCATCAATCTGACGAATACGGAGCGTAACGTGGCGGCCGGCAGCTTCAGCGGCGTCCTCGGGCGGCACCGCCGCGCGCGGTTCATCGCGGGGCACCTCGCTGATCTCCTCGTCGTGGTCACGCTGTGTGTCGTCGTCGTCGCGATCACCCGGCCCCGGGTGGTCGAGGGCTGGATCAACGTCGCGACCGCGACGGCCGTGCTCACGCTGGTCGCCGCGGCGTTCGGGTCGGCCGCAGCGATCGTCGCCCTGGTGACCGGGCGGCTCACCGGTGATCCGCGGCCGTCCTGGTTCGGGGCCGCGCTGCTGCTCTACGGCGTCGTGCTGCTGCCGATGTCGGCCCTGGTGGTGCAGAGCGAGCCGGACGGTGTCGCCCGCCTCGCGGTGCTGTCGATGCTGATCGTGGGGCTCTGCATCCTGATCGCGGCCCTGCGCCCGCCCGCCCGGCTCGGCGCCTGGGGCGGCTGGGTGCTGGTCGCGCTCGCCTTCGCCGTCGGCGCAACGGTCGCGCTGCAGGAGGAGAGCCGGTTCACCACGCTGCTCGCCGGCAGCCCGCTGACCTCGCTCGTCGCGCAGGCCGGTTGGGCGACGGTCGCGGTGCTGTTCCTGCTCGACGGTTACCGCAGGCAGAGCCGGGTCCGGGCCCGCCTCGGCCTCGGGCTGCTGGTGATCGCGGTGTCCCAGCTCTACCGCACCGTCGTCCCGTCCGAGCCGGCGACCGGCCTGGCGTACCCGTCGCTGCGGATCCTCGGCATGGCCGTGGTGCTCTCCGCGCTGCTGACGATGGCGCTGCGCGCGGTCAGCCGGTTGCAGGACGACTACGACCGGCTGCAGGAGACCCTCGGTGATGCCACGCTGCTGCTGGAACGGGCCGCCGGACAGGCCGCGGAACGCGACCACGAACTGCGCAACGGTCTCGCCGGTCTCGCCGGTGCCGCCTACCTGCTCGCGCACGGCAGCGACGACGAACGGACCGGTCAGCTCCGTGACGCCGTCCTGGCCGAACTCGGCAGGTTGCGCGAGATGCTGGAGAACCCGGTGACCGCGCACGTCGAGGAGCCCCCCGCCGCCCCGGTGGCCGACGAACGGGGCGCCGAGCTGCTCGATCTGGGCCCCGCGTTCAGCCCGTCGGGCGAGCCGGGACCGGCGCAGGCGCCGGACTCGCACCGGGTGGACGTCGTGCTGCGCCAGCTCGTGAGCCTGCGGGCCGAGCAGCCGATCAGGCTCGCCGTGGAGGAGGATCTCCCGGTGGTCGCGGCACCGGACACCGTCACCCGCCAGGTCGTCACCAACCTGCTCGCCAACTGCGAGCGGCACGCGCGCGGCGCACCGGTCGAGGTCCGGGGGCGCTGCGCGGACGAGCCGGGATTCGTGACGGTCGAGGTCCGCGACGAGGGACCCGGTCTCCCGGGCGGGCAGGACGAGCTGGTGATCACCCGCGGCGTGCACGACGAGCAGGCCGGTGGTTCCGGCCTCGGGCTGCACATCAGCGCCCAGCTGGCCCAGGAGTACGGCGGTGAGCTGGTGCTCCGCACGGCGCACGACCCGCGGGGCTGCCTCGCCGTGCTCACCCTTCCGGCCGTCACCTGATCGGGGCGTTCGGCCCGCTCGACCTGCAGGTCAGGACACCGAGGGCTACTTCGGAGCAGAGAGTCGTTCCCCGGAAGCCCGTTGTGATCCCATACTGGACCCCGACGGTGTCCGCCGAGCGACGACGCCCGGGTCGCCGTCCGTACGAAGGAGGAGGTCACCATGGCGCACCCGCACGACGGCGCAGAGGGTACAGCCGGCTCGCGGCCGAACGGACGCCGCTCGACGTCGCACTCCACGACCCCCTCGGCAGCGGTTCTCACACCACCGACCGGCCTGCCGGCGGTCGAGCCGACGGCTCCGCCGCAGATCCCGGCGCAGCGCGGGCCCACCGGGCCGGGCGTGCCGCCGCGTCCGGTGGACGACGCCGGAGTGCGGCTCTGCGCCTGCGGGCATCCGGAGGAGATGCACGAGCACTACCGGCCCGGCACCGACTGCGGCGCCTGCGGCTCACGGGCCTGTGGCTCGTTCCGGCTCGACGGGTTCGACGACCGGCCGTCGAACCCGCTGCGCAGGCTGCTGCGCCGCCGTCACGGCTGATCGGCCGGCGCCGGCGGCTCGCCCGGACGGCTCGGCGCCGGCGGGTCGGCTGATCGTCGGCCCTCGGCCGCGCAGCGCGGCACCGGCCCACCGGCGACGGCATCGGCCCACCGGCGGCACCGGCTCACCGGCGGCGGCTCCGGTCCACCGGTGACGGCTCCGGTCCACCGGCGGCGGCTCCGGTCCACCGGCGGCGGCTCCGGTCCACCGGCGGCGGCTCCGGTCCACCGGCGGCGGCTCCGGTCCACC
>NZ_JBFAON010000041.1:0-33909 GCF_040659795.1 Pseudonocardia sp. NPDC049635
GTTCTACAACCCGTTGCGCCGTCACTCCCGGCTGGGCAACCTCAGCCCCGCGACCTACGAGCAGCAGCTCACGACACAGAACGAGGTGTCCGGCTAACGGGTGTCACTTCAGTCATGTGGTGCTGGGCTCAGGACCGTACGCCCGGGTGGAATGGTGCGTGTCCGGCGACTTTCAGCGTCGTTCTGATCGCTCCTCGTCCTGCTCCGAGCCGGACGGCGTTGGCCAGGTGCAGGCGCATCCCGGGGAGGAATCGGTGCGTCGGCGTGGCGTCGCAGGCCATGGCTACGAGTTCCTTGACCTGAGCGGATACAGCGCTGGTTCGCCAGGGGACGGCGCAGTAGGCGAAGAACGCTTCGTAGGCCTCGGGTGAGTGCTCGAGCAGAGCGTCGAGGAACCCGGGGACTTCGCGTTCGAACTCGCGCCAGAAGGGGCTGTCGCCTGGAAGGCGGGCTCTTAGTGCAGCGCGGGCCTCATCCGGCGGAGCTTCCGGGGCTCCCCGTTCGCGCAATACCGCCGACAGCTGCCGGGAGCCGACCATCAGGGTATGCACACCGAGACCGGACACCACGACCAGCGTCTCGTGGATCTGGGCGGGGGTGACACCGGCGTCGAGGGCGGTGCGGATCGCGTCCTCGGTCCCGGCCGGGTCCAGGGTGCTCACCGAGGCGTGCACGCCCAGTGTGATCAGTGCCATGGCCTCGGACCCGAGTGGCGCCCCGTCCGGCACAGCTGTCAGGAGCTCTTCCGCGACGGCTCGGATGTCGGTGAGCTCGGTCGCGTCGTGGGGTCGGTCCGCAATCTGTCGGTTCACTTGTTGCTCCCGGCCTCAGTGAGCTGGGACTGTAGATCGGCGACTCGGGCACGCAGCTCGTTCTTGTTGATCTTGGTGGCGGATCGCGGCCACTCGTCGGCGGTAATGAAGTGCACCGCTCGCGGAACCTTGTAGCGGGCGATGCGGTCGGTGCAGAACTCCATCAGCTCGGTCTCGGTGGCCAGCTGACCGTCCTTGAGCTCGACGAAGGCTACGGGCACCTCGTCCAGCCGAGGGTCGGGTCGGCCGACGACCTCGACCCATTCCACCGCGGGGTGCCGGGCGAGGAAGGATTCGATCTCTACTGCGGCGACGTTCTCACCGCCGACCTTGAGCATGTCCTTGAGTCGCCCGTGGAACGCGACCTGCCCCTCGGGGGTGAAGCTGTAGAGGTCTCCGGTGTGCAACCAGCCGTCGGCGTCGAGGGTACCTGCGGTTTTGGCGGAGTCCCGGTAGTAGCCCTCCATGATCGAGTAACCGCGGACGAGGATCTCACCGATCACACCGGGGCCGACATCGGCGCCGGTGTCGACGTCGACGATGCGGATCTCCATGCCCGGGCACGCTTTGCCCTGTGCACGGGCACGTAGGTCGACGTCGTCGTCGGGGTCGCTGATCGCATAGATGCCTGCTGTCTCGGTCATTCCACAGGCCGCGACCAGTTCGCACTGAGGCAGCAGGGCCTGTACGCGCTCGAGCAGCACGCTGGGCCCGATGAGGAGAAGCGAGCGTATAGCTGACAGCGCGGTGGCGTCGAAGTCGGGGTGGTCGAGCAGCGGTTGTATGAGCGCGGGGAACCATGGGAACGCGACGGTCACGCGCTCGCCCGTGAGCAGGTCGAGCGCTCGGGCGGGGTCGAAGTGCACATCGGTCACGAACGTCCCGGCTGTGCCGATCACGCCCAGGAAGGGGGCGAGCGTGCCGATGTGGAAAAGGGGGCCGGGTGACCAGGTGATGTCGTGTTCACCGGTTCCGAGGCGAAAGCGAGCTCGTTCGACCGGTCCCCGGGTCATGGCTTCGTGAGTCAGGACGCAGCCCTTGGGATTGGCGGTCGTTCCGGAGGTGTACATGATGGCGCCGGTGTCGCGCAGCCGCACTCGCGCCCGGAGCGCCTCGATCTGGGCGGGATCGATGCGCTCCGCGAGTTCGTCGAAACGCGATCGCGGCAGAAACCCAGGGCTGGATTCGCCTGCCAGCAGTATCGCCGCGCGGAGCCGGGGCGCCTCGGGCAGCTTCAGCTGGGTGGGGTCTGGGGCGTGTGCCAGCGACGGGAGGCCGGCGCGCAGGGCACCGGCCAGGTCGCTGTACTGACCGTCCACGTCCGTGGTCAGCAGGGCCACGACGTCGCCGTTGTCGATCACGTGGCCGAGTTCTTCGGCGCGGTGACGGGCGTTGAGCGGCACCACGACGGCGCCCAGAAGGCTCACCCCGAAGAACGCCTCGACGTACTCGAGGCCGTTCGGGGCGAGCAGGGCGACGTGCTCGCCAGGCCGGACCCCCGCTGCGAGGAGTCCACGGGCGACGTGCCGGGCTCCGGACAGCAGCTCGGCGTAGCTGACCCTCAGGTGGGGCAACACCAGCGCCGTCCGGTCAGGATGCTCGGCCGCGGAGCGGACGAGCAGGTCACCGATCGGTGAGACCTCCACCCAGCGTGCCGCCCGTGCGCCTGTAGCACTCATGCGTTCCTCCTGCGGTCATACATCTCGCGAAAATGGGAATGCCGTGGAGTCGACGTAATAGCGTCCCCGGCTGGGGGGCGGGGCGAGGCTATTTCAGTCAATCCCGGTGGTAGGGTTCGTTCATGGGAACTCCCGCTCGGCGCCCTCCTGAGTCTGCCGGAGGAAGCGGGTTGTCGAAGCGACGACGAAGCGCCCGGGTCGAGGGCGGGGCCGCGTACCATGCGAAGCGCAGCGAGCTGCTGCAGATCGCTGGCGACGTCTTCAAGGAGAAGGGTTTCGAGGCGGCCACTCTGAACGACATCGCCGCCCGCTTCGGCACCGACCGTGCAGCCATCTACTACTACTTCGCCAGCAAGGACGAGATCTTCCAGGAGGTCTTCCAGGCCACAGCCAAGAAGGTCCTGGACGAGAAC
Source organism: Pseudonocardia sp. NPDC049635 (assembly GCF_040659795.1). Lineage (NCBI taxonomy): Bacteria > Bacillati > Actinomycetota > Actinomycetes > Pseudonocardiales > Pseudonocardiaceae > Pseudonocardia > Pseudonocardia sp. NPDC049635. The sequence continues at coordinate 2,905 of NZ_JBFAON010000041.1, forward strand.
CTCGCCGAGGCAACCCGCATCGCTGGCTTGGACATCACCGCTCACGAGAAGCTCCATCAGCTGATCCATCTGCAGGTCACCTCCTACGAGGCGAATTACCCCTACGTGTATGTCTACATTCAGGAAGACATGGGGAAGGTGGCTTTCCAATCCACTCCCTGGGCTAAAGACATGGTCCGCAAGACCCGCCGATTCGAACAGATCGTCGCTGACATCATCACCTCGGGAATGCGGGCGGGCGAGTTCCGGTCGGATCTGTCGGTGCCGCTGGTAGTGCGGACATTGTTCGGGATGGTGAACTGGACTCATCGATGGTTCAAACCGGGGGACCGGAAGTACACCGCACAGCAGACCGTCGACACCTTCTCCGCCATCTTCTTCGACGGCCTGCGCCGCTCCTCGTGACTGGTGGCGCAGACCTGCCCGTCAGGCCATCTTGGTCCGCTTCTAGCGGCCGGTCCAGACCGGTTTGCGCTTCTCGGCGAAGGCCGTGATGCCTTCGAGCTGGTCCTTGGTGCCGGCGTAGGCCTCGATGGGTTCGTACCGTGTGGTCAGTGCCTGCTCCAGCGGCATGCCGAGCCCGCGCAGCGCCGCGTCCTTTGCGGCCTGCACCGCGAGGGGCGCACAGCTGATGATCTTGGTTGCCCAACGGTCCGCGGCGGCGGGGAGTTCGTCGACCGGCACGACCTCGTTGACGAGGCCGTAACGTCCGGCCTCTGCCGCGGGTAGCCGGTCTCCGGTGAGGATCATGCCCATGGCGATGTGGTGGGGAAGCTGTCGGATCGCGCGGTGGATGATCCCGGCCTCGCCGATGATGCCGGCCTTGACCTCGGGGATGAAGAACTGGGCGTCTTCGGCGGCGACGATGATGTCGGCGCACATGGCCAGTTCGAAGCCGCCACCGATGACGTAGCCGTGCACTGCGGCGATCAGCGGGGTACGTAGGTGATATTGCGGGCCGCCGACGCCGGTCAGTCCGCCACCGAGTGCCATGCGCCGGTTGCGGTCGGTGCCGCCGGAGACGTCAGCACCGGAGCAGAACGCCTTTCCTGGTGTGGCGTCGAGGATCGCGACCCAGATCTCCGGGTCGTTGTCGATCTCGGTCCAGGCCGCGGCCAGCGCGTCGTCCATCGCGGGGGAGATCGCGTTGAGCGCCTTGGGGTTGTCGAGGGTGACGCGGGCGACGTGGCCGTCCTTGGTGAACGTGATGCTCACTCGTGTCCTCCGGTAGGTGTGCGGAACTCGGCGATCGCCGACTTGAGGCCGACCTCGCCGATCCATTCCCGCAGCTGCAGCACTGAGGGCGACAGGTGCAGCAGGGCGTCCATCTCGGGTACCTGGGCGGCGGCGGTGCGTACGCCCATGGCGTCCATCGTGCGGTTGATCGAAAGCTTCTTGATGCGCAGCACGTCGGCCGGGATCTTGGCCATCTGTGCTGCCATGGCCTCGACGGTCGAGACCACCTGCCCGGATGGGACGGCGTGGTTGGCCCAGCCCCACTCGACCGCTGTGCGGCCGTCGATCGCGTGGCCAGGCAGGAAGGCCAGCTCCTTGGCTCGTTTCGGGCCGACTAGCGGCGCCCACAGCGGCGCGATGTAGCCACCACCCAGGGGCAGCGCCGGTTCGCCGATCCGGGCGTCGTCGGCGACGATCGTCATGTCGCAGAACACGCACAGCTGGGTGGCGCCGGCGATGCAGTAGCCGTGTACCGCGGCGATCACCGGTTTGGGGTGGTCCCAGATGGCCAGGTAGCGGTCCACGTTGCGGGCCAACCGTTCCCGGTCCGCGACGGGGTCCGCGGCCTTGGGCGTGCCGACCTGGTCGATGTCGTACCCGGCGCAGAACCCCTTGCCCTCGCCGCGGATCCCGATGATCGGCCCGCCGGTGGTGGCGAGCCGGGTAAGGGCGTGGCTGAACTCGTCGAGCATGTCGTTGGACAGGGCGTTGGCCTTGTCGGGTCGGTTGAGCACGATCCAGGACAGCGAGCCGGCGTGGTCTATCCGGATGTTGCGGTAGTCGGGGAGCGTGTCCGACTCGGTCATGCCCGCCCGATCGGGATCTGCTTCTTGACGTGGAAGTCGACGACTCCCGACGCGCGCAGCTCGCGGCGGGCGAAGCGCCACTGGCCATCGACCTTGACCAGCTCGTCGTGGTACTGGCCGAAGAAGTGCCCGTCCGGGCGGTCCTTGGTGTACTTGTGCCACGCGTAGAGCACCGAGCGCACGGTCGCAGTGGCCAGGTCGGGGCCGAAGTCCACCACGATGTTGGAGACGTGGTGGCTGGTGGCGGCGAAGAAGCTGCCGATCCCCGACAAGGTTTCTCGGTACGCGGCTCGGCCCTCGGCGCCGAAGTCCGGCCCGTAGGCGACGTAGCAGTCTTCGGTAAACAGCTCCGCGATCTCGTCGGGGTGGTTCATGTCGAGGTGGAAGGCGTAGTCGAACAGCAGCCGGTGCACTTTCTCGGTCTCGGCCAGTTCGGCCACGAGCGCCTCGGTTGACTTCTCGGTCGTCGTCACGAACTTCCTCCGGGTCGATGATGGAGGGGCTCTCGTGGTGCGCCGATCAGGCTCCGTGCAGCCACGGTCACTGCCCCTCTGCGAGCGATCGTGCTCGGCAGACTATCTACAGCCATGTAAACGGTCAACGCTCAGACTTGATGAGTCTGCAACGCATTGTCGCAGTTCAGGAACTTGGTCGGGGCGCGTTGACAGTTTACGTTGACGTAGATAGCTTCGTGGTCGCGATCACGACGAGGCGCTCGGAGCGCCGGATGACCTCGAAGGAGAGGCCTGCATGATCGATCTTGACACCGTCAGCGGTGACCCCCTGCAGCTGCGCAGTGTGTACGGCTGTTTCCCCAGCGGGGTGACCGCCGTGTGTGCGCTCTCGGGTGGTGGACCGGTGGGCATTGTGGCCAGCTCGTTCACCTCGGTGTCGATGACGCCGGCGCTGGTGTCGTTGTGCGTGCAGAACACCTCGACGACCTGGCCCCGGTGGCGCGAGCTGCCCCGGTTGGGGGTGAGTGTGCTCGGGGAGGACCAGGACTCAGCGGCCGTACGGCTCGCAGCCAAGCAGCGGGATCGGTTCGCCGACCTGGCGTGGGAAGTGACCCCGGGCGGGGGGCTGCTGGTGCACGGTGCCGTCGCCTGGCTGGAGTGCTCGGTGCACATGGAGGTCCCGGCCGGGGACCACTCCGTTGTCCTTCTCCAGATCCACGGTGTGCGGGCCCGCCCCGACCGGGCGCCGTTGGTGTTCCACGGCAGCCGGTTCCGACAACTGATGGCGGTCTGAGATGGAGACGATCGAGCAGGCCCTGGCGGAGCTGGCTGTCGGGCGACCGGTGGTGGTGGTCGATGGCGAGGACCGGGAGGACGAGGGTGATCTCATCGTCGCTGCCGAGGCGGTGAATCAGTCGACGATGGCCTTCCTGGTGCGCCACACCTCCGGGTTCGTTTGCGTCGCGCTCCCTCATCAACGCTGCGACGAATTGGATCTTCCCCCTCTCCATCCGGTGGGCCAGGACTCCTTCGGGACGGCCTACCGGGTCACTGTCGACGCCGCCGATGGTGTCGGCACCGGCATCTCCGCGCGGGATCGCGCCCGGACCGCGCGACTGCTTGCCTCAGGATCGGCTCACCCAGGCGACTTCGTGCGTCCCGGGCACGTGGTCCCGCTCGCCGCTCGTCCCGGTGGGGTTCTCGAGCGTGCCGGGCACACCGAGGCCGCGGTCGACCTGACCCGGCTCGCCGGTCTGACTCCCGTAGGGGTGCTGTGTGAGATCGTCAGCACCCGCTGGCCCGACCGCATGGCGCGTCGCCCGGAGCTGGTGGATTTCGCCGCTGAGCACGGCCTGGCGATGATCAGTATCGAAGAGCTGATCGCCTACCGACGCCGCACCGAGGATCAGGTCGAGCGGGTCGTGGTCACTGGGTTGCCGGCACGCGTCGGCGACTGGCGCGCCTTCGGCTACCGCAGCCTTCTCGATCAGGGCGAGCACCTGGCCCTGGTGACCGGCGACCCGGCCGGCGCCCAGGTCCCGGTCCACGTCCACGTCGAGTGCGTCCTCGGTGACGTGTTCGGCTCCCGTCACTGTAGCTGCGCCGCCCGGCTCGACGCCGCCATGACCGAACTTGCAAAGGCGCGCCGCGGCGTCCTGATCTACCTGAGGCCACCAGCTCGGTCGGTCCACGTGGCCCAGCTCCATGACAAGGCACCGTGCCGTGATCTGTGCGAACCCCCGGGGGGCTCGTCGATGGTCGCGATCGCAACCGCAGTCCTCAACGACCTCGGTGTCCGGTCGATCCGCCACCTGCACAACCCGGTCGCGTTGCGGGCGGCCCTGGATCGCGTGATCCCGTCCACCTGCACGGGCGCCACCGACGAAGTCGCCTGAGCCGCCCATCCTGCCACGAGGAGGAGTACCGCCCTGTGAAGTTCAGTCTCATGCAAACCGGCGTGATCGGGCGCCGCCACGAGCTCGAGGCCGGCATGGCCGGTCAACGCCCAGAGCTCTACCAGCGCTTCCTCGAGGAAATGCGCGGCTACATCCAGCTCGCCGACGAACTCGGTTACGACGCCTACTGCTCGCCCGAGCACCACTTGCAGATCGAAGGCTTCGAGATCACCAACCACCCCGGCATGCTGGGAGCCTATGTGGGTCTGCACGCCAAGCGGCTGAAGGCTGGCCTGCTGGGATATGTCCTACCCACCCACAATCCCGTGCGGGTGGCCGAGGAGATCGCGACGCTGGACCACATGCTGCAGGGCCGGTTGATCGTGGGGTTCACCCGCGGATATCACGCTCGCTGGGTCGATGCCTACGCTGCGATCCGCGGGATCGGCGCGACCAACGTCGCTCACGCCAAGGCCAAGAACGAGCAGGACGCGATCAACCGGGAGATCTTCGAGGAGTCCGTCCAGATCGTGAAGAAGGCCTGGGAGAACCCGATATTCTCCCACAAGGGCAAGTACTGGGAGTACCCACCCGAAGGCGGCTCGGCGGGCCACCCCGGCTACGCCGAGTTCGGGGCAGGCCAGGACGAGAACGGAATCGTCCGCGAGATCGGCATCGCCCCGCGCCCCTACACCGATCCCCACCCCAAGCTCTACGGTGCCTTCGCCTACTCGATGCGCACCGTCGACATGTGGGCCCGCGAGGGCGGCAAGCAGATCGTGTTCGCCAACGACCTCGACTTCTGCGACGCCCTATGGAACCGCTACACCGAGACCGCCAAGAAGGCCGGCCGCGACGTCGCCCGCGAAGACGTCGGAGCCTGGGGCGGATTCCTCATCCTGACCGACTCCAAGCAGGAGGCGCAGGAACTCGAGGCCGAGCACCGCTGGTTCTGGGACAAGTGGTTCATCCCGCACGGCCAGCAGTTCCCGAACGTGCTCATCGGCACACCCGACGACATCTCCCGCCAGATCGAGCAGGCTCATGACCGTCTCGGGTTCAACGAGTGCTTCCTGATGTTCGGCCAGGGGCACCTCGAACCCGGCAGACAGAATGAGGAACTGGTGCGCTTCGCCGAGCAGGTCGCGCCCCGCTTCTCCAGCAAGGCACCCGACGGAACCCTCGTCTAGGAGGCAACGATGCCCAGCACCGACGACAACAAGGCAGCGGTGACCCGGTTCCTGGAGATCTTCTCCGAAGGCAACCCCGACAAGACCCTCGCCGCACTCACCGACGATGTCACCTGGTGGGTGTCGGGCAGGCTCGACGGGATGTCCGGCTCCTACGACAAGGCCGGGTTCGGAGCGCTGATCGGCGGGGTGGCCGACGTCTACGCCGCCCCGCTGCGCATCACACCACGATCGATGGTCGCCGAAGGCGACTCGGTCGCCGTCGAGGCCGACTCGTACGCGGAGCTCAAGGACGGCCGGGTCTACAACCCGCGATGCCACTTCCTGTTCCGTGTCGCGCCCGACGGGCGCATCGCCGAGGTACACGAGTACCTCGATACCCAGCATGCCAAGGACATCTTCTTCGGCGGCTGACCCCACCTGAACAACGACGTCCAGCAACGAGGAGAGCAGATACCCGATGGAATCCGGACTCATCCACATCCCCTACATGCGCCCGGAGCGCAGCTCGCGCCAGACTTTCGACTGGGCTCTGGCCAACGCCCGGGAGGCCGACAAGGCCGGCTTCACCGAGTTCATGGTGGCCGAACACGCAACCCAGAAGTGGGAGTGCATCCCCACCCCCGAGCTGGTCATCGCTGCCGCCGCCCCCCAGACCGAGCGGATCAAGTTCGCTCCCATGGCCCACCTGCTGCCCCACCACCACCCTGCCGACCTTGCCATCCAGGTCGGATGGCTCTCCCAGATCCTCGAGGGCCGCTACTTCCTCGGCATCGGAGCGGGCGCCTACCCGCAGGCGTCGTACCTCCACGGGATTAAAGACCTGCAGAACAACCCTAAGCGCGTCCGTGAATCGCTCGAGATCATGGAGAAGATCTGGAAGCGCGAACCCTTCTTCTACGAGGGTGAATTCTGGAACGCTGGCTACCCCGAGGAGGTCGATGACGGCCTCGGACACGACGACCACAAGCTCGCCGACTACAGCCCCTGGGGCGGCAAGCTGGACATCGCCGTCACCGGGCTGTCGGTGAACTCGCCCTCGATCCGGTTCGCCGGTGAGCGCGGGTTCATGCCGGTATCGATCTACTCGGGTTCATCGATCCTCAAGACACATTGGGAGACCTACGAGAAGGCCGCCCTGGAGAACGGGCACGTCCCGGACCGGTCGCGCTACCACGTCTCGCAGACCGTGTTCGTCGCCGACACCGACAAAGAAGCCAAGAAGCTCGCGATGGAGGGCGGGATCGGGTACGCGTTCGAGCGCTACCTGTGGCCCATCTGGGAACGGTTCGGAATGCTCGAGGGCTACATGAGCGACGTCGGCGCCACCAAGGCCGACGTCGACCTCGAATGGATCTGCGACAACGTCTGGGTCGTCGGCTCCCCGGAGACGGTGATCGACAAGCTCAACAAGCTCTACGAGTTCACCGGCGGCTGGGGCGTACTGCAGGTCGAGACACACGACTACATGGACGACCCGTCGCCGTGGTTCCAGTCACTGCAGCTCATCGCCCAGGAGGTCGCGCCGAAGATTCAGCTGCCGTTCAGCTCTACAGGCAGCGCGTGACCACCCGTCCTACGTGACGTCGCGCGGGCCGGGTCGGGGTTTGGCCCCGGCCCGCGCGGACTCACGGCCGTTACCCCCCACTCGTACGGGAGAGCACTCCACCGCGAGGTGGGTCGCGCGGCGCATGCGTCATCAGCCGATGGGGTCGACGACACTGCGACACCCGCGGGCCACACAAGCCACCCCGGCACCGTCAGGTCCCCCACTGGTCCTGGCTCAAGACCCCGCTTGTCACCCGGCCTCGTCCGCGTCCCGTTGAGCACACTATGGACCCCGGAGAAAGCGATATGACCAGCAGTTCGGCGTCTGGGACCTCGGAGACGCTCGACGCCCGCGCGTCCCGGCGAGCGCTGCTCGCCGGGTCGATGGGCAACCTCGTCGAGTGGTACGAATACTCGCTCTACGGATACATGGCCCCGCTCATCGCGGTTCTGTTCTTCCCCACCGCCGACAGCACCGCCGGTCTCCTGGCCACTTTCACACTCTTCGCGCTCGCCTTCTTCCTTCGGCCGGTCGGCGCCGCCGTGTTCGGGCGCCTGGCCGATCGGCTCGGGCGCCGCCCTGTCCTGGTCTTGGTTATCACGCTGATGTCGACCGCCACCGCGCTGATCGGTGTTCTGCCGACCTACGCCGTGATCGGGATCTGGGCTCCACTTCTGCTGACGCTGTTGCGCATGGTCCAGGGCCTCGCCGGTGGGGGCGAGTTCGGCGGAGCGGTGTCGCTCATGGTCGAGTACGCGCCACCCGGCAGACGAGGCCTGTATGGCTCGTGGTCGTTCTTCACGACCGTGATGGGATTCGTGGCAGGAGCGGGCATGGCCACCCTGCTGATCTCTATCTTCAGCGAGGAAGCGATGCTCTCCTGGGGGTGGCGAATCGGTTTCCTCGTCGCAGCGCCCCTCGGACTGATCGCGCTCTACCTCCGGATGCGAGTCGACGAGACCCCCGTGTTCACCCGCTCCGCCCGACCCTCCAGCGAACCGTCCGCTTCTGTACCCCCCGCCGGCGGGCTTCTCAAACAGGTCGCCACGACCGTCGGCATCGTGGTCGTCTACTCCTGCACCGGTTACACCTTCATGGTGCTCATGCCGACCTACCTGTCGGACACGCTCGGGATGCCTCTGGCCCAGTCCTACCTGCTGACACTGATCAACGGGTGCGTCGCCGGGCTGGTGATTCCCTTCGCCGGAGCGTGGTCGGATCGCGTGGGCCGCCGCGCAGTCATGCTGACCGGCACGATCGCCACAACCGTCCTGTCGTACCCGCTGTTCCTCATGCTAGGCAGTGGCTTCGGCCCGGCACTGCTCGCGCTGATCATCGCGGGTGGGCTCATTGGCTTGGTCGGCGGCCCACTGCCGGCGCTGCTCTCCGAACAGTTCCCGACCCGGACGCGTGTCACCGGGGTGTCGCTGGCCTACGCGCTGTCGGTTGCCTTGTTCGGTGGCACCGCGCCTTTCGTGATCACAGCGATTGTGTCCGCGACCGGCACCTCGCTAGCCGCGGCCTACTACACCATTGGCTGCAGCCTGATCACCTTGGTCACGCTCCTGTCGGTCCGGGGCCGCACATCCCACCTCGACCCGCTGCAGGACTGATCATGCCGACTTAGTACTCCAGCCGCACGTCGTTAAGTATGTCGTCCGCGGCGTCGGTAGTGGCTGTCGCGGGCTCGGTGTTGGTGACGGCGACGCCAGATCGACCAGGCCCAGCCCAGGGCCCGGGCGGGGATGTGGATCAGAGGTGTCAGGAGACGTCGGAGTTCGGCGAGGGTGAGCGGGATGAGCCCGCTATCAGGTCTTTTGGGGCGATTGCCGCGGTGACCGAGAGGTAGGCGTGGGCGAGCATCGCAAGGGTGATGTGGCGGTACCAGGCGTCGTAGCGACGCACCTGGTAGTGGTCGAGTCCGACCTCGTTCTTCGCGGTCTGGAAGCACTCCTCGATCGCCCAGCGCGCGCCGGCGACTCGAATGAGGTCGTCGTCGGTGGTGCCGAGCGGTCCGGCGCACAGGTAGTAGGCCAACTCGGGGTCCTCGCCGGCGGTGATCTGTGCGTCGGTGAGGATCTGGCGGCGCATCAGCAGCCAGCGCCCCCATCCGGCCGGGGCGTTGTCGGGCAAATACAGCGAGGCCACGGCCCAGTCGTAGAACCGTTGTCCCTTCACATCCGGACCGGCTGAGCGGCGCTTCCATGCCCGTTCGGGAGCGCGGGCGACCAGGTCGTCGGCCCGTCGTGAGCCGCTGAGCTGGGAGATGTCGGCGTCCAGGGACAACGGGATGGACTGACTGCGCGGAACCGCGACGACGTATCCGATCCGGCGGTGCTCGCACCAGGTGCGGAACTTGTAGTCCTGCCCATATGCCTCCTCCGCGGTCACCCACGCTGCGGGGCCCGGCACCGGGCCCGGTCACCGGTCCAGGGCTTCGGCAGGTACAGCTCGCGGTCGATCAGCGTGCAGCCCTTGCTCGTGGCATAGGTGCAGAACACCCCGAGCTGACAGTTCGCCACCCGCCCGGCGGTGCCCGAGTACTGGCGCTGCACCCCCGCCGACTTCGTCCCCTTCTTCAAGAACCCGGTCTCATCGACGATCAACACCCCACTGGGACTCGCCGAGGTGCTCCACGACGTAATCCCGCAGGTCGTCGCAGACACCGTCGACATCCCAGGTCGCGGAATTGAGCAGCCGCTGCATCCCATCCGGGGTCGTGTCACCGGTGTGCAGTGAGCCAGGCCAGGGACCGCTCGACCACCCAGCGGCGCGGGAGGACGGCGAATCCGCGCTGCTCAGGCGGCTTGCGGACGACCTCGACCGTCGTCTGCAGGATCGTGGTCGCCCAGGCGAGCAGGCGTCCGGCGAACCCGGCATCGACATAGACGAACCGCACCCGGGTGCGCAGGTAGAGCTCGAGCAGGATCGGTTTGGCGCCGTCGCGGTCCTGCACCGAGACTGAGCACACCATGGTGGTGAGCAGCAGGCCGAGGGTGACCGTGGGCGATGAACCGCTTCCGCCCGTTGACCTTCTTCCCGGCGTCGTCGCCGCGGGTGTCCTGTCCGACGGTGTCGGCGCCGGCTTCTTCAACGGCTCCTCGGAGTAGGGCCAGCCGATCCCCGCCGCGACCACCGGCCCGGGCAGCCTCGGCCACTGCACCAGCAGGGCGCGCACCTGCGGCTCGTAGGCGTCGGCGACCGAGCCCCGCGCCACCCTCTGATACTTCGGCGCCCCGTCCGAGCGCAACGCCGCCCGCACCGTGTTCCGGGCGACCCGAACCGCCGAGCGATCTCCTTGATCGGCACACCCTCAGCCAGGTGCAACCGACGGATCTCCGCCCAGTCCTCCACGTTCAACACCTCCCCAGCGTCAGGAGGGGTCAAGATTCCCGGAACGCCCGGGGCCAGAGTTCAGGATCCGATGATACCTGGGGCCGACTACCGCTGAACTGGGCAGTCCGGGCAGCCTCAGCTCTCGGCGCGTAGGTCGACGCTGTGCCGGCGGCCCGTCACCACCCCGCTGAACTGCGGGACGCAGCTGAACTCTCGAAGGTGGACTACCCGGGGGTCGGCCGGCCACGTGGGGACACGCCCACGGCAACTTCCGGAGCCGTCGACGAGTTCCATGTACGGCCGCGTTCACCGCGGTGAACACCCGGCTCGAGGCGCAGGAGCAGCGCACCGACGCCCGCTTCGACGCCGCGGAGTCGACGCTCGCCCGGGTCCTGAGCGGCTCGACCGCGACCAACACCGGATCGGCTGCCCCCACGACGGACCGGTCTCGCGCGGCGGGGTCGGCGCGGTGTGGAGTTGCGGGGCGACGACTCGGGGACACCAGGTCGGGTGGAGTCGATCATGGCCGCCGGCGGGTACGGAGAGGACGGGTTGTGTGAGCGAGCGGGGCGAGACGGCACCGACCGTGTGGGCACGAGCCCTCGCCGCCGGGGTTCCCGAGGAGCGGTTGCACCAGCACCTCCGGCGCGGCGCCGTACTGCTCGACGGGTCCCGGTGACCGACCTGGACACACCGGCGCCACCGGGGACGCGGATCAACGTCGGCGGTCAGTGACCGCCCCGGGTCCGGCCGGGCCCCGGAGACCAGGCGGTGACGTGCAGACTATCCACCGCAGCCCTTGTGCGCTGTCGTCGCGCGGTGATGGTGCGGTGCTGGGGCTGCCGCCGACCTTCACCACCGGTCGCGCTCTTCTACGAGGAGGCGGGTCGTCCGGCCGAGGCGGATCTGGTCGTCATGAGCTTCCCGACCGCGGCCGACCGCCGGCGCTTCGAGAGCAGCCCGGCGGTGGCGCAGGCGCTGTCGCGCACGACGTACGTCCCGATCCGCCTCGACGGGGCGATCGTCCTGCAGGCACCGAACGTGGTGTCACCGGCCGGCTGCTCGACCGGCTGCGTCCGGTGCTGGCCCGGGTGGCGCCCGTGCCCGTTACCGGTCGCTGAGGAACTCGACCGTCTCCCGGTTCACCTCGTCGGGCCGTTCGAGGTAGCCGTAGTGCCCTGCGTCGGCGACCTCGACGTAGCGGGCACCGGGCACGGCGTCGGCGACCTCGCGGCTCAGGTGCGGCGGGATGGCGGCGTCGTCGGCGAAGGCGAGCACCAGCAGCGGCACGGTGAGTGCCCGGTAGGCCTCGGTCCGGTCGCGCAGCGCCATCGACACCTGCAGCTGGGCCCGGAGACCCTTCGACACACCGGCCCCGGCGAACGCCAGGACGTCCAGCCAGTCCTGGGTGTCGCGGTCGACGCGCAGGGTCGCCGGCGACAGGTACTGCAACGCGGACACCGCGGCGTGGTAGCCCTCGGGCAGCTCGACACCGGCGTCGGCCAGAGCGATCTCGCCGGCGGTGATCGCCCGCTGCACCGGGCCGAGCCGGGCGTGCGCGGCCATCGCGACGACCCGGGTGACCAGGTCCGGCCGGGCCAGTGCCGCCTCGATCACGACGCGCGAGCCGAGCGAGGTGCCGACGAGCGCGGCCGGGCCGGTGTCGAGGTGCGCGACGAGGGCGAGCACGTCGGCGGCCATGTCGTCGACGGTGAACCCGTGCGCGCACTCGTCGGTCGGCGGGATGCCCCGGTTGTCGAGGGTCAGGACCCGGTGGCCCGCGTCGCGCAGCGCGGGCACCTGGTGGGTCTGCCAGACCCGCCCCGGGCTGCCGGTGCCCATCACGAGGACGACGGGCCGGCCGTCGCCGCCGTGGTCGGTCCAGGACAGCCGGATGCCGTTGAGGTTCGTGACCGTCATCGGGGCACCTTCCCCTCGGCGGTGAGCAGCACACCCAGCGCCCGCTTGTCGATCTTGCCGACGGCGGTGAGCGGCAGGGCGTCGCGGACGACGACCCGGTCCGGTGACATGAACCGGGCCAGCCCGCGCTCGGTGAGGAAGGTACGCAGCGCACGCCGCTTCGGCGGCGTCGCGCCGGGCGCCGGGACGATCACGGCGCACACCGCCTCGCCCAGGTCGTCGTCCGGGATCCCGACGACGGCCGCGCCGGCGATGTCCGGGTGTGCCAGCAGGTGCTCCTCCAGCTCGGTGGCAGCCACGTTCTCGCCGCCGCGGTTCACGACGTCCTTGATCCGGCCCTCGACGACCAGGTGCCCGCTCGGGAGCCGGCGCACCAGGTCACCGGTGCGGTAGTAGCCGTCCGGGGTGAACGAGGTGGCGTCGTGCTCACGGGCCCGGTAGTAGCCACGCAGCGTGTACGGGCCGCGGGTCCACAACTCCCCCGCCGTACCTTCCGCGACATCGGCGCCGTCACGGTCGACGACCCGGACCTCGTCGGCCGGGCTGAGCGGGCGCCCCTGGCTGACCGCGACGAGGTCGTCGGGGTCGTCGAGCCGGGTGTAGTTCAACAGCCCCTCGGCCATCCCGAAGACCTGCTGCACGGTGGCGCCGAGCTCGGGGCGCACGCGTCGGGCCAGCGTCGCGTCGCACTTGGCCCCGCCGACCTGGACCAGGCGCAGCGTCGACAGGTCCCAGGACCCGCGACCGTCGCCGGCGAGGTCGGCCCAGAGCCGCAGCAGTGGCGGCACCATCGCGGTGACCGTGACGCCTTCGGCCGCGACCAGACCGAGGGTGACGTCCGGGCTCGGGACCGGCGCGAGCACGACCGTGGCCCCCACCCCGAGCGCGCCGAGCAGGCCCGGGCAGGCCAGCGGGAAGTTGTGCGCCAGCGGCAGGCAGGCGAGGTAGACGTCGTGCGCGGTGAGCGCGCAGACCTCGGCGCTGGCCCGGGCGTTGTAGGCGTAGTCGCGGTGGGTGCGCGGGATCAGCTTCGGCTTGCCCGTGGTGCCGCCGGAGACGAGCAGGACCGCGACCTGCCCGGGGTCGGGCCGCGGGAGCGGCTCGGCGGTGCCGGCGGGCAGGTCCGCGATCGCGGTGGTCCCCGGCAGGGGCTCGCCGTCGACGAGGAGGTGCCGTAGCGAGGGCACCGCCTTCGCCACCTGCAACGCGAGCTCGCGGTCGTCGAAACCCTCGATGAACTCGGGTCCGACGTAGGCGACGGCCCCGGACAGCGCGGCGAGGTGCTCGATCTCTGCCTGCCGGTGCGCGGGCAGGGTGAGCACCGGCACCGCCCCGGCCCGCAGCAGCCCGAACAACATCACCGGGAACTCGGCGACGTTGGGCAGGTGCACCACGACGCGGTCGCCCTCGGAGATCCCGAGCGCCCGCAGCGAGCGGGCGCGGGCGTCCGCGGCCCGGTCCAGCTCGGCGTAGGTCTGCCGGCTCGGTCCCGCGACGACGGCGACGGCGTCGCCGTACCGCCCGGCCCACTGCGCCAGCAGGTCACCGAGGGTGTCCTCGCCCCAGTAGCCCTCGCGCCGGTAGCGCGCCGCGTCGGCGTCGGGCCAGCCGAGCGCCCCGTCGATGAGCACGGTCACGGCGTCTCCTCCCCGACCAGGAACCGGCTGACGCTGCGCAGCTTCTCCCGGGTCTCCTCCAGCTCCCGTTCCGGTGTGGACGCCCCGACGATCCCGGCCCCGGCCCGCAGCCAGGTCCGGCCCTGCGCGCGGTAGATCGCGCGCAGCACGAGCGCGGCGTCGAGCGCCCCGGTGTGGTCGACGGTGAGCACCGTGCCGCTGTAGAGTCCACGCGCACCCTCGTGGCGGCTGATCGCCGCGCACGCCGGGGCCTTCGGGAGCCCGGACGCGGTGACCGCGGGGAACAGCCGCCCCAGCGCGTCCCAGGCGGTGGCGCCGGGCCGCAGCCTGCCGCGGACGCGGGACGCGAGGTGCTGGACGCTGCCGCGCTCGACCACCCGCATGAACTCTTTCACGACGACGGCGTCCGGGTCGCTCACCTGCGACACCTCGTCCTGGGCGACCTGCACCGAGACGGCGTGCTCGTAGATCTCCTTGGGGTCGCGCCGCAGCTCGTCGGAAAGCTCGGCGTCGCGTCCCGGCTCCCCCGACCGGGCCCGTGTGCCGGCCAGCGGCTGGGTCGAGAAGGTCCCGTCGGCGGCGACCTCGACCACGGTCTCCGGGCTGAACCCGGCCGCCTCCAGCCCGCCGAGCCGCAGCAGGAACGAGCGGGCCGGGGTGTTGTGCACCCGGCCGTGCCGGTAGGTGGCCGGCAGGTCGACCGGCTCGGTGACCGGGACGGTGCGGGACAGGATGACCTTGCGGAAACGGTCCTCGGCGATCTCGGCGACGGCCGCGGCGACCGAGCCGCGGTAGGCCTCGGCGCGGGCGGACTCGTCGACGGTCACCGGCGGCCCGGTGCGCGGCCCGGTGGGCCCGGCACCGAGGATCGCGTCCCGCCAGGCCCGCGCGACGGCGTCGTCGGCGGTGTCGACGTCCGCGCCGCCGGGGTGCAGGTGCGCGCGGTGGCGGGGAAGCAGCAGGTGCAGCAGGGTGCCCGTGCCCGCGGGCAGCTCCCCGCCGTGCAGGAGGTGGGCCAGCTCGAACGACGCCCAGCCGAAGGCCTGCCACCCGGTGCCGCCGACCTCGGCGAGGGCGGCGGCGACCTGGCCCAGCGGGTCCGCGTCGAGCGGTTCGTGCCGGGTGCCGCCGGGTGCGGTGACGTCAGGCCGTCCGGGCCCAGCACGACCTCGGCGGTGGTACCCGCGGCCAGGAAGACGTCGTCACCGCGCTCGTAGAGCACGTAGGGGTCCCCGTCGGGTACCGCGCGGGCGATCGCGGTGGCGCCGGCGATCCGGTCGGCGGCGGACCGGGTCCGCTCGGTGGGGGCCGGGTCGGTGTGCGGCGGGCCGGCCGCCTCGGTGGTCGTGGACATGGTCGGATCTCCTTCGGCCCGGCGCTCGCGCCACCGGGGGTGGGGTCGTGGAGGTGCCGGGACGTGGTGGGTGGCGGCGGCGCCGGGTCAGCCCCAGGCCGCCGCGGCGTCGGGGTAGTAGTCCGCGAACATCCCCAGGTCGGTGGCCTGGTCGTAGCGCGGGTGGTCGCGCATCCCGGCGAGCTCGAGTCCCTCGGCGAGCCCGTAGTAGCCGGGGTCGCCCTCGGGTGTGCGGGCCGGTCCGGCGGTGCCGTCGACGACCGCGGCGAGGTTCTCGGTGAAGGCCCGGTGCGCGGCCTCGACCAGGTCCGACAGCACGTCCTCCAGGACGGCGTCGGGGTCGACCGGGAACCGCGCCTCGGCGAGCACCGGACCGGTGTCGATGCCGGCGTCGACCTCGTGCAGGGTCGCGGCGAAGGTGGTCTCGCCGCGCAGCACGGCGTAGGCCGCCGTCACCGGCGGCAACCCGCGGTAGGACGGCAGCGGCCCCCCGTGCACGTTGAGCAGCCGCAGCCCCGAGGCCAGCACCTTCTCCCGGAACAGGAACGGGTTGTCGACCGACCACAGCAGACCGTCGGTGCAGCGTGCGGCCAGCTCCCCGGCGAGCGCCTCCAGGTCGTGCCCGCTCTGCACGGTGCGGGCCGCGTCCGGGGCGAACCCTGGCGGCGGGGTGGTGCGGGGTCCGTGGCAGACGAGGTCGACGGGGTGGCCGTCGGCCCGGGCGTGCCGGACGGCGCGCCACAGCAGGGCGCCGTCGCCGACGAAGATCATCGTTCCTCCTCGATGGATGCGCGGGTGACTCGGCGCAGCGGTCCGAGCAGCAGCCCGGTCGCGGCGGCGACCAGGCCGGTGACGGTGTTGTAGGCCCAGAGCGCGTCGCCGTCGCCGACGACGCCGCCGACGAACCCGGCGACGACGGCGCCGATCGCGGCGCCGGTCATGGCCTGGGCGGCGAACAGGCTGTTCACCCGGCCCAGCAGGGCGTCGGGGGTACGGAGCTGCAGCAGCGTGTACCGCAGCACCTCCTCGATCGCGTTCGTGGCACCGGCGGCGACGAGAGCGGCGAGCACCAGCGCCACGGTCGGTGCCGCTCCCGCCAGGGCGTAGCAGGCGTAGCAGGCGTAGCAGGCGACCATCAGCACCAGCAGGAGACGGCCGGGCCGCGGGCTGCGCCGGACCCAGCCGCTGCCCAGCGAGCCGAGCACGACCCCGGTGGCGAGCGCCGAGTACATGAGGCCGACGACGGTGGACGAACCCCCGAAGCGGGCCTCGACGAACGCCGGGAACAGCACGAACGAGCCGCCCCCGACCATCCCGACCAGTCCGGCCACCATCACGCCGAACACCACCGGCTCCCGGACGGCGAACCGGGCGCCGGACCGCAGCGCGGCCAGCGGGCTCTCGGCCGGGTCCGGCGGCCCGTCGGCGACCGACCGGTCGCCGGTGGCGTCGGTCCCGGGGCCGGCGGAGGTGCCGGGCGGCCCCGACGCACCGGGTGCGGGCCCGGTGGTCGGTAGCGGGTCGGCCGCGACGGTCCGTCCCCGGCCGGGCGGTGGCGCGACCATCAGCAGCACCCAGGTCGCCGCGGCGGCCAGCGCGCCCGCGGTGTAGTTCCAGGCGGCGGAGGCGACCGCGAACACGATGCCCCCGACGGCCGGTGCGACGACCGCGCCGAGCCGCAGCGACACGGTGTTCAGCGCACCGACCGCATGCAGCTTCGCCCGGTCCACGATGGACGGGGTCACGGCGAGCATGGCGGTGATGCAGGTGGCGCCGGACAGCCCGTTGGCGGCGACCAGCGCGGCGGTCAACGGGGTCGAGCCGATCCAGGCGGCGTTCACCGCGAGACCGGCGAACGTCGTCCCGCTGATCAGCCAGGTGACCCGCACCAGCAGCCAGCGGTCCACCCGGTCGGCGAGGACCCCGCCGCCGAGGTAGCCGACGACGAACGCGACCGACTCGATCGCGGTGACCATCCCGACGACGGGGGTGGAACCGGTGCGGGCGTAGACCTCCAGCGGCACGGTGACCGCGACGATCCCGACCCCGAACAGCAGGATGGTCCGGGCGACGAACAGGTTGCGGAAGGTCCGGTCCTCGCGCAGCGGGCTGACATCGACGAGCAGGGACGCCATCAGCGACGCCCCACCCATGTCGTGAGGACCTCGACCCAGCGCGCCGCGACCCGGTCGACCGTGCGGGCGTCGAGGACGCCGGTGGGGTGGCCGAAGGTCGTCTCCAGTACGGGGCCCTCGGCGGTGTCGCGCACCAGCACGTCGACGACGAGCGAGTGCCCGACACGCACGTCGGGCGCGGGCCCGACCCGCACCGCGTCCTGCTCCGGGGCGAGCTCCCAGCCGCCGCCTGCGGTCCCGGCGGGCCGGGTGGTGCGACCGAGCCAGTTCAGCGCGACCTCCGCTCCCGGCCCGGTGACCCGTGGGGTGCCGTCGGCCGGGTACCGCAGCAGGTCCCAGCCCAGGCCGCGCCCGGGCGGAGCCGCGACGGCGTCGCGGGCCCTGGCGAGCGCCGCGGCCGCGGCGGGCACCTCCGGTCCGGGGGTGCCCGACGCGGGGACCGGGGCGAGCACGGTGAGGCAGCCGACCGTGCGGACCAGGTCGATGTCGGGGCCGAGCTCCTCGGCGCGGCCGTGGTGCTCCAGGTCGACCAGCACGGGCCCGTCGGGTCCGGTGACGGTGAGCGCCTCGCCGAGTGCGGCGAGCAGCACCGCCTCGGCCCCGGCCCGGTGGCGCCGCGCGAGCACCGTGACGACGTCACCGGGGCAGGACGCGGTGGTCTCCCGGACGGTCGCGCGGGTGTCACCCCCGCCGCGCGGGTGCCGCACGGGCAGCGGGGCGGCCGCGTCGATGACCTCCTGCCAGCGTCCGGTCGTCGCTCCCGATCCGGTAGCGGCGGACCAGGTCGTCGAGGGACCGGGGAGGACCGCGTCAGCGCACGGAGCTCGTCGGTGGACACGGGGCTGATGGCTCTACCTTCCTTTCGCACGGTGGATCCCGGCAGGGAGCGCTTTCGGTGCTTGTCCGGTGAGGACTGAGATGAGACGGCGCCCCTGCCGGGCCCCGGCGAAGGTCTGACGCCCAGGAGGGTGTGGTCCCGCGAGGACTGGTTCATCAGCACGACGCAGCGCCTTCCCGGTCCGCCGAGCACAGCACGCAGAATGTGGTCGGCGGAAGGAGACATCGCGGTGTTGGGAATCGGCATCGACTGGGCCGAACAGTTTCATGACGTCGCCCTCGGAACGATCGAGAAAGGAGTGATCGCCCAGTTCCGTATCGACCACGGCCCGGACGGGGTCGCCGCGTTGATCGAGCGCGCGCTGCGGCTGGAGCCGGACCCGGCCGAGGTTCGGGTGGTGCTCGAGACTCGGCACGGGCTGCTGGTCGAAGCGTTGTTGGACGCGGGGTTCACGGTGCTGCCGGTCAACCCCGACCTGGTCGCGCGCCGGCGTGGCCCGGCGCGGAAGAAGGACGACGCCGAGGACGCCCGGATCTGCTGTCTGCTGGCTCTGGACCGGCACGCCGTGCTCAAGACCCTGGTCCCGCACGGCGCGGTCGGTGCCGAGTTGCGCGCGATCGGCCGCGACGACGAACGTGCCGCCCGCGACCAACGCCGGCTGCTCAACCGGTTGCGCGCCGACCTGCAGACCACCTACCCGGCCGCGCTCGCCCTGGCCGGTAAGGACCTGGGCGCGCCCACCATGCTGCGGCTGCTCGAACGCTGGCCCACCCAGGCCGAACTCGCCGCCGCCACCCGCGAGGAGGTCGAGGCCTTCGCCCGGGCCGGGCGCCACGGCTGGCCCGGCCGGTTCGCCGACCGCGTCACCGCCGCACCCGCACCAGATAGTCCCGAGTCTGCCGACCCGGGACTATCTGGTGCGGGCCAAGGCGGCCGGGATCCGGTTGGCCGCGGTCCAACTGCTGGCCCTGCACGAGGCCCGCCGCGGCTGGGAAGCCCGCATGGGTGAGCTGCTGCTCGGCGGACGGCGCACCGGCCGGGACCACGTGGTGGAGGACCCCGACCCGGGGAAGGCGTTCCCAGGCGGGGTGATCTACCTGAGCTTCCCCGGCCTGGGAGACCGCCTCGCAGCTCGGGTCGCCGGTGAGATCGGCGAACACATCGGCCAGTTCGACTCCCCGAACGGGTTGCAGTGCTACGCCGGGAAAGCACCAGTGACCCGCCGGTCCGGCAAGAGTGACTTCGTTGTCGCCCGCCGGCTCGCGCACAACCGCTACCTCGGTGACGCCGTGCACCAATGGGCGTTCTGCAGCCTCACCAGAAGCGGCTGGGCCCGTGAGTTCTACAACGCCAAGATCACCGCCGGGAAATCGCACCACAACGCGCTGCGTGCCCTCGGAAACCGCTGGCTGGAGATCCTCTGGCACTGCCTGACCAAGGGCGTCTGCTACGACGAGGACGTCCACGTCGCCAACCGCAACCGCGCCCTCGGACGCGCAGCCTGACCCGGAGGTTGACAGAGGGTGTCTCATCAGGGGTGCTCCTCCTGCACGGTGGGGGCGGACGGCTCAGCGACCGGCGAGCTGGTCGAGGGCTCCCGGCACCGGCGCGGCGGGGTCGGTGTCGAGCTCGACGATCCGGTTGTGACCGTCGACGTGGACGACACGCGGCAGGTGGTCGGCCACCGCGGACTCCGGGACCTGCTGGTAGGCGACGATGATCGTGAGGTCGCCCGGGTGCACCAGGTGGGCCGCGGCCCCGTTCACCCCGATCACGCCGGTACCGCGCTCACCGGTGATGACGTAGGTCTCGAGGCGGTTGCCGTTGTCGATGTCGAGGACCTGGACCTTCTCGCCCTCGACCAGCCCGGCCGCGTCCATGAGGTCTTCGTCGACGTCAGCGAACCGACGTAGTGCAGGTCGGCCTGGGTGACCGTGGCGCGGTGGATCTTGCCGCTGAGCAGCGTGCGGTACACCTGCGGGAGGACATCGGCGGGGCCGGACATGGGGTTCCTTCCGTTTCGGGGTGAGGGTGTGGGCCGGTCAGGCGGTGCGCTCGACCAGGCTGCGCGGGCGCAGGTCGGTCCAGTTCTGTTCGATGTGTGCGAGGCAGGACGCACGGTCGGCCGGACCGTGCGCGACCTGCCAGCCTGCGGGGACGGCGGCGAACGCGGGCCACAGGGAGTACTGGCCCTCGTCGTTGACCAGGGCGTGGAACGTCCCGGTCTCGTCGTCGAACGGGTTCACGGACATGGCTGTCTCCTCGGTCGTCGGAGTGGGGTCGGGTCAGCGTGCGACGCGACCGGCGGGGAGCGGGTCGGACCGGTCGGCGCCGGCGGGCGGCGGTGGGCCGGGATCGGTCCCGGCCGCGGCCAGCGACGCGACGATCTCGCCGGAGCGCACCGCGGTGTTGGACAGCAGGGTCGAGGTGATGCCGTGCGTGTGCTCGGTCGGCCCCAGGACGTAGATGCCGGCGTGCACCGGCGTGCCGTCGGCGAGCGCGGCGGTGTCGAGCCGGTAGTCGCGCCGCACGTACAGCCGACCGCGGGCGTCGCGGGCGCAGGCGTCGTCCAGGCCGCCGGACAGCAACCACAGCGGGTCGGCGGGGCGGTAGCCGGTCGCGTAGACCACCGCGTCCGCGGTGATGACCTCACGCCAACCGTCGATCAGCGACTCCACAGCCAGCTCCACCCGGTCCCCGACATCCACGACATCGGCCACCCGTGACACGTTCCGGAAACGCAGCCGCTCGGTCCCCGCGACCCGCTCGTGATAGTGCGTCCGGTACAGACCCTCGATCAGCTCCGGATCGACCACCGAGTAGTTGGTGTTCGCGTGATAGCCCAGGATCCGGTCCTTCACCTCCTCCGGCGCGGTGAAGAAATCGTCCACCGCCCCCGGGTCGAAGATCCGGTTGGCGAACGACGTGTCATCAGCAGGGCTGTAGCCGTAGCGGGCGAACACCGCGTGCACCTCCGCACTCGGGAACGTGCGATGCAGATGCTCGACGGTCTCCGCGGCACTCTGCCCCGCACCGACCACGGCGAACCGGGTCGGCGCGGTCCCGGCCATCCCGCCGGTACGGAACAGCAGGTCCCGGTTGTGCCAGATCCGGTCGCCGGTGACGACGCCGGCCGGCAGCACCGGAACCATGCCGCAGGCGAGGACGACGTTGCGGGTCCGGATCCGGCGGGCGCCGCCCGCGTTCGTGCGCACGACGACGTCGAACAGCTCGACCGGGCCGGTGTCCCGCACGGGGAGGATCTCCAGCACCTCGGTCGCGTAGCTCACGGAGACGTCGGAACCGGCCCGCTCGACCCGTCCCGCCGCCCACTCGAGGTAGTCGTGGAACTCCCGGCGTGTGGGGAAGCTGCTGCCGTAGTTGATGAAGTCGGCGAGCCGGCCGCGGTCGTGCAGGTAGGACAGGAAGGAGTAGGCACTCCGAGGGTCACGCAGAGTGACCAGATCCTTGAGGTACGAGACCTGCATCGTGGCGTCCTCGAGGAGCATCCCGCGGTGCCACCCGAACGCCTCCTGGCGCTCGACGAAGCAGCCGGTCATCCGGCCCGCACCGGTCATCGACGCGTTGTGCTCGAGCAGTGAGATCGCGACGCCCAGGTTGGACGGCCCGAAGCCGACGCCCAGGACGTCGAGAATCTCCTGGTCGGTGCCGGTTCGCATGCCAACAGGGTCGGCCATCACAGTCCTTTTCACATGGTTGGCTATCCATCTCTAAGGCGAGGCTAACTTGAACACACGGGTCGCCGTTCCGCCTAGAGAGTGGCGTAACGCAAAACCCCACACCGGCCGAAACCGCACGTCGGAGCACTTCCCGGGTACACATCGTCACCCTTTCGGATGAAGCTACTCAGCGTCAGCGTTACGCCAGGAAGGTGTGCCGAATATCAGTCGCTCCGCCCGGTTCGACCGGACCTCGACCGGCGGACGAGCCCTCCGCACACGACAGCGGACGGCGCCCGGCGACCGGCGCCGTCCGCTGTGGACGGGCAGAGGGCTACCGGGACACGGCCTCCGACAGGCGCGGGGCGATCCGGTCGACGATCCACGGGATCGACAGCGGAGACGGGTTGCGCAGGCCGATGAACTCGTCGTAGTCGTAGGTCACGACGGCCCCGCGCTGCACCACCGGCAGCCGTTCGAACAGCGGGTTCCGTTCCAGGGTCGTGCGCGCCTCGGTGTCGCCGCCGTCGAAGAGGACGAGGACGTCGGCGTCGAGCGACGCGATCTGCTCGGCGGAGAGCTGCACACCGAACGACTCCCCCTTCGGCAGCGCGAGGATCTGCGGCGACAGCGACAGACCCAGTGCCGCGGGCACCGAGTTCATCGCGTCGTCCGGGTCGCGCAGCGCAGTCACCGCACCGGGCTGCACGAAGCCGAAGGTGTAGGTGGCGCCCTGCAGGGCCGGGTTCGCGGCCCGCGTCTCGTCGAGCTTCGCCTGCACCTGGCCGATGACCCGCTCGGCGTCGGCCGGGCGGCCGAGCGCCGTCGCGAGCTGCGTCGTCATCTCCTGCCAGGTGTCCTGGGCCGGACCCTTCTGGTAGCCGATCGTCGGCGCGATCGCGCTGAGCTGCGGGTAGGCCTTCTCCAGGGCGAAGTACCCCGGGGCGAAGATCAGGTCCGGCTGCAGGGCGGCGACCTGCTCGACGTCCACCTCGGTGGCCTCGCCGGTCACGGGGAGCACCTCGACGTCCGAGGCCCCAGCGGCCTGCGACGTCCACGGGGAGAGGCCGGATTCGCTACCGCTGGAGGAGGCCCCGACGACGGGGGCGTCGAGGGCCAGCGCCACGTCGAACCCGGTGGGCCCGAGGGCCACGATCCGCGTGACGCCCGGCGGCACCGTCGTGGTGCCGAGTGCATGGGTGACCGTGACCGAGCCCTGCGCGGTGTCGGGGGGCACCGGACGGATCGCTGCCACACGCGACGGTCCCGAACAGCAGCGCGCCGCAGACGGCGGCGCCGAGGACGCCTCGGCGACTTAAGGTAGGCATGCCTCGCAAACTACGCTGCTTCGCCACCTCGGGGAAGATCCGCGGCCGCATCGGTACGGGGGCCTCGCGTGTTACGACGGTCCGATGAGGACGCGACGACGTCCGCGCCCGCCGATCGCCCGGAACGAGGTGGGGCGCAACGACGTCGCTATCCCCCGCTCGCCACCCGTCGTCGAGCACACGCCGACTCCGGAGGACCGGCCTGCCCGTCCGCCGATCCACAGCGCCCTCATCACCGCCGGACAGCACCGTCACCACGGGCGCGGTCGGCCTCGTCCCATGCCCCGCCATCTCGATGTCCCTCGGAGCCCGGCCCCCGACACCGCCGGAGGTGACCATCGCACCGAACCCGGCCATCGCGTGACCCCTTCCCAGGACGGCTCCCCCGACCGATCACTGTCCGACCGCCTGACCACGCGGATCGCCGGCCTCGCCATACCGCAGCGCACCGCATCGAACAGCACCACGTTCACCCGAACGGCCCACAGACCCTGCAGCAGAATCCCGACCCCATTTCGCGCCCCGAAGCAGTGTGCTCCAGATCTGCTCCAGATCAGGACCACAGTGGACTCAGATGATCAACGAAGATGACCGTCTCGGGATCGAGAAACACGGCGTCGTCGCAGGTCAGCAACGCAGAAGACCGGAACCAGTGACCCGGTTCCGGTCTTGTGATCAGGGTGGAGCTGAGGGGATTCGAACCCCTGACCCCTTGACTGCCAGGATCGTTCGAACCGCGCCGCGACCTGGAAAAATGCGCGTCTACACAGGTCAACTGGTGCAGTAGCCCGCCCTACAACGCGGCCCGATCCAACCCACCACCGACGACGTGCTCCAGGATTGCTCCACACGATCAGATAAGGGTCTTGAGCGTCCGACTGATGCCGCACATCATGAGAAACTCCAACGGATCACACCAGATGTCCGGACCGTGGGGCACCTCACCCGCTACTGGGTCATACGCTGCACCATCGGGCTGCAACACGCCACCGCTCCCCGTCCTCAGCTCCGCGGTTAGATCTCCGGCGCCAGATGGTCAGTAAATCTCCCGTTATCTGACCTATCCTGCCGATGCGGGCGCAGGTCCATGCCGACAGGAAGGCCCCCGATGAGCACCGAAAGCACCCCAGACAGCGGGATAGCGGTCGATCAGGGTGCTGGTGGGGGCGCCGCGGCCGGGCTCGACACGGGGGTGCTGGCCGGTGGTGTCGCGGCCGCGGCGGCCCGCGCCGCCTCCCTTGCCGCGTTGGCCGAGCGCGCTGACGCGCACGCGGTCGCGGCCCGCGCGGCGAGCACCCGCGCCGCGTATGCCGGGGACTGGGCCCACTTCGCTCGCTGGTGCACCGCTGCGGGGCTGGCGGCGTTGCCGGCGGCGGTGGACACCGTGCGGCTCTACCTCGCTGACCTGGAGGCCACCCGCACTCCCACCGGGCAGGTGGTGTTCTCTCCGGCGACGATGGGTCGGCGGCTGGCGACGATCGCTGCCGTCCACCACGACGCCGGTCACCGGTCCCCGACCCGCGACCCGGGGGTCGGTGCGGTGCTGACAGGTATCAAACGCGCCCGTGCCCATTCCAGGCACCAGATGCGCCCGCTGCTGCTCGACGACCTGCGCACCGTCCTGGCCGGGCTCGGGTTCGGGACCTGGCCGGCCGGGTTGATCGCCGCACGGGACGCGGCCGCGCTGCTGATCGGGTTCACCGGAGCCCTACGTCGCAGCGAACTCGCCGCCCTCACCGTCACCGACCTGACGTTCCACCCGGTCGACGGGCTGCACGTGCACATCCGCAGGTCCAAGACCGACCAGACCGGGCGCGGCGCCACCGTCGTGCTGCCCTACGGCACCCGGCCGGGGACCTGCCCACCGTGCGTGGTGCTGCGCTGGCTCCAACTCCTTGACGCCGCCCGGCACGGGCGGCCGGCCCTGATGCGCGCTGTCCTGGAAACCCCGCCCCGGCCCGACCTGACCCACCTGTTCACCCACCTCGCCACCACCGCCTCCGTCGCCGGCACCTCTGCACCGGCCGAGCCCGCCGCCGCAGGAGCTGCGGGCACCGGGCAGGTGTCCCGGGCGTGGCGTGCGCCGGTGCCCGCGCTGGCCGGCGACGCACCGCTTCTGCGCGGGATCCGCCGTGGCGGGACGCTCACCGACACCGCGATGACCGGGGACGCTCTGCACGCCATGGTCCGCCGCCGCGCCCAGGCCGCGGACCTGCCCGGGCCGGTCGGGTTCCACTCGCTGCGCGCCGGTTTCGTCACCACCGCCCGCCGCGCCGGGGCTGATCACCGCTCGGTGCGCCGCCAGACCCGACACCCCAGTGACGCCATGATCGAAACCTACGACCGCGACCACACCCCACTCGCCGGCAACGCCGTCACCCAACTCGGACTGTGAGCCGATGACCCCCATCCCGGGTGAGGCTTCTCGACCGGCCGCTGATCACGCGGGTCCGGTCAGTGACACCGCGCCGCTGCGGGACGCTGCGGGGGCGGGTTACCGCCGGGAGTGGGTGTTGTTCTGCGACTACACCACCGCGACCGGGCAGCCGGCGCTGCCGACCACGGTCGCCGCGCTGGCCGGGTTCTTCGCCGCGCTCCCGGCCCGTCCGGCCACCCAGGCGCGGCGGGTCCGTGCGATCGCCGACGCGCACCGCCGGGCCGGGCACCTGCTGGACCACCCGCAGAGCGGACCGGCGGCGCTACCGGGCCCGGCCCCGCGGCTCCGGGCGGCTCGCGCGGGTGGGGCGGACCCGGTCGAGATGATCGCTGCCTGCGCGACCCGCGGCTGGCCGCACGGACTGCACGGGCGCCGCGACGCCTTCCTGGTCGTCACCGCCCTGGTCCTGAACCTGCCGCAGGCACACGTCCGAGGGCTGGCCCCCGCCCAGGTCGACGTCGCCGACGATGGTGTGCGGGTCGGTGATCAGGCGGTGCCCGCCGACCCGGACCCGCGGCGCTGTCCGAGTTGTGCGGTCGTGCGCTGGCTGGAGATCCTCGGCGTCCTCGACGGGCTGGGGCGCGGATCAGCCCGCATGCACCTCACCAGCGCCCACGCCCCGACCGCCCTCGATCCGCACCGCCATGAGTGCCGGGAACCGCAGCGGTGGCGCGACGCGGCCACCCTGCTCCCCGCGATCGACCGCTACGGCTGGCACGACGACTACCGCCCCGTCACCGCGCGCACCATCCGTACCCGCCTCGCCCTCGCCGCTATCCGCGCAGCACAGCAGGGCGAGCACGACACACCGGCTCCTCACACACCGACACCGGACGCGATCACACCCACGCCGGCTGCCGCAAGCCGGGAGGCGCCCAGCCTCGAGGAGGCCCTCACCCTCCTCGACGGCATCGCCGACGACGCCGACGCGCTCAACAACCGGATCCTCGCCCTGCTCAAGGGAGACCTGTGAGATCCACCAGCCCTCACCAACCAACGAACGCTTCGCCCACCCCGGTGATGCCCTGTGGGCGCGGCGGATGCCCTCGCCGACGGTGATGACCCGGCGGGACCGGTCAGGTCGGGCAGGTCCTGGACTCGCGGAAGCACAGAACCGGTTCGCGGCCTACCGCGACCCGGGGTGCCGCTAAGGAGCGTGTCACCAGGGCAAAGTAGCGGGGTGTGATCGCCGGAATCGGTGGTTCGTTGGGGTCGGCGGTCAGGTCGCGGCCGGAGCCGAGCAGCGAGGTTCAACGACGACTGGCTCGAGCCGCACGCCCGGTTGATCGTCGCCGGGCACGGATTCGGGCCAACCGGCGGCGAGCACCGCAGCGCGTCCGACCTGGGCGGCCTGGTCTCCGACCTGGGTGGCGCATCCCCACAGAACGTCGTCAACCGTGTCGGGATCCAGCCCGGTACGTGCCTGCAACGCCTGGAGGACCTGTGCGGACAGATCCACCGGGTGGACGTCGGCGAGCGATCCCCCGCGCTTGCCGATCGGGGTTCGAACTGCATCGACGACGACGACGTCGCGCACGTCTGCCCTCCTGCGGCGATGTCCGACCCCGAAACGGCAGCGATGGCGGAGAGTCCCGGGACCCGATGCGCACGGTGGGACCGCCGGGCTCGTGCGGGCCCACCGTGCGATGAGCAGGCACCGGGGGATCTGGTGTGCTGGTGGTGCCGATCAGGCGGCGGGCGGCTGGTGCAGGCCGAAGCGGGTGCCCTGGTCGTCCTTGCACTCGGCGAACCGCCCGAACTCGGGCTCGTCGGGGCTGGCCTGCCCCGGCTCGCCGCCCAGTTCCTTCACGGTCGCGAGGGCCGCTTCGATGTCGGGCACGCTGAAGTAGACGACGATGCCGGGGTTGGGGTCGTTCTCGTGCAGTCCGCCGCGGATGCCGCCGGTCTCGATCCAGCCCTCGTCGCCGTCGCCCATTGGGTGAACGGTCCAACCGAAGAGCTTCGCGTAGAACTGCCTGGCGCTCGCGGCGCTGGCGACGCCGAACTCGAAGTGGGTGGGCTCGCCGCTCATGGTTGCCTCCTGGATGGTCGTGACGGGACCGGAGATCACGCTAGCGACGAGGACTTCCTGCGGTCTTGGACGAATGTCGACTCAGTTGGCGGATGTTCCCGGGCCGGCGCTGTCGCCGGTGCCGACCAGCCCGGTCAGGTGCGATCGCCTCCACTGGGTGGGTGTGCAGCCGGCGAAGCTGCGGAAATCGCGGTTCAGGTGGGCCTGGTCGTAGTAGCCGCAGGTGGCGGCCACGGAGGGCAGTGACATGTCGCCGTCGTGGAGGAGGTCGACGGCGCGGGTGAACCGGAGGAGTCCGGCGGCGGTCTTGGGGGTGAGTCCGGTCTGATCACGGAACCGGTCGGCGAGGTGGCTGCGACTCCAGCCGGTCTCCTCCGCCAGTTCGCCGATGACCACTGCTCCTGCGGTGTCGGTCATGCGCCTCCACGCGTGGCTCACCTCGGAATCCGGGGGGGCGGCCGGCCTCGAGTGCGGTGCCGAGGATGTCGTCGAGCAGGTCGAAGCGGTTCTGCGGGGAGCCGGCTGCGCGCAGCAGCCCGGGCAGTTCGTCCGACCACGGTGCCAGGAGGGTTGAGAGGGGGATGACGCGTCCGGCGCGGTGGCGCATCGAGCCGGCGAACCGGTAGGTACCGGGCATCGTGAGGCGGACTTCGATGCAGTGTTGCGCACCGGCGTGCCAGGTGGTGGCGGGGCCGCGCCCGGGGCTGCCGAGGAACGCCGTCGTCGGGCGCAGCTGCCGGTCCTCGGCCGAGCCGGCGGCGAGGATGGGCTCGCCCAGCTCGAGGATCAGGACGCTGGTGGTCGTGGGTAGTTCGCGACGGCTGACCGGGGTGGTGGAGAACTCCACGTACTCGGTGTAGCTGTCGACGTCGGTGCGCAGAGCCGGGTCCGGCGCAGCCGAGACGGCGTGCCACCTCGTCGTGGGGGAGCCGCCTCGCTGGACCGTGATCGTCCGCACGACGCCATTGTTGCGCACCGGAGGGCCGCTCATGAACGACCGGCGTCCCACTCCGCCGCGAACAACACATCAGCGAGTGCCCGGCGAGCTACGGCAGGTGAACACCGGGGGAACGACCCGGAGCGTGCGCGGTGGTGGAGGGAGGCAGTGTCGTCGTCGCGCGAACGATGGTGCGGCGCTCGGCCACGTCGGCCAGCGATCCGCCCAGCAGCCCGAACACGATCATCGGGACGGCGGTGGCGACACCGATCGCCCCGGTCCAGACCGGACTACGGGTCAACTCCCAGATCTGCTGCAGGACCGCGAGGTTGGCGACCTGCTGGCCGAACTGCCCCAGCGACGTGCCGATCCACAGATCCCGGAACGGGCGGGTGCGCAGCGGGCGAGCGTCGAACACACGAGCTCGCCGCCTCACACCTCTGCCCGCGTCGCCGGATCCGCACGGGCACCGGGGGGCTGTGGCGGCCGGACATCGCCCATCCGGTCAGAGATCCGCTCGGTGAGGCTGCGCCGGCGCAGAGCCGCCTCCATCGCCGTCACCGCGACGCTCAGCGCGGTCGGCATGACCTCGTCGTCCAACTCAGCGACCGCGCCCTCGGTGGCCCGCCACTCGGCCTCCAGAAACGGCACCAGCGAGCGCCCGTGCTCGGTCAGGGTGATCCGCCGGGTGCGGGCGTCCGCACCGGGCTCGGAGGAGACAAGACCCTCCCGGCGCATGCCGGCCAGCGTCTGGCTGACCGCCGAATGCGTGTGCCCCAACGACTCCGCGAGCTCACGGATCGTCAACGGCCCGGTGTGAGCCAGCCTGATCAGTGGATAGGCATACCGAGGCCGGACACCACGCAGACCACGGGCGGTGTAGACCTCCTCGATCTCAGCCTCCATCGCAGCAAGCAACCGCCGCAAGGGCTGGAGCCGGTCCTCGGAGCGGGTCGGATCCCCACTTCTCACAGCGCTAATACAACAGCGCTGCTAGATTGTGATGGTTGCCCACCTCGAGCGGATGGTCGCTGAGGGCATCCCGAACTACGACTCGCAGTGGGCCGCGATCGGCGCGGTCGCGCAGAAGCTCGGCGTCGGCACCGCGGAGACCGTCCGCACGTGGGTCCGCCTCCGCCAGGCCGAGACTGACGTCGGCCAGCGCCCGGGCACGACCACCGAGGAGTCCGCGGAGTTGAGGCGGCTCAAGCGGGAGAACGCCGAGCCGGGTAGCTCCGCGGTCGGTGAGAGCAGATTGATCACCCTCAGCGTCGTTCCGGAACCGGTGTGGGTGAGCAGGCCTTTGCCGCGGTCTTCGTCGAGGTTCAGGGGTCGCACGACCTGGGGGTAAGCGAGGATCTTGTCCACGTCCGGGCCGTCCCAGGAGTGGTTGCCACCGGTGATGGCATCGACGCCGGCCTCGAGCAGGTCGTCGACGACTGCGACGGTCATGCCGAACCCGTCCATCGGGTTCGGTCCGGTCACCGCACAGTTCTCGGCGTTGACCACCACCCAGTCCAAACCGTACTCGGCGCGTAGCTGCGGGATCCGGGCGCCCAGCCAGTGCGCGGCCTCCTCTCCCACGACGTCACCGACGCAGAGCACTCGCATCGCACGTCCACCCGGAGCTCCGGTCCTCGGCCGTGCCCGCGTTCATGCGCTCACCCTCGGGGCGCGGGTGGCCGCGCGGGAGGAGCGCAGCGCTGTCAGTGGTGGCCGAGGTGGTCGGCGGCCCGTGCCGCGGCGGCGAGTGCGGCCACGACCGGGCCGAGCGCCACCCGGGCCTGGTCCAGCGCCCCGGCCACCTCCCGGCAGGTATCGGCCCCCGACCGGTCACCACGGTCGTCGTAGAGGGTGAACGCCTCGGGGAGATGGCCGGTGACGTGCGCGGACAGCTGCGCGAGCAGCTGATCCCACCGTGCGGCCGCGGACTCGACCGCGGCGACGAGCTGCGCTACTGCGGCGGGGGAGCCCGGCGCGTCGGGGTAGCGGGTGGTGTTGTTCAGGTAGCGCACCAGCTCGCTGAGCGCCTGGCCGGCGGCCGCGGTGAGCTCGGGGGTGCGGGGCCCGTCATACGGCCAGACCGCGGTGACGAGGTCGTCGCCGTGGAACTCGGGCCAGCCATCCAGCGCGGCCCGCACCTCGTCGCCTCGACTGTGCTCGGTCACGGGCCCTCCACGGTCACAGGGGGTGCAGTCGGTCGGCCCCGTGGACGAGCTGCCCGGGGTGCTGGTGTGGGT
>NZ_JBFAON010000042.1:0-29549 GCF_040659795.1 Pseudonocardia sp. NPDC049635
TCCGGGCTGCTGGTCGCGGTGCAGGGCGTCGTCGGCGTGGTCGTGGCCGTCGTGCTGGGGACGCGGGCCGTCGAGGCCGGAGCGGGAACGGCGCAGGCCGGGTGACCGGTGCCGCGCGGCTCCTGCGCGGCCTGTCCGGCGTGCTCGCGGGCGGCCTCGTCGTGCTCGCGGTCGGCCTGGTCGCCGTGGAGTGGCTGGGCGGGCGCAGCGGTGTTCCCGGTCCCGGCACCGGGGCGGTCGCCGCGCACCTGGTCGCCGCCGTGGTCGCGGTGACCGGGCAGGTCATCGCGGACCGGCGTGCCGACCGGACGGGCACGCTCGCCGCGCTCGGGGTGATCGGCACCGTCGCGCTGGTGCTGGGCCTGGGCTGGTTCCTCTAGGCACCCGGGACGGGTCCGAGCACCACGATCTCGGTGCCGCGCAGCTCCACCACCAGGCCGCCGAGCGCGGCGACCTGCACCGGCCCGGCCCGGTCCCCGCGAGCGACGGGCACGGTGCGCCCGACCGCGCCGGAGCCCGGATCGACGTCCGCCAGTCCGCCCGGGACGGGGACCAGCAAGCGGTCGCCGTAGCGGGTGCCCGGGCCGAGGGTGCCCGGGACGGCCCAGCGCGGCTGCAGGGTTCCCGCCTCCAGCGCGACGGTGGCACCGCCGGTCCACCAGTAGCGGGTCGGGTCGTCCGGCCCGCCGGTCCGGGTCCGCGCGACACCGTCGGCGGGCACCGAGATCGCCGCCCCGACCGTGACCGGGAACTCGCCGACCTTGCGGCCTCCCCGGTCGAACAGCGCCAGCCGCGGGACACCGGGCAGCAGCACGGCGGCCCGTTCCGGCGACACCGCGATCAGCTGCGCCCCGTCGGTGCCGATCTCGACCGAGGAGTCGAACGCGGGCCGGTCGCCCTCGGTGCCGCTGGGGCGTAGCACCGACAACCGTTCACCCGCCTCACCGGGGCAGCGTTCCAGCACCCCGGCCCGGTCCTGGGCGGCGGCGAAGGACCGGAACGTGCATCCGCTGCGCGGCTGGCCGCCGTACTCCGCGGGGGCCCGGACGGTGCCGTACTCGGCCGTGCGGACCAGGTCGGAGCGGAAGGTCTCCACGTAGTCCTCGCCGGTGGCGAGCACCGGGTCCTGCCCGATCAGCCGGGTGCCCGGGCGGGCGTCCAGGGTCCGGTTCGGGCCGCGCTCGCCGGAGACGGGATCGAGCGTCGTCAGTTCGGAGCAGTACTCGTCGTTGCGGTACAGCGCCATGATCCGGCCGTCGGCGAACCCGGTCGTGCACAGTGCCAGGTCGCGGGTGTACGACCAGCGTTCCGCACCGCTGACCGCGTCCCGTCCGGACACCCGGGTCCCCTCGGCGACGACGACGCCGCCGTCGGTGGCCAGCGGGACCGGGGTGGCCGGACTGTCCGCCCGCCACAGCTCCTCGAACGCAGCGGGGACCGGTCCCACCGGCGGCGGCGGGGTGGCAGCGGCCGTCGCCGGGACCGATTCGGTGTTCGCCGCCGGGCTCTGCACGGCGTAGAGCAGGCCCACGCCGCCCAGCAGCAACACGAGCACCGCGGCGACCATGCGGTCGCCGCGGTGTCGTCGTTCGGCGGGCACCTGCGGCCAGGGCGGGCGGAGCAGCTTCCGCGGGTGCAGCACGCGGGGCGGGCTCGTCAGCTGGCGGCGGCGTCGGCCCCGTCGGCGGACTCACCGCCGGACCGGCGCCGGGACCCGCCACGGCGCCGGCGGCGACGCGGCTTCGATTCCTCCGACTCGGTGGCGCTCCCCGCTTCGGGGCCACCGGAGGGGGCGGGCTGGGCCCCGGGCGACTCCTGGGCGCTCTCACCGGTCGTGGAACCGGCGTCGACGGTCACGCCACCCCTGGTCCGGGTGCGGGCGCGACGCTTGCGGGCGGGACGACGGCCGTCCTCGTCGCCCGATCCGGCGGACGGGCCCGAGCCACGTCCGCTGCGCGGCTTGCGCGAGCTCTGGTGGTCGCCCTCGGAGTCGATGTACTCGGCGCCGAGCCCGGCCCGGGTGCGCGCCGACAGCGGCAGCCGGCCGGTCGCACTGGTCGGGATGTCGAGGTCGGTGAACAGGTGGTCCGACGTCGAGTAGGTCTCGACCGGCTCGTCGATGCCGAGCGACAGATCGTCGGAGATCATCTTCCAGCGCGGCATCTCGTCCCAGTCGACGAGGGTCACGGCGACGCCCTCGCGTCCGGCGCGACCGGTCCGGCCGATCCGGTGCACGTAGGTCTTGGCGTCCTCGGGGCACTGGTAGTTGATGACGTGGGTGACCCCGGTGACGTCGATGCCGCGGGCGGCGACGTCCGTGGCGACCAGCACGTCGACCTTCTCCGAGCGGAACGCGCGCAGCGCCTGCTCGCGGGCGCCCTGGCCGAGGTCACCGTGCACGGCGGCCGCGGCGAACCCGCGCTCGGCGAGATCGTCGGCGACCCGCTGGGCGGTCCGCTTGGTCCGGGTGAAGATCATCGTCAGGCCACGCTCGCGGGCCTGCAGCACCCGGGTGACCAGCTCGACCTTGTCCATCGCGTGCGCCCGGTAGACGAGCTGCTTGGTCCGCTCGTGGATGGAGCCCTGGTCGGCCTCCTCCGCGCGGATGTGCGTGGGACGGGTGAGGAACGCCCGGGACAGCGCGACGATCGGGCCGGGCATCGTCGCCGAGAACAGCATGGTGTGCCGTTCCTCGGGGAGCATGCGCAGGATCCGCTCGACGTCGGGCAGGAAGCCCAGGTCGAGCATCTCGTCGGCCTCGTCGAGGACGAGTGCCTTGACCCGGCCGAGGACCAGGTGGCGCTGCTCGGCGAGATCGAGCAGCCGGCCGGGGGTGCCGACGATGACGTCGACGCCCTTGCGCAGGGCCTCGAGCTGCGGCTCGTAGGCACGGCCGCCGTAGATGGCCACGACGCGCACGCCGAGGTTCTTGCCCGCCGCGGCGATGTCGCGCGCAACCTGCACGCAGAGCTCGCGGGTCGGGACGACGACGAGCGCCTGCGGGACGTCCTTGGTGCGGTCGGCGGCCTCACCCTCGGCGGTGGCCGCGGCCCGCTCGCCGGGCGGGGTGATCCGCTGCAGCAGCGGGACGCCGAAGCCCAGGGTCTTGCCGGTCCCGGTGCGCGCCTGGCCGATGACGTCCTCACCGGCGAGCGCCAGCGGGAGCGTCAGCTCCTGGATCGCGAAGGTGCGGACGATGTCGTTCTCCGCGAGCGCGGAGACGATCTCCTCGCGGACGCCGAGCTCGGCGAAGGTGGGGGGCAGCTTCTCGCCGCCGGGGTTGGTGACGCCGAGCGGGGCCTCGACGGGGGTGATGCCGGTCGCCAGGAAGCCGGGATCGGCCTCGGGGCCCGTGGCCTGCGAACCGGTCTCTGGGCCGGTCTCTGCGCTGGACTCTGTACTGCTTTCGGGAACGGACAGGATGATCGCCTCTCTCCGCGCACAGGAGCCGTGGCGTGGCTCGTCGACCGCCGCTCGCCCGCGTCGGGGTCGGGGCAGGAGAGCCGCCGAGGCGCTGCGCGCACCATGTCGGGTGCGGGTCCGGTGAGATGTGGCCGGCCGCGGTACGGCCCGCCCGTCCCGTTTCCCGGGTTCCCGCGCGTGTGCACGTCATCCGCATGTCGGCGACGTACTGTCCGCATGATACCCGTCGCGGTCGGATTGCACGACGACGACGCCCTGCGTCGGACGGGTGAGATACCTCGCCCGCCCCGCTCGTGATCATCCGGAGCGGCACCGGTCGTCCGGTTAGGGTGGCCGTCATGACCACCGATGCCGGTCCGCCGGCCGCCGGCCCCAGCCCGGTGACCGTCGAGCTGCTCGGCGTGCTCGGCTACGGCGAACTGTCCGCGTTCGACCGGTTGGCCGAGGACGCGCGGGCCGCGCCCACCCTCACCGGCCGGGCTCAGCTGTCGACGATGGCGGCCGCGGAGATCGGCCACTTCCGGCTGATCGAGGAGCATCTCGGCGGCTCCGGTGTGGCGATCGCCGACGCCATGGCGCCGTTCGTCACCCTCATCGACAGCTACCACGCTTCCACCGCACCGCGGAGCTGGCTGGAGTCGCTGGTGAAGGCCTACCTCGGCGACGGCCTCGGGGCCGACTTCTACCGGGAGGTCGCCGGTTGGGTGGATCCCGCCACCGGTGACCTGGTCCGCCGGGTACTGGCCGACACCGGCCATTCGGCGTTCGCCGAGCGGGAGGTGCGCGCCGCCTGCGAGGCCAACCCGCACCAGCGCGACCGGCTCGCCCTGTGGGGCAGGCGGCTGCTCGGGGAAGCCGTCACGCACGCCCAGCGGGTGGTGGCCGAGCGGGACGAGCTGGCCGAGTTCATCGTGGTCGGCTCGGGCGCGAAGGGCGGCGTCGCGGGTCTGATCAAGACGGTGCAGG
Organism: Pseudonocardia sp. NPDC049635; assembly: GCF_040659795.1. Taxonomy (NCBI): domain Bacteria; kingdom Bacillati; phylum Actinomycetota; class Actinomycetes; order Pseudonocardiales; family Pseudonocardiaceae; genus Pseudonocardia; species Pseudonocardia sp. NPDC049635. The sequence goes on from NZ_JBFAON010000042.1 coordinate 4,390, forward strand.
TCGCCCACGGCAGGCGGATGAGCAGGCTCGGGCTGTCCTGAGCCCGATCTCGACTAGCCTGGCGCCGGCAAGGGCAGGACGTGAACGGATCGGGAGGCCAACCGGTGAAGGTCAAGATCGGCATCGCGGAGACCCCGCGCGAGCTCGTGGTGTCCAGCGACCGCACGCCGGACGAGGTGGCCCAGCTCGTGAGCGGGGCGATGAAGTCCGACGACGGGTTGCTGGACCTCACCGACGACCAGGGCAACCGTTTCGTCGTCCCGGTGGGCCGGATCTCCTACGTGGAGATCGGCCCGGGGGAGGTGCGCAAGGTCGGGTTCGGTCTGGGCGGCAAGTCCTGACCGACCTGCACGGCCGGCTCGCCTGAGCGTCGTCCGGGCCTGGTCCCTCCACGAGGGACCAGGCCCGTTCCCGTGCGTCGTGGGCTCCGGTACCTCTCAGTCGGTCTCCGGCGGGGGCGGGTCGTCGAGCCGGAACGGCGGGCGTCCGGTCCCGGCGATCCGGAACCGGCCCCACATGTCCGGATCCGACAGCGTCCCGACGGCCGTGTGTCCCGGCGTCCGGATCTCGGTGTCCGCACCGCGGGTGCCGAGCAGCGCGGTCAGTCGCTGGTGCGCGAGTACCCGTCCGGACCAGTGCAACCTCCCGTCGAACGGCTCGTGCCGGGCGTCGAGCAGCACCTGGACCGAGATCTCCTCGCCGTCGACGACGAGGGTCGCCGGGCCGCGGTAGCCCCCGTCCGGGTCCGTGTCGGCGTGTCCGGGCTCGCTCACCGCCCCCGGCCCTCCGGGTCGGTACCGGTGGCGGTGTGCGGGTTCGGGACCAGGCGCAGGATGTCGCTGTTCGTGGTGGGCGCGTCGAGCCCGGCGACGCCGGCGATCCCGCCCCAGACCAGCGCGGACAGGTAGTTGGTGAGCGCGTCCCGGCTCATCGTGCGGCGGTCCAGCCACCACTCGCCTGCGGCCTGGACGAGCCCGATGAGCCCGATCGCCCAGACCTCGGCGCCGCCCGAGTCCCGCCCTTCGGCCCGCAACCGCTCACCGATCAGGGTGGCCAGCAGGGCTCCGATCCGGCCACGGACGTCCTCGACGATCTCCGCGCCGGGCGCCGGCTCGGCCGGGTTGGCGACCACGAACCGGTACAGCTGGGGCTCGTCCTCGATCCCGCCGAGGAAGGCGTCGATCACCGCGGCCATGTGCTCGACCGGCTCCGCGTCCACCGCGAGCACCGGATGGATCCGTTCCATGAGCATCTCGGCGGCCCGCTCGCCGACGGCCCGTTGCAGATCGGCGCGGTCGGCGAAGTGCCGGTAGAGCACGGGCTTGGTGATCCCGGCCGCCGCGGCGATCTGGGCGACGGACACGCCGGGCCCGTGTTCGCGGATCGCCTCGATCGCGGCGTCGACCATCTCCGACCGGCGCTGCTCGCGGCGTCGGGCCCGCGCGTCCAGCTTGACATCCCTCGGTTCCTGGGGCACGTTACCAGTGGTAGCTGTTACTGCCGGTAACAGCAAGCAGGCCGCGGTGTCCGGAACAGCACATCGCCTCGAGCAGAAAGGCGTGACCGATGAACGCTCCCGCCCGTACCGGAGGCAGGACCGGGGTCGCCGACCGGGAGGACACCGCCCGCCGGCTGTTGCGCAGCTCCGTCGACAAGTCCTACGACCCGTCGATCGACATCGACTGGGAGGCACCCCTGGTCGAGGGCCGGTACGGCGTCGTCCCCGAGCGCGTCTCGCTCTACGGCACGTCGTTGTGGGAGGGCCTGACCGAGGAGCAGCGGGTCACGCTGTCGGTGCACGAGTTCTGCAGCGTCGCCCGGATCGGGCTCTGGTTCGAGATGATCCTCATGCAGATGCTGCTGCGCTACGCCTACGACCGCGACCCGCGCCGCCCGCACATCCAGTACGCGCTGGTGGAGATCGCCGACGAGTGCCGGCATTCGATGATGTTCGCCAAGGCCACCGAGCGGTACGGGGTCCCCGACTACGCGCCCGACCGGCTCACCCACGAGCTGGGCCGGGTGATGAAGACCATCGGGACCGGGCCCGCGATGTTCGCCGGGACCCTCTACGTCGAGGAGATCCTCGACCAGTTGCAGCGCGAGGGGATGCGCGACGAGCGTGTCCAGCCGCTCTCCCGGATGATCAACAAGATCCACGTCACGGAGGAGGCGCGGCACGTCCGCTACGCCCGCGAGGAGCTGCAGCGGATCATGCCGAAGACGAACGCGGCACAGCGCGCCCTGGCCCGCAACGAGACGGCGGCGATCGCCTTCGTCGTCGCCCGGAACCTCATTCATCCCGGGGTGTACCGCAGTGTCGGGATCGAGCCGGCGGTCGGCCGGAGGGCCGCGCGGGCCAACCCGCACCATCGGGAGATGCTGCGCTGGTCGGCCCGCAAGCTGGTGCCGTTCCTGCGTGAACAGGGTGTCATCGGCGGGCCGTCGGAACTGCTCTGGAAGCGCGCCCACCTGATCTGAGACCAGCCGGTCCGGCAGCGACCGGACCTGAGAGGAGGCGGGTGTGAGCAGCCGGATCGTCACTCGGGACGGGACCGGGCTGTACGTGCGGGAGTCCGGCCCGGCGTCGGCGCCGGTGAGCGTGCTCCTGGCCCACGGCTGGACCCTCGACGAGCGCTGCTGGGCGAGCGTCGCGAACGCCCTCACCACCGGAGGGCAGCCCGGCCCGCCGGTGCGCGTGGTCCGTTACGACCACCGTGCGCACGGCCGGTCCGACGACACCCCCGACGAGCGCAAGACCCTCGAACAGCTGGCCGACGACATGGCCGAGCTGATCGAGCAGGTGATCCCGGCCGGGCCGGTCGTGATCGCCGGGCACTCGATGGGCGGGATGACGGCGATGTCGCTCGCGCAGCGGCATCCGGACCTGGTGGCGGCGCGGGTGCGCGGGATCGCGCTGGTCGCCACGGCCAGCGGTGGCCTCGGCGGGGCCGCGACCCTGGGCATGAGCGGACGTCCGGCGGAGCTCTTCCTCGCCGGCAAGGACAAGATGACGATCAGTCCGTTGTGGACCGAACGGCGGGCGCTGAGCACGCATCCGGCGTTGTTGCGGGCCGGGGTCCGCCCGCTGCTGCTCGGACGGCACCCCGATCGGGAGGCGGTCCGGCTCACCTGCGACGCGATCGCCGCCTGCCGCCCGACGACGATCTCGGGCTTCACCCCCACCCTCACCGCACACGAGCGGGACGCGGCGCTGGCGGCCTTCGCCGAGATGCCGGTCGAGGTGCTGGTCGGCTCGCGGGACCGGCTGACCCCGCCCCGCTACTCACGCCGGATCCGCGACCGACTGCCCCGGGCGAGCCTGACCGTGTTCCCGGACGCCGGGCACATGCTGCCCCTCGAACGGGTCGCGGGTGTGACGGCCCGGATCGATGCGCTGGTGCGCGGGGCGGTGGCCCGCGACCGGGCGGCGTGACCCGCGCCTGCGGTCCCCGCCGGCGCGGACCACGCACCGGCGGCCGATCAGAGGTGCTCGGCGCTGTCGGTCAGCTTCGGGAACCCGCCGATACCGCGCCAGGCCAGCGCCGACATCAGCGCCACCGCCTCGTCGCGCGGGACCCGCTGGTCGGAGTCCAGCCAGTACTGGGCACCGACCTGGCTCAACCCGACCAGGCCGACGGCCAGCAGGCGGGCCCGGTCCTGGTCCAGCCCGGCGTCGGTGGTGACCGCACCGGCGACGGCGTCGATGCAGCGGTCGAGGGCGCTCTCCACGACGGCGGCGGCCTCCGGGTCGCCCCGCAGATCCGACTCGAACACCAACCGGTAGGCCTTGCCCTCGCCCGCCACGAAGTCGAAGTAGGCGGCGACCGCCGCCTGCACACGCTCCTTGTTGTCACCGGTCCGCTCGATCGCCCCGGAGACCCGCTCGACGAGCTCCTCGGCATAGGTCGTCAGCAGAGCCTGGTACAGCTCGAGCTTGCCGGGGAAGTGCTGGTAGAGCACCGGCTTGCTGACACCGGCCCGCTCGGCGATGTCGTCCATGGCCGCCGCGTGGTAGCCCTGCTCGGCGAACACGTCGCGGGCGGCCAGCAACAGCTGGGCGCGCCGCGCTCCACGGGACAGGCGTGCGCCCCGAGGCGTGGCGGTTCCGGTCATCGGCCCCCTACCTTTCACCCGGTGTGGGGTCACCCTACCCGCTGGTAACCGGGATGACGAACGCTGTGTCATCGGTCTGTCGGCAGCGCGCCGGACGGCGATCGGACACCGGTCCGGATCCGTCGGGCGCGCACCACGAGTGCCCCCAGTACCGGCAGCGCGGCGACCGCGGGACCGGGTGCTCCGGCCACCGCGGCGACGATCCCGGCGGCCGCCAGCGCGGTCGCCGCGACGAACCCGCGGCGGGTGTGCGTGCGGGCCCGGCGGGCCAGCACGAGGGCTGCGGCCACTTCGGCGGGGCCACCTCGGGCGGCGATCCTCGCCGATCCCGCCTGCGGAGCCCGAACCGGGTCCGGTTCGGGGGACCCGCCGTCGTGCCACGGGAACAGTTCGACGGCGAGATCGGCAGCGGCCAGCGCGTCCGGGTCGGACGCCGGGTCGGCCGCGACGGCGACCGTACGGCCGCGGGCGCGCAGCCCCGCGACGGCCGCCGCCCGGGCCGCGGGGCCCAGCCCGGTGCGGACCTCGTCGGGGTCCTCCGTGTCCAGGCCCGCGGCGCGGGCGAGGTTGCGGCCGGCCCCGTCGTCCTCGGGGGTGAGCAGAGCAGGAGCGGTGCCCGCGGCGCGCAGCGCGTCCAGCCCGGCCGCGGCCGAGGGATGCGGGACCCGCTCGAGGGTGAGCACCGCCCGGGCGGCGCCGTCCCAGGCGACCGCGGCTACCGAGACGCCCGCGGCGACGGCACGCTCCCGCTCGGCGCGCAGTCCCGGCGGCAACCGGACGCCGTGTGCGTGCAGCCATTCCGCCGACCCGACGAGTACCGCGTGCGCCACCACCGTCATGGCCGGGCCGGGGGCGTCGTGCTCAGATCCGTCGTGTTCGGATCCGTCGTGTTCGGGTCCGTCGTGTTCCGCGAGCGCGACGACCCGGTCCCCGGCCACACCGGACGGAGCGCCCGGGTGAGTGCGTCCGCTCCCGGCCGTACGGTGCAGCCGGCCGGTGACCACACCGGGACGCACCCCGTCGACCGGTACCAGCTCGGCGACCAGGCCGGAGACCCCCAGCCCTGGTTGCTCGTCGGACTCGGCGACGTCGGGCACCGCTCCACCGGCGGCGGCGGACAGGCCCCGGGCGAGCGGGGTGAGATCCGAGCCCGGCCGGCAGACCGCCGTGACCGACGCGGCCAGCCGCAGCACCATGGCCGGATCCTCCCCGCGTGCCGGGTGCACGACGACCGCGCCGGGACCGGCGCCGGTGAGCACGTCCGGCCCGGCGAGGGCGACGGTGTCGATCCGCTGTGCGAGGCTCCGGGTGCCGAACGGCCGGGTCCAGCCGACCGGGTCCGGCCCGGGGCGGGAGCCGGGCAACGGCAACCGCACCACCGCCCCGCCCGCGCGGTCGGCGGCACGGACGGCCGCGGGCACCGCGGCGAGCAGCGCGACCGGGCAGGCGGCCATCAGCACCGCGATCCCGGCCTGCCCGGCGAGCGGCCAGGCCTGTCCCGATCCCGCCCGGAAACCGGCGACCGCGAGCGCGACGAGCATCGTGACCGGGACCAACCGGGCGCTCCAGTGGTCGGCCACCGTGCGCAGACCGTCCGGAGCCGGGAAGGCCTGTTCCCGACCGGTCTCTCCCGGCGGTGCGGCGCGGCCGGTGTCGGCCACGACCACGGCCAGCACGGTGAGCACGGCCGCGGCACCTGGCAGCAGCGCCGGGCCGTCGAGCAACCCGAGCAGGTCGACCGATGTGCTCCCGTTCGTGCTCCCGGTCCCCCCTCCGCCGACCACGGCCGCCGGACCGGCCGGTGAGATCGCCGCCGCGAGCACCGCCGGTCCCGCCCAGGCGCACGCCCCCAGCGTCGCGACCGAGATCCCGACGTCGGCGGTGACGGTTCCGGTCCGCAGCGCGGCGGCGGCGGCGCGGTGCCCCGTGCGGCCCGCGACCAGTACGACGGCGACCGCCAGCAGCACGCCCGTCACCAGCAGCACCGGGGCGATCGCAGCCGGGGCGATCAGCGGTGCCACGGCCGGCAGCGCGAGCGCGGCCACGGCGGCGGTGAGCGCGACCGGGAGTGGGGGACGCACCGGGTCAGCTCCCCGGCGCCGTCGGCAGGGTGAACTCGCAGGAGCGGAGCTCCCCGCCGGACCGGTAGTCGAGGAACAACCGATGGTCGCCGGCGGCCGGGACCGACGCCGAGAACGCGATGCCGGGCCCGGCCCGATCGTCGGCCGCCGCGCCGGTCACGTCCGGCCGGGCCGGGAACCGGGCCAGGTCACCCTGGCGGACGACGGTGAGGTTGCCGAACGCCCCACCGTCGACGGGTTCGAGATCGGTGACCGGGACGCCGTCGTGACCGACCGTGGCGAACAGCCGCGAGGTGCCGCCGGGCAGCAGCGCACCGTCGATCCGGACCTGCTGGTCACTGGGGCCGCACAACCCGGACCGGTCCTCGTGGTCGAACCGGAACGCGCCGTAGGGGCCCGGGACGTGCACGTCGGCGCCGAGATCGAGGCTGGGGCCACCGGTCGGGGTGAAGGCGGCGTAGAGCCGCCACACCCCCTCCCCGGGGAACGTCATCGGGGCCCGCCACACGCCGTCCGGGCCGGGCTCGGCGCGCAACCGCGTGTACCCGGCGACGTCGCGGCGGATCACGGCGACGTCCATCACCGGCCTGCCGTCGGTGGGGGTGTCGAACCGGGTCACCGGCTCGCCGTCCGATCCCGTGACGGTGAAGGTGACCTCGGTGGCCTCCCGCCACGGGTACATCAGCCTGGCCGGGGTGAGTGTGTAACCGGCGGCCGTGCTGATCACGCCGCCGGGCGCCGGGGGTTCGGTCCGGCCGGCCGGCAGCACCTGCTCGTCGCCGCGCTCGGCGGTGGCCAGTGCCCCCAGTGCGCCACCGGCCGTCCAGGCGCCGGTGAAGACGAGCACCGATGCCGCCCCGAAACCGGCGAGCCGGGCCGCGGCCGATCCGGTGATCCGCCCCATCCGCGTCCTCCCGTGTCCGGCATCCCTCGGGTACAACGCGTGGACGCCCCGGTCGTTGCGCTCGGTGTGCGCCGAAGAACGCGGAGTGACCAACATCGGCGCCGGGGACGAGACGGACATCACCTGTGATCGGCAGGACGGCGGCCGACACGCCATCCTGGTCCGATGGCCGCCGGTACGTCGCTCCCCGTTCACCCGCCCGTCACCGCGCCCCGGCCCGCGCGCACGCAGGGAACCGAGCCGCGGACCGCAGATCCCACGACCCTCGCCGCGCTGCCCGACGAGATCCCGCCGTGGCCGGGCCGGACGGTCACCGCGGGCGGGGTCTCGCTGCACGTGCGCGAGACCCCCGGCTCGGGTGCGGCGCGCAGGCCGGACGCTTCGGAGGCCGTGTACGTGCACGGCCTGGCCGGGTCCTCGACGAACTGGACCGATCTCGCCGGGCTGCTCGCCCCGCGGGCAGCGGGTCTGTCGGTGGACCTGCCCGGCTTCGGCCGGTCCGAGCCGACCGCGGCCCGGGACTACACCCCCGACGGCATGGCCGACGCGCTGCTGTGCTGGCTGGCCGGGCGGCGCGAGCAGCGGGCACGCGCCGGGGAGCGCCACGACGGCCGGTTCCACCTCGTCGGGAACTCGCTCGGTGGGCTGATCGCGATGACGGTGGCGGCCCGTCGTCCGGAGCTGGTGCGCTCGCTGACGCTGGTGTCACCCGCGATGCCCGACCTGCGTCCCGACCCGCGGCGGTTGTCCGATCCGCGGCTGGCGCTCGCGATGATCCCGGTGCTCGGCCGTGGTGCGCGCCGGGCACTGGCCGTCCAGCCGCTCCGCGACCGGGCCGAGCGGATCGTGCGGGTCTGCTTCGCGGACCCGCAGCGCGGCTCCGAGCGCAGGCTCGACGAGCTGATCGCCGAGCACGAGCACCGGGCGACGTTGCCGTGGGCGACCGAGGCGACCGACGGTGCGACCCGCGGTCTGCTGGCGGCCTGGGCCGGGCGGTCGGCCTGGCAGCGGGCGTCGAAGGTGCGGGCGCCCTCGCTGGTCCTGTGGGGCGGCGCGGACCGGATCGTGTCGCCGCGGCTGGCCCGCCGGACGGCCGCGGCGCTGCCGGACGCACGGTTGCTGGTACTGCCCGGCACCGGCCACGTCGCGCAGATCGAGCGCCCCGAGCAGGTCGCGCTGGCCGTCGCCGGGCTGTGGGACGAGACCTGATCGCGGGGTCGGGGAAGATGGAGCGGTCCCGCAGCGTTGAGACGCCCGGAGACCCGCACGTGACTTCGGAGGAGTGGACGAGATGGCGCTACCGCCGCTGGTGGAGCCGGCTACCGAGCTCACCAAGGAGGAGGTCGAGCGGTACAGCCGTCACCTCATCATCCCGGACGTCGGGATGGACGGACAGAAGCGGCTGAAGAACGCCAAGGTCCTGGTCGTCGGCGCCGGCGGCCTCGGTTCGCCCGCGCTGCTGTACCTGGCCGCCGCGGGAGTGGGCACGCTGGGGATCGTCGAGTTCGACGTCGTCGACGAGTCGAACCTGCAGCGCCAGATCATCCACGGGCAGTCCGACATCGACCGGCCGAAGGCCGAGTCGGCCCGTGACTCGATCCGCGAGGTCAACCCCCATGTCGAGGTCCGGCTGCACAACGAGCGCCTGACCAGCGAGAACGTCCTCGACGTCTTCCGGGACTACGACCTGATCCTGGACGGCACCGACAACTTCGCCACCCGGTACCTGGTGAACGACGCCGCCGTGCTGCTGGGCAAGCCCTATGTCTGGGGTTCGATCTTCCGCTTCGAGGGCCAGGCCTCGGTGTTCTGGGAGGACGCCCCGAACGGCCAGGGCCTCAACTACCGGGACCTCTACCCGGAGCCGCCGCCGCCCGGGATGGTGCCGTCCTGCGCCGAGGGCGGGGTGCTGGGCGTGCTCTGCGCCTCGATCGGCTCGATCATGGTCAACGAGGCGGTCAAGCTGATCACCGGTATCGGCGAGCCGCTGCTCGGCCGCCTGGTGATCTACGACGCGCTGGAGACCACCTGGCGTCAGGTGAAGATCCGCAAGGACCCGGAGACGCCGAAGATCACCGAGCTGATCGACTACGAGGCGTTCTGCGGCACCGTCAGCCAGGACGCGCAGGACGCGGCGGCCGGGAACACGATCACCGTCGGCGAGCTCAAGCAGATGATCGACGCGGGCAAGGACTTCCAGCTCATCGACGTCCGTGAGCCGCACGAGTACGAGATCGTCTCGATCCCGGGTGCCACGCTCATCCCGAAGGACCGGATCCTCTCCGGCGAGGCGCTCGCCGAGATCTCGCAGGACCGGCCGGTGGTGCTGCACTGCAAGTCCGGTGGTCGATCGGCCGAGGCGCTCGCGGCCCTGCACCGGGCCGGGTTCTCCGACGCGGTGCACGTCGGTGGCGGCGTGCTGTCCTGGGTGAAGCAGATCGACCCCTCGCAGCCGACGTACTGACCCGTCGCGACCTGACCGTCGCGATACCGCGCTCACGGCCGTCGTCCCGCATCCGCGGGGCGGCGGCCGTTGTCGTGACCCGTGAGTAACCGTCCACGTGCCTGACAACCCGTCCGGTTTTGCTAGGCCGAACAGGTGAAGAGCAGTGGTTCGACTCCGAAGTGGACCGTTTCACCGAAACATCACGGTGGGTCACCGCGACAGGTCGATGTGCGCCGGTGGCCGGCGTGACGACGGCGGGGGAGGTCACTGTGGACGTACCGGTGCGACGGTGTGCACTGGACGGTTGCGTCGAACCGATCGAGGCGGAGGACGGTCCGCCGGCGGCGCGGCCGCAGCGCCGGTACTGCTCCGCGGCGCACCGGGTGCGCGCCCGCCAGGCGCGCCGCGCCGCGGCCCAGGCGGTCGGTGACGAGCGGCTCGCCGGCACGCTCCCCTGGCTCCGCGAGCCGGAACCGGAGCCGGCCGGGGAGGAGCCGCGCCCGGCCGACCCGGTGCCGGCTCCCCGTGCGCGGGTGCGTCCGGCACAGGACGAGCGCCCGGCCCGGCTGCGCGCGCCGCGCGGACCGCTGCGGCATCGCCGGGCGTTCGCCCTGATCGGGGCGACCGCCACGCTGCTCGCCGGGTACGCGCTGGTCACCACGACACCGGCACCGGTCGGTGGCGCCGTCGTCGACGAGGGCCGTTCCGCGGACGAGTGGGCCGGGGACGCGCGGATCGCGCTCGCCGCGCTGGACGAGCAGCTGGTGACCCTGGAGCGGGCCGAACAGAGCTGGCGCGCCTCCCCGCATGCCGGGGAGCGCACCCCCGCACCGGTCGCCCGGCTGCAGCAGCGCCGCGACGTCCTGCGCCAGCAGCAGGCCGCCCTGCGCTCCCAGCTCGACGTCTACGCCTCGCGGGGGAAGGTCGGCGACTCGCTGGCCCTCGCCGAGCAGGAGCTCGCCGAGATGGAGCAGATCGTCGACGAACTGCCCCCGGCCACCCGAAGGGTGGGTGAACAGGTCGCAGCGGCGGCGTCACTGGAGGAGCAGCGCGACCTGCGCGCCCGCCGGCGCGACACGACGGCGGAGGAGCTGCGGACCCTCGAGGAGGGGCTGCGGCGGGCGACGGCGACCCCGTTGCCGCGCGACCGGTCCGGGACCGACCAGGTCTCCGGGGAGGTTCTCGCGCTGGCCCGCGGGGAGCGTCCCTCGGCGCCGGAGCCGGTCGGCCGTCGCCGGGACATGCAGGTCGTGACCGGTGGGCGGGAGACGACGGGCGACCGTGGCCGGGACGACGTGAGCACCAGCGGCCCGCCGCTGGACCCCCGTGGCCCGCGGGAGGGACGGGCGGGCGAGCCGGGCCGGGAGCCGCAGGGGACCGGTGGGCACCGTCCGGACCGGTCCGGCCCGGTGAACGGCCCGGGGCAGGCCCTCGGCGGTGTCGTGTCGGAGGCCGCGGACGGGGTCGGCAGTCTGGTGGGTGGCCGGGGCGCCGACGGGGCCGCACGTGCGGACGACCCCCGCGCCGGTCACCGGGGCGCCCGCGCCGGCGGCCCGGCGCGTTCGGACGCGGACGGGACCGGCCCGCGGACCGGTACCGGCGCACCGCCGGAGCGCGGTGGGGCGGATCGTCCGGCACCGGATGCGCGGGACCGCCCGGAGCCCGGCCGAGCCGGTGCGGACCGGCCGGGCGGCGCCCGTCCGGCCGCGGGCGGCCCGGTCGAGCGGATCGGCGAGGGCGCCGGCCGGGCGACCGGTGCGGTGGGCGACACCGTGCGGGACGCCGGCCGGGCGCTGGGCGGCGTCGCGGGCGGCCCGGGCCGCCGTACCGGCCCGGCGCGACCGGACGCCGGCGGGACGCGCGAGGTCGGGTCCGACGCCGCACGCGGGACGGGCGGATCCGAGGGGACGGCGCGCGGGGACGAGCGTGCGCGGTCGGCGTCGGACGGCTCCGCGGGGCGTGGTCCCGGGGAGGGTGCCCGGTCGGCCGGTTCGGGTTCGGTGGCGTCCCGGGTCGGAAACCTCGGCGGGGAGCCGGCCGGCCCGCAGATGCGGTCGGAGGTGTCCCGCTCGGAGGGCGCCCCGTCGGAGTCTCGGCAGCCGGACGCACAGCGGTCGGAAACACAGCGGTCGGAAACACAGCGCTCGGAAACACAGCCGTCGGAAGCACGGCCGCCGGGGATCCGTCGGCCGGACGCACCGCGGCCAGTGTCACGACAGCCGGAGGCACAGCGACCGGACGCAGAGCAGTCGGAGGCACGACAACCGGCAGCTCAGCGGGCCGGGGCGCAGCAGTCGGAAGATCGGCGGTCCGAGGCTCGTCGGCCGGAGGCACAGCGGTCGGAAGCCCAGCAGCCCCGGACAGCACGGTCGGAGCACGTGCGGTCCGGGACGTCCGGCAGTCCGGTGGAGCGGGTCGATGCCGTGCGGTCGGAGGTCCTGGGCGGCTCGGAGCGGCCCGGTCGCGCGGCCACCCCCGGTACGGACCGGGCGGAGGACGGTTCCACTCGCTCCGGTGGCACCGGGGGGTCCGGCGACGCCACGAGGTCCGTCGGCTCGGATCGGTCGGGTGGCACGGATCGGTCGGGTGGCACGGATCGGTCGGGTGGCACGGAGCGGTCGGGTGGCGCGGAGCGGCCCGGCGGTGGCACCGGGTCCGCGGAGCGGCCCGGTGGGCCGGGCCGGTCGGGCACGTCCGGCGGCATCGCCTCCGCCGTCGCCGGGTCCTACGTCGAGGCGGCGATGGGCAAGGAGGCCGCGGCCCCGGTGCTCGCGGAGGCCGACCGGCAGGCCGAGCGCCGGATGGCCGAGCGGATCGACGAGCGGACGGCGAACCCCCCGTCCGGCGGGGCCGCCGAGCGCACCCGCGGCAGCTCATCGGAGGGCTCGTCCGGCCGCGGGGAGGGGCGCGACGACAGCTCGGGGTCCACGAGGGGTGGCCCCGGCGCGGACCGGTCGTCGGGCGGCGCACAGGACTGAGCGCCGAGCCGGGAGGCGACCGGGGCGGCGGCTCCGCGGCACGGAACCGCCGCGTCCGTCCCCCGAACGTGGCGACGCGTTACGGCTGTCCGGGCGTGGCGCGGACCGGAGTGTCCGACGGCGCGGGTACCGTCGCGACCGTGACCGCTGCCCGCCCGCTCGCCACCGCGCCGGCCGCGAGCGCCCTGCCCGAGCACGTGCGCGTCGCCTTCGGCGTGCGTGACACCGCCCCGCGACCTGTCGTGTGGGCAGGCCAGCGGGCCTGGCAGTGCGGTGACACGCTGCTCCGCCCGGTCTCCGACCACGTGGTCGCCGCCTGGTCGGCGACCGTCCTGGAGAACCTGGAGGTCGAGGGGGTCCGGCTGGCGCGGCCGGTACGGTCCAGCGACGGCCGCTGGGTCGTCGGCGGTTGGGCGGCCTCCCGCTACGTCCCCGGTGTCCCGGAGCCGCGGCACGACGAGGTCGTCGCCGCATCCCTGCGCTTGCACGCCGCGACGTCGACGGTGCTGCGCCCCCGCCTCCTCGACGACCGCGACGATCTGCTGTCCCGGTCGGCGGCCGCCGCGTTCGGCGAGCGCAAGCTCGACCTGCACCCGCAGACCGGTGGCCTGCTGTTCGCCGAGCTCGCCGCGCACCGGCGCACGATCCGGCTGACCCCGCAGGTCGTGCACGGTGAGCTGTTCGGCGCGATGCTGTTCGACCCGACCGGCCGGCCCGCGGTGCTCGACCTGGTGCCGTTCTGGCGCCCGGCGGAGTGGGCCGCCGCCGTCGTCGTGGTCGACGCGGTCGCCTGGGGCGGTGCCGACGACGACCTGATCGAACGCTGGTCGGAGCTGCAGGAATGGCCGCAGTCGCTGCTGCGCGCCGTGCTGTACCGGCTCGCGCTGCACGCTCAGCACCCGGACGCCACCACGGATTCGCTCACCGGCATCGAGCGGGTGGCCGGGCTGATCAGCCGCCGGCTCTGACCGCCGTGTCGCTGTTGCTGACCGGCGCCGCCGGCAACATGGGGACGCTGCTGCGTCCTCGGCTGGCCCGCAGCGGCCGGACCCTGCGCCTGCTGGACACCGCCCCGCTCGCGCCCGGCCCCGGGGAGCAGGTGCACACCGGTTCGGTCACCGATCCCGCGGTGGTCGCCGCCGCCGTCGACGGGGCCGACGCGGTGGTCCATCTCGCGGGGATCAGCGGCGAGGCGGGCTGGGACGAGATCGTCGAGGTGAACCTGGCCGGCACCCGCACGGTGCTCGACGCCGCGGTGGCCGCCGGCGTGCGGACCGTCGTCCTGGCGTCGAGCAACCACGCCGTCGGGTTCCGCACCCGCGCCGACGGTGTCCCGCTGCCGGCGGGCATCGAGCAGGCACCGGACACCTACTACGGCTGGAGCAAGGCCGCGGTCGAGGGGCTGGGCAGGCTCTACCACGAGCGGTACGGGCTGACGGTCGTGAGCCTGCGGATCGGGACCTGCTTCGAGCGGCCGCACAACGCCCGCGCGCTGGCCACCTGGCTGTCCCCGGACGACGCGGCCCGGCTCGTCGAGGCGGCCGTCGACCCGGGCACCCGCGGCCACCACCTGGTGTGGGGGGTGTCGGCGAACACCCGTCGCTGGTGGTCGCTCGAGGAGGGCGCGGCGATCGGCTACCACCCGCGCGACGACGCCGAGGTGTTCGCCGCCGGGATCCTGGCGGAGGGGCCGGAGCCGGATCCGGCCGCACCGGAGCAGCACCGGGTCGGCGGCGGGTTCTGCGAGCTCCCGCTCGGCGTCCGGATGCGTTGATCTACCGCACTTCTCACAGACACGACAACCTGCATGTGAGATAAGCGTTTCCGGTGTGTCACTGGGGGCCACCCGTCGGAAACTGGGGCTCCCTAGCGTCGTCGACGACGTGGACGCCGGCGATCAGGAGTGCCATCCGTGATGACCTCAGCTTCCCCCGGCCGCCGTCTCGGCGGGCGATGGATCGAGCACTGGGACCCTGAGGACCAGGGATTCTGGGAACGCACCGGCAAGGCGGTCGCGCGCCGCAACCTCTGGCAGTCGATCTTCTCCGAGCACATCGGCTTCTCGGTGTGGACGATGTGGTCGGTCCTGGTGCTGTTCATGGGGCCGGAGTACGGGATCGACGCGGCCCAGAAGTTCTTCCTGGTGGCGGTACCGACCCTGGTCGGCGCGATCCTGCGGTTGCCCTACACGTTCGCGGTGGCCCGGTTCGGCGGCCGGAACTGGACGATCTTCTCCGCAGCGCTGCTGGTCGTCCCGCTGCTGCTGGCCCTGATCGTGCTCGAACCCGGTGTCTCGTACACCACGTTGCTGCTGGTGGCGGCGGTCGCCGGGGTCGGCGGCGGGAACTTCGCGTCCTCGATGGCGAACATCAACGCGTTCTTCCCCGAGCGGAGCAAGGGCTGGGCGCTGGGCCTGAACGCCGGTGGCGGCAACCTGGGCGTCCCGGTCGTGCAGCTGCTCGGCCTGCTGGTCATCGCGACGCTGGGGGCCGGGCAGCCGCGGGTGCTGATCGCGGTCTACATCCCGCTGGTGATCGTCTCCGCGGCGCTCGCGTGGCGGCGGATGGACAACATCGCCGCCATGTCCAACGACACCGGCGCGTTCGTCGAGGCCTGCCGGGACCGGCAGACGTGGATCATGTCGTTCCTCTACATCGGGACGTTCGGCTCGTTCATCGGCTACTCGTTCGCGTTCGGCCTGGTCCTGCAGAACCAGTTCGACCGCACCCCGCTGCAGGCCGCGGCCGTCACCTTCATCGGCCCGCTGATCGGCTCGCTGATCCGGCCCTACGGCGGCAGGCTCGCCGACCGCTTCGGCGGTGCGCGGGTCACGCTGTGGAACTTCGCCGGCATGGCCGTCGCGACCCTGGTGATCATCGTCGCCTCGGGTGCCCAGTCGCTCGCACTGTTCACGGCCGGGTTCATCCTGCTGTTCACGCTGTCGGGCATCGGGAACGGCTCGACCTACAAGATGATCCCGGCGATCTTCACCGGCCGGGCCCGGGCCGCCGTCGCCGAGGGCGCCGACCGGGAGACCGAGTTCGGCACCGCGCGCCGGCTCTCCGGCGCCGTCATCGGGATCGCCGGCGCGGTGGGCGCGCTCGGCGGGTTGTTCATCAACCTGGCGTTCCGGCAGTCGTTCCTGGCCGTGCAGTCGGGGACGCCGGCGTTCTGGAGCTTCCTGGTGTTCTACGTCGTGTGCATCGGCGTGACCTGGGTGGTGTACCTGCGGCCGGCGCGGGCGTCCGTTCCGGGCGGCGCCGCGCTCGCGCGGGTCTGACCGGTGGCGCCCGACGAGCCCCGGACGGCCACCCACTGCCCGTACTGTGCGCTGCAGTGCGGGCAGTGGGTCGGGCCGGCCGGTGAGGTCGACGCCCGCGACTTCCCGACCAACGCCGGCGGGATGTGCCAGAAGGGCTGGACCTCCGGCGCACTGCTCGGTCACCCGCAGCGGCTGACGACACCGCTGGTCAGGGACTCGCGCACAGCGGGTTTCCGGGAGACCGGCTGGGACGACGCGCTCGGCCGGGTCGCCGCCCGGTTGGTCGCACTGCGCGCCGAACACGGCCCCGACTCGGTCGCCGTGTTCGGCGCGGGCGGCCTGACCAACGAGAAGGCCTACCTGCTCGGCAAGTTCGCCCGGGTCGCGCTGGGCACCTCGCAGATCGACTACAACGGCCGGTTCTGCATGTCCTCGGCCGCCGCCGCGGGCAACCGCGCGTTCGGGATCGACCGTGGACTGCCGTTCCCGGTCACCGATCTCGACGACGCCGAGGTGGTCGTGCTGGCCGGTGCCAACGTCGCTGAGACGATGCCACCGCTGATGGCCCACCTGCGCACGGCCCGGCTGGTCGTGATCGACCCGCGCCGCACCCCGACCGCAGAACGGGCGATCGCCTCGGGCGGACTGCACCTGGCGCCGCGACCGGGTACCGACCTGGCCCTGGCGCTCGGGATGCTGCACGCGGCCGTCGTCGACGGGCACCTGGATCTGGCCTACCTCGACGACCGGACCAGTGGGTTCGACGCGGTCTGGCGGATCGCGTCGCAGTGGTGGCCGGAGCGGGCGGAGCGGGTCTGCGGTGTCGCCGCCGCCGACATGCGGACCGTGGTACGGCTGCTGGCGACGACGTCGCGGCGCTACGTGCTCACCGCGCGCGGCGCCGAGCAGCACGCGCACGGTGTGGACACGGTCACGGCGTGGATCAACCTGGCCCTTGCGCTCGGGCTCCCCGGGCGGCCGGGGTCGGGCTTCGGGACGATCACCGGTCAGGGCAACGGCCAGGGTGGCCGCGAGCACGGCCAGAAGTCCGACCAGCTGCCGGGCTACCGGCGGATCGACGACCCGGCGGCGCGTGCCCACGTGGCCTCGGTGTGGGGTGTGGACCCGGACTCGATCCCCGGTGCGGGACGGAGCGCGGTGGAGCTGCTGGACTCCCTCGGCCGGCCCGGCGGCCCGAAGGCGTTGCTGGTGTTCGGTTCGAACGTGCTGGTCTCCGCACCCGACGCGCGCGCCGTCGCCGACCGGCTGGAGGCGCTGGACCTGCTCGTCGTCGCCGACGTCGTGCCCGGTGAGACGGCGATGGCGGCCGACGTGCTCCTCCCGGTGGCCCAGTGGGCCGAGGAGGAGGGCACGATGACCAACCTCGAGGGCCGGGTGCTGCGCCGCCGGCGCGCGCTCGCCCCGCCGCCCGAGGTCCGCACCGACCTGGAGGTGATCTCCGGGCTGGCCGCCGCGTTGGACGCGCCGGGGCAGTTCCCGGCCGATCCGCGGGTGGTGTTCGACGAGCTGCGGCGCGCGTCGTCCGGTGGGATCGCGGACTACGCGGGTGTCTCCTACGCGCGGCTCGACGCGGGAGAGGCACTGCACTGGCCGTGCCCCGCCGAGGGCCATCCCGGCACACCCCGGTTGTTCGCGGACCGGTTCGCGCACGCCGACGGCCGGGCCCGGCTGGTGCCGGTGGACCACGTCGAGCCCGCCGAGGACGTCGAGGCCGGGTACCCGCTGCGGGCCACCACCGGGCGGGTCCTGGCGCACTACCAGTCCGGTGCACAGACCCGGCGGGTCGCCGAGCTGGCCGCTGTCGATCCGGAGGTGTTCGTCGAGGTGCACCCGGACACTGCCGCCCGGCACGGGCTCGCCGACGGTGATCTCGCCGACGTGACGTCGAGGCGCGGGACCACCAGGGCCCGGGTGCGCTGCGTGCCGACGCTGCGCCCGGACACGGTGTTCCTGCCGTTCCACTTCGGCGGGGCGGGCACGGCGAACAACGTCACCAACCCGGCGCTGGACCCGGTGAGCCGGATGCCGGAGTTCAAGGTCGCGGCGGTCCGGCTGGAGGCGACGGTGCCCCGGGGTGCGGCGCCGGAGGGCTCCCGGAGGGAGCCGGGCGCCGCGATCCCGGAGCACAGCGGTTCGGTCCACCGGACCTGATCGCCGGGCAGCGTGCCGCCCCGGCCCGGCACCGGTCGCGGCGTGACCGTGGCTCATCGTGCGGTGATGCCGGCGGTGAGCTCGTCGGCGGTGACGGCCCGGACCCGCGGCGGACCGAGACCGACGAGGGGGCCGGCACGGTCGGCCGGGGCGCGGATGCCGGGCGGGGTGCGAGGTGGCGGGACGACCCGGTCGGGATCCGGTTTGCGCCGCGGGCGGCGCTGCGGGTCGATCCACCCCGGTGGGACGAACTCGGGCCGCCCGCGCTCGCCCAGGTGGATCTCCCAGCCGGTGTGGTGGACGAGCCGGTGGTGGACCCGGCAGAGCATGACGAGGTTGTCCAGGTCGGTCGGCCCGCCCAGCTCCCAGGGCAGGATGTGGTGGACCTCGCACCAGGCGGGTGGGCGGTCGCAGCCGGGATGGGCGCACCCGCGGTCGCGGGCGGTCACCGCGCGCCGCTGGGAGCCGGTGACGGTGCGCCGGGCGCGCCCGACATCGACCGGGCGTCCGTCACCGCCGAGCACGACGGGCAGGACGGCGGCGTCGCAGGCGAGCATCCGCAGCGCTGCCGGGCTCAGCTGCCCGGAGAACTCCAGGGTGGCCGCGCGGGCGCGCCGTTCGAGGTCGTCGAGCCGGACGGTCACCACGACCTGTGGCCGGTGCCCACCGGACTCGGGCAGCGTCGCCCCCGGGGCGTGGGCCAGGGCGAAGCCGCAGAGCTCGGCCAGGGCCTCGACCGCCCGTTCGGGATGGTCGCGCACGTCATCCGGGTCGCGGGGTGCGGACAGCGCGTCCAGGCTCGCGGCGATCCGGTCGAACATCTCGGCATCGTCGACACGGGCGCGCAGGGTCCCGCCGGGGCGGTGCCGGTGGCGGATGATGCGCAGCTCGTTGACCGCGGGTGCGGGTGAACCGTCGGGCTCGGGACCATCCTGATCGAGGACTTCGATCAGCTGCATGCCCCAGCTGTGCAGCTCCGCGGGGGTGCAGAGGACGGCCTGCCCGGCCAGGGCCTGCTCGGCACCGGCCCAGGTGCCGGGATCGAGACGCCCGGCCGGTGCGGATGCCAGCAGGCCGGAGATCACCTCGACGTGGCGCAGCGAGACCTCGCCGCTGCCGAACACCGTCGCGGTCGCGGGGAGACGGGCGGGCATCGCAGCCCCGTCGAGCCCGACCCGGGCGGTGACGGCCTCGGCGGCGGTGGTGTACCGCCGCGCCCGACGAGGCTCCCAGCGCAGCAGATCGGCCAGGGCCGCGGCCGGGGTGCGGTAACCGCGCCCGGCGTAGATCGCGCGCCGCTGCGCGACGGTGAGCGCGGTGACCCCGGCATGGTCGAGGCGGCGCGCGGCGGCCTCGATCGCGATCTGCACCGCCACGACCTCGCCGTCGGAGGCGGAGTCGAGGAGCACCACCAGCTCGTCGACGGCCGCGGTGAGGCGGGCGTGCGCGGCGGCGACCCGTTCGTACATGTGTTCGATCATAGCAAAACGTGTCTACGATCGACAGTCCATCATCGCAGCTCAGCGACCGTTCGTCGGTTCGCGATCGCGAACGTCGGTCGGTGGCTCGGTGCGCGCCGTGACGCCGCCGATCCTGCCGCACAAGATCGCAGCGACCTTGTCGTGAATTGCGGCCGTTCGGTACCGCCTCGTGCGGTCGTGACCTAGCGTTGTGTCCCGGTCACGCATTCTGGGGGGACTGTGCCGGGCGGTCGTGCAGCGGATGTCGTCAGGTTCTGGCGTGCGGTCGAGATGTTCGATCCGCAGGAGGTGCCGTCGCTGGGCGGCGGGGTCACCGGGCTCACCGCCGCGGCGATCACCGGGGTGGCGGGGCCCGTGGTCGGCGGGGTCGCCGGGGCCGTGGCCGGAAGGTTCGCCGAGCGGCTGCTGACGATCACCCGCAAGAACCCGGGCGGTTCCCGGCAGGAGCCGGCCGCATCGCCGCAGCCACGGCCCGCACGAACTCCCGCGGCCGCGATGACCCTCGCCTACCTGGACGACCTCGTCGCGGACCTCGCCCGCGAGTTCCACATCGACGAGAGCCTGCAGCCCCGAGGCGTGCGGGTCGAGATGAGGTCCGTGCGGATCCCGAGACGCGCGGGTCAGCGCGTCACCTCCACCGCCTTCCTCAACGGCAAGCCCCGGCGGGTGAATCTGCTCCACCCTGATCTGGTCCGGTCGGAGATCGTGGCGGCCACGAACGGGAACAAGGCGGCGGAGAACGTCACCGAGGAGCTCCCGCTGGCGTCGGAGGACGACGCAGCGAGGCTCCGCCGGTTCGACTACTTCCCGGACATCGCACGGGAACTGCTGGCGCGGCGGGGGACGGGGAGGAGCAGCCGGAGCGCCGGAACGAGCTGGAGAAGCGGGTGTGGGCGTTGACGTCGGCAGCGCTCGGCAACTTCCGCAACCGGCGCACCTTCAACGACGTCTTCTGGTGGGCGGACGCGTCGGATCCGGCGCCCGGGATGAAAGTGCGGCTCGAACGCGCCGGCGACGAGGCCGAGCCGGCCCGCGACGCATGGCACGCCGCCGTACGCAGCTTCCGCACGGCGCACCACCGGGTGCAGGCGCTCGTGGCCGAACGTCAGCAGGTCGTCGACGCGCTCCACCGTGCTCCCGGGACCCCGATGCGGCACGCTGACCTGGCCGGGAAGGTCCAGGCGGCGCGAGCCGGGCTGGCGACCTCCGAGTACCGCCTGCGTGATGCCGAGCGTGAATGCGACCGCGCCCAGCTT
Organism: Pseudonocardia sp. NPDC049635; assembly: GCF_040659795.1. Taxonomy (NCBI): domain Bacteria; kingdom Bacillati; phylum Actinomycetota; class Actinomycetes; order Pseudonocardiales; family Pseudonocardiaceae; genus Pseudonocardia; species Pseudonocardia sp. NPDC049635. The sequence continues at coordinate 25,086 of NZ_JBFAON010000042.1, forward strand.
GCCGCCGTGGATGCGGAGCTCGCCGAACACGAGACGACACGGCCGGGCTGGTGGGCGCGCCTGGTCACGTTCGGCCAGGCGACCCGCGCCTGGCGGGCCGAGCAGGCTGCGCTCGACGGGCGACGTAGAAGGGCCGCCGACCGGGAGAGCGCCGCCGCCGAAGTGTGCGGATCGGCCGCGACGGCGATGGAGGTGGACCGGGTGACGGTGAGCGCTGCGCTGCGCACACTGCGGGCGGAGGAGGAGGTCGCGGAACGCGGGTTCGTGCTCGGTGCCGCAGTCGGTGCGGCGGCGAAGAAGCGCCTCAGGCACCAGATCCGGGAGGAGCGGATCGGCACGGTGCACACCGTGCAGGGCAAGGAGGCCCCGGTGGTGATCCTCGTCCTCGGTGGTGGCGAGCGCGGCCGGGACTGGGCGGCGACTCGGCCGAACCTGCTCAACGCGGCGGTGTCGCGGGCCAAGCACAGGCTCTACGTGATCGGTGACCGGACGGACCGGCGGCGTCGCCGGTACTTCTCCACCGCCGCCCGGCATCTCCCGATCGGCGACGCCCGCTGACCGCTCGCAGCGATCGCCGCACTGTCGGACGCGGCTCCGCCGGTAGCCGGATCCCGCGTCGCCATGCTGGTCAGCAGTCAGGGGTCGAGCCCGAACCGGGGCGGCCGCCGCACCCGTCAGCCCGCAGGCCGGGTCGTGGTCGGACGGCGGCGCGCCGGTCGTCGCCGCCCGTCGACGTCCGTGCTCCACGCGGCTCCCGGTACGAGCGTGGCCGGCACACGTCCGAGCGAGCGGGTTGACTGTGCCGTCGCGGCACGGTGTCGACTGCCCGGCACCGACCGAGCCGGAGAGGGACACGACCATGCAGGCACCCCGACCGGTCGCCCCGCCGACCACGAACGGGTCCGCGCCCCGCTGGTGGCAACGCGAGTGGTTCCGCCAGACGGTGCCGACCCCGCCGGCCGCGTTCGCCCTCCTGCTGCCGGCCGACATCGTCGTCCGGATCCTCGCGGCCTGGAACATCTACGCCGCCGGTTACCTCGTTCTGACCTGGCTCACCTTCCGGCGGCGGACCCTCACCGAGTTGCGGGCCCTCGCCACGTCGTCCACCCGGGGACGTTTCACCGACCGGCTCGCGAGCCCTCCCGATCAGCTCCCGCAGTCCGCCGCCACGATGGCGCTGCTGGCCGCGGCGTTCGTGTTGCCGCAGTTCCGGACGATCGGCGGCAACCCTGTCCTGGTCATGGCGATCGGCGTCCTCGCGGTGCTCGGCTGCTGGCTGACCATCCAGGCGGGGTTCGCGGTCGCCTACATCAACCTCTACTTCCAGCGGGGCGGTCTGCGCTTCCCCGACGACGCCGGCCCGTCCGGCCTGGTGGACTTCCTGTACTTCACGGTCGCGGTGAGCACCTCGTTCGGTGCCGCCGACGTCACCGTGACGACCCCGGAGATGCGACGCAAAGTTCTGGCGCACAGCGTGTTCGCCTTCGTCTTCAACACACTGATCCTCGCCGCGACGGTGTCGGTCATCGCGTCGATCGCGGTCTCGGCGTCCTGACCGGCGGGTTCCGCGGTCGACGGCGCCCGTCAGACCGGTCCGCGGGGTACGACGAGCCCGGTCTCGTAGGCATGGACCACCAGGCCGACCCGGGTGGTCGCGTCCAGCTTGGTCAACAGACGGCTCACGTAGGACTTCACGGTGGCGACACCGATGTGCAGGTCGCGGGCGATGTCGGCGTCGGAGCGGCCGCGCGCGACCAGCACGAGCACGTCGCGCTCCCGGGCGGTGAGATCCGGTCCGGCGCTGCGCGGTACCGGGGGCGGGGCGGCCGCGAACGCCTCGACCAACCGGCGGGTGATCGTGGGGGAGAGCAGCGCGTCGCCGTCCGCGGCGACCCGGACGGCGCGCAGCAGCTCCTCGGGTGAGGTGTCCTTCACCAGGAACCCGACCGCGCCCGCCCGGATCGCCCCGAACACGTACTCGTCGAGGCCGAACGTGGTCAGGATGACCACGCGTACCCCGCCGAGCGCCGGATCGGCGGTGATCGTGCGGGTGGCGACGATCCCGTCGCCACCCGGCATCCGGACGTCCATCAGGACGACGTCGGGACGCGTCGCGCGCACCGTCCGCACGGCGTCGTCGCCCCGCCCGGCCTCGCCGACGACGGTGAAGCCGTCGGTCCCGGTGAGCAGCGCGACGAAGCCGGCGCGAACCAGGTCCTGGTCGTCGGCCACCACCACCCGCAGGGTCATCCGGGACCGGTCCCGGTCCGCAGCGGGAGGGTCGCGTGCACCCGGAAGCCACCGTCGGGCCGTCGTCCGGCGGAGAACCCGCCACCGAAGATCGTGACCCGCTCACGCATGCCCAGCAGGCCGAACCCGCCGTTTCCGCGAGGCACCACCGGGGCGCCCGGGTCGTTGTCCACCTGCAGGGTCAGCTCGTCGTCGGCGCGGCTGATCCGGACGTGCACGGCCCCGCCGGGAGCGTGCACGGCGGCGTTGGTGAGGGACTCCTGGACCAACCGGTACAGCGTATGCCGGATGCTTCCCGGCAGCGTGTCGAGGTCGGCGCCGGCCCGGCCGCCGAGCGTGATGTCGTGGGTGATGCCGCTCGTGCCGCCGCTGTCGCCGGGCGCTCCCCGCTCGAGCAGCGCGAGGAGCTCGGCCCGGCCGGGGGCCGGGCCGGGTGCGGCCGGTTCACCGCCGGGGGACAGCACGACGAGCAGGTCGCGCAGGTCGTCCTGCGCGGCCCGGGCGGCGCGTTCGATCGCCTCGACCGCCGGTGCGGCCTCCGCCGGGTTCGACCCGGCGAGGAACCGTGCGACACCGGACCGGACGGTGATCACCGACAGCGAGCTCCCGACGACGTCGTGCAGCTCGCGGGCGATCCGCAACCGTTCGTCCAGCGCGGCCCGCCCGGCGTCGGCGTCGTGGTGGCGTTCGGCGGCGAGCGCGGCCCGCGCTGCCACTCCGGAAGCATGTCTGCGGTGCCGGACGAACCGGCCGAGTGCCCACACGCCGGTCAGGGCGAGGACGGACACGAACGCCAGCGGATGGTCGAAGTACGGGGCGCGCAGCACCGCCATCAGGCCCAGCAGGGCGTACACCCCGATCAGCGCGGCCGTCGCGGGCAGCGCGCGGGACCAGGCACCGACCGAGTAGAGCGCCACCACCAGGCACAGCGGGAGCTCCCCCGCGTCACCGCCGAGCAGGAGGACCGCCGTGGTCGCGCAGGCCGTCAGCGCCGTCGCCGTGACCGGGGCCGTCCGGCGTGCGGCGAGGGACATCGCCCCGACCACGGTCAGCCCGACGAGCACCGCATCCGGCTCCCGGTATGTGTAGGCGTCGGTCGACCCGGCGAGCCCGCCGCTCACCGCGAGCACGGTCGCGGTCACGCCGATCCCGAGATCGACGAGCCGGCCCCGGAGTCCGGGACGGTCGTCACAGGCCGGCGCATCCGGGACGGCGGTGCCCGCCGCGGGCACGGGCCGGGCACGCAACGCGCCGAGCATCCGGCGCAGGTCCTCGAGCGCGGTCCGGCCCAGCCGCTCGATCTCACCGAGCACGGCCCCCGGAGAACCGGAGGTGGTCGATGCGGTCGGTGCGGCACGGGCACCCGCGGCCAGGACGGTGATCGCAGCCAGCGTCCGGCTCACGACCTCGTGCAGCTCGCGGGCGATGCGCAGCCGTTCGGCCACGACCGCCCGGTCGGCGGCCTCCGCGCGGGTCCGCTCGGCGGTGCTCATCCGGACCAGGGCCTTGCTCTGCTCACCTGTCCACCGGCGGACCAGCGCGCCTGCCCCCCATGCCCCGGCGACGACGAGATGCTCGGGCAGCGGGGCGTCGGCGTACCAGGGCGGGGACTGCACGACCCACACGACGGCGCCCGCCGCGTAGACGGCGGCCAGGCACGGCACCGACACCACCGGTGACCGGTGGGCCGCGACGGTGAACAGGGCCACCAGCATGCAGACCGCGACGAGGTCCGGTTCCCAGCCGAGCCACTCCACCGTCGTGGTCGCGGCCGCCGTGACGACGAGGACGGTGACCGGGGTGCGGCGCCGGAACGCCAGCGCCAGTCCCGCGACGACCGCGGCGGTGACCAGCCGCGCGTCCGGGGCGGGCTCGTGGTGGCCGATCGACGGATCCTCGGTCAGTGCGCTCGCCACGGTGACCGCGGTCAGGGCGAGCGCGAGCGCCGTGTCGAGCACGGTCGGCCGGGAGGGGACCGGTACCGGTGCGGCGCGGACCGGCGGGGCGGCACGGTGCGGTGCTGCCACGGGGGACCCGTCCGCGTCCACGGCGAGCAGCGTACGGCGGATCGGCCGCCACCGGACCCGCCCACGGGGGGACCCGGGGGGGGGGGGGCGGGGGCGGGGCCCCCGGCCCGGGGCCCCCCCGCGGGGGGGGCCCGGGGGCGCCCCGCGGCGGCCGCGGGCGGCGGGCGGGGGGGGGGGGGCGGGGGAC
>NZ_JBFAON010000043.1:0-27581 GCF_040659795.1 Pseudonocardia sp. NPDC049635
GCCGTCGGACTCGGCAGCTTCCTGACCAAGGTCGCGCTGTCCCCGCAGGGCCGCGCGGTGGCCCTGCGCCGGCTACCCGCGGCACTGGCCCGGCTCCGGCACATCTCCGCCCGCGAAGCAGGCGCCGGCGACGCCATCCCCGACGATGCCGACCAGACCCGCACCCGGGGGCTGCTCATCGGCCCCCGCGCCTACCTGCGGTCGCGCCGGGCCGTGCGCCGGGCCGGCGGCGCGGTGCCGCCGCTGATCAGGGAGGCCCCGGCCGTGGTGGTCCCGGGGCACACGGCCGAGCGCACCCCGGTCCTCCCGGCCTGAGCGCCGGCCCGGCGATCAGCCGGGTGCCGGCCCCAGCAGAGCGCCGTCGGTCGCGGCCGCGCGCAGACGGGTGTACGGATCGGCGACCAGCCTCCTGGTGCCGAGATCGAGCACGCCCATCGTGCACTGCGCCTCGGCCGCGAGATCGTCCACCGGGTTTCCGGCGGCGTCGGCGATCCGCCGGATCCGGTGACTCATCGTGAACGGCTTCCGGCGGGTGAAGGTGATCTCCGAGTCGACCTCCAGGGTCTCCCCCGCCCTGAGCTCGGCCCGGAAGTGAACGGTCGTCGACAACAGCACGACGGTCAGCCCGTGCCCGGCCAGTGCGTGCTCGGACAGGCCGCTCGCGCGGAAGTGCTCCATCCGGGCGTGCTCGGCGTACTGGTGGTACACAGCGTGGTTGACGTGCCCGTTCACGTCCATCTCGTAGCTCCGCACGCCGATCCGCACGACGAACCGGGCGGGCTGGTCTGCGCTCATGGACACCACCCTGGCATCCCGCCCGGCAGCCGGTGGAACCTCACTCGTCCGGGCGCGCGGAACGTTTGTGCCACCCGTGACCGCGGCCGTAGGGTGAAAGGCCGTCCTGGCTACAGTGGGACCTGAATTGCACGAACGGCACGTCAAGCAACGGCGGCCGGTTGTCACCCACGGTGAGGCCCCGCCGTGCGCGGGCCGCCCACCGACGGCAACGACTGTCGAGGGAGCACGAGGCACATGAGCAGTGAGACGCCCACCGGGGTGGGGGACGACCAGGGCCCCGACGTCGGCGAGGTCGTCCGCTTCGAGGTGGTCGAGCACGCGGGCGGCGCGGTCGTCGTCCACGTGCACGGCGAGATCGACACGATGACCGCACCCGTACTCACCGAGCGCCTGGCCGACCAGATCCCGTCCGCGAGCCTGCTCGTGGTCGACCTGTCCCGGGTCACGTTCCTGGGCTCCGCGGGGCTGGCCGCCCTCGTCGAGGCCAAGGAGAAGGCCGAGGGCGCCGACAGCCGGCTACGGCTCGTGTGCGGTTCGCACGCCGTGACCCGTGCGCTGGAGGCGACCAGCCTGCTGTCGCTGTTCGACGTCGCCGACGGGGTCCCGGAGGCGCTCCGGACGGCGTGACCTCACCCCCGTCGGGCGCGCGGGCTCGTGCGACGAGCTCGCCCCGCACCCAGCTCCCCCGTACGGCCCCGACGCGGCCCGATCCGCTCCGGGACGTGGCCGACGACGTCCGGGCCGGTCGCCGGAGCGCCGCGGCCGTCGCCGACGCGCTGCTCGACGCGGTCGGCGCCGCCCCCGGGCTGTCGCAGCTCACCGACGGCACAGCGCCGCCGCAGCTCGCCGACACAGCGCCACCGCAGCTCACCGGCACAGCGGCGCCGCTGCTCATGGTCGACGCCGAACCGCTCCGTGCGGCGGCCGCCGCCGTGGACCGCCGGGCCGACCGGTTCGCGCTGCCGCTCGCCGGCGTCACGGTGGCCGTCGAGGACGGCATCTCGGTGGCCGGCCGCGGTGACGAGCCGGTCCGCCGGTTGCGCGCCGCGGGTGCACTGGTCGCCGGCCGGGCCCGGACCGCGGCGTTCGCGATCGGGCCGGACGGCTCCCCCGGCGGTCGGGCGACGGCTGCCGCGGTCGCCGCCGGTCTGGTCCCGCTCGGGATCGGCATCGACGGCGACGGCGCGCTGCGGGCCGCCGCGGCCGCGCACGGCCTGACCGCGCTCAAGCCGGGCCGCCGGGTGCTCCCGCTGCCGCCCGGTGAGGAACGCCGCTGGTCGGGGCTCGCCGAGACCACGCTCGTCGCCGCCGACCCGCTGGACGTGCTCGCCGCGCTGGACGCGATCACCACCGGCGTCCACCACGGTCACGACCCGGATCCCGGCCCGCCGGCCGGCTCGTTGGCCTGCTCGTTGCGCACCGGGCGGGCCCGGTTCGCCGGCCCGGCCGCCACGGCCGGTGTGCAGGAGGCGATCCGGTTGCTCGACGCCGCCGGGATCGGGCTGGTCGCCGCCGATCCGCCGTACCGGGCGGTGCTGCCCGTGCACGGGGCCCGGCGCAGGCAGGCCGGGCTCGCCCGGCGGGTGGAGGACCTGCAGCTCGATCCGGCGCAGTTGCCGCGGGCGGCGCGCAGCGCGGTGCGCCGGGGCCGCCGGGTGCGCCGGCTCGGCGGTCTGCGCCCCGCCACCCCCGCCTCGTGGCGGCAGCGCATGGTCGGCTGGCTCGACGACGCCGGCGCCGAGGCCGGGCTGCTGTCCGCGCCCGCCGGTCCGGTGGCCGCCGGATCGACCGGGTTCGCGGCCTGGAACCTCGCCGGTCTGCCGTCCCTGGTCACACCGGTGCTGGGTGGGGCAGGCCGCCGCACGTGCGTGCAGCTGGTCGGCCGTCCCGGGTCCGAGCGGCGGCTGCTCGCCACCGCGGCACTGCTGTACCGGCGGTAGCTCCGGTCAGGCCGGTTGCGCGGGCGGCTCCCAGCGGCCGGTCGCCATGAACTGCTGCAGGGTCGCCGTGTACGGCGCGAGGTCGAGACCTTCGGCGGCGACCCAGTCGTCGTCGTAGTAGCTGTGCCGGTAGCGCTCGCCGCCGTCGCAGATCAGGGTCACGACGCTGCCCTGCCGTCCCTCCCGCAGCATCTCGGCGACCAGCTGGTACACGCCCCACAGGTTGGTGCCGGTCGAGCCGCCGGCCCAGCGACCGGTGCGCTCCCGCAGGTGCCGGGCCGCGGCGACGCTGGCCGCGTCCGGTACCGGGAACATCCGGTCGATCACCGACGGCACGAAGCTCGGCTCCATCCGGGGCCGCCCGATCCCCTCGATCCGCGACGGCAGGCCGGTCGCGTAGTCGGGCACGCCGAGCGCCCAGCCGTTCAGGAACGCCGAGTTCTCCGGGTCGACGACGGCGAGTCGGGTCGGCAGCCGCCGGTAGCGCAGGTAGCGGCCGATCGTCGCCGACGTCCCACCGGTCCCGGCGCCGACGACGATCCACTCCGGCACCGGGTGCCGCTCCTCGGCGAGCTGGTGCAGCATCGACTCGGCGATGTTGTTGTTCCCGCGCCAGTCGGTGGCCCGCTCGGCGTAGGTGAACTGGTCGAGGTAGTGCCCGCCGGACTCGGCGGCCAGCCGCTCCGCCTCCTCGTACACCTGCACGCCGTTCTCGACGAAGTGGCATCGCCCGCCCTCGCGTTCGATCAGCGCGACCTTCTCCGGGCTGGTCGAGCGGGGCATCACCGCGACGAAGGGCAGCCCGAGTAGCCGGGCGAAGTAGGCCTCGGACACGGCGGTGGACCCGGAGCTGGCCTCGACCACGGTGGTGCCCTCGGTGATCCACCCCGAGGCGAGACCGAACAGGAACAGCGACCGGGCCAGCCGGTGCTTGAGGCTGCCGGTGGGGTGCACCGACTCGTCCTTCAGGTAGACCTGCACACCCCACTCGGCGGGCAGGTCCAGCACGTGCAGGTGGGTGTCGGCGGACCGGTTCGCATCGGCCTGGACCCGGCGCATCGCCTCGTCCACCCAGGCGCGGGTACGGGCACACGATCGGTCGAGGGGCTGCACCGGCCCGAGCCTAGGCGACCTCGACGGTCGGCCCGATCGTCACCCGATCCGGCGGAGGGTCCTCCGGGCACCCGTGGACCCTGCGGCGCAGGGCCACCCACCGTCGGCCGCCGGTCCGGCCCCGTCCGCCGAACGGGGGCTGTGCGGCAACGCTCCGGGCACCGAGACTGACGCACCGTGAGGACAGCGTGAGCAAGGTACGCGGTGAGCGGCGCCGGGGCGACACGGCGGACCGGTGGAGCGAGCTCCTCGGGCGCAGGCGTTCCGGAACCGCGTCGGGAAGGACCAGCGGCGACGTGGACGGTGACGTGACCCCGGAGCTGAACCCGGGCCGGGCTGGCGGTGGGAGCACCGACTCCGACGACGTGCGCGACGACGAGCGGACCCGCACCACCACCGGCGACGACGCCGCGGGTGCCCCACCGCACCGCGAGGGCAGCGCCGACGCCCCGCTGACCGACTCCGCACCGCCCGTCGAGGAGCTGGTGGCGCGGCTCGCCGCCGCCGAGGGCGCGTTGGCCGAGGCGGAGGCCGGCAGGGCCGAAGCCGTCCGGCGGGCCGAGGCGCTCGCGGCCGAGCTGGAGCGGGTCCGCTCCACGCCGCAGGAGACGTTCGGCATGCGCGCCGACAAGGTGCTCAGGATGGCCCAGCACGAGGCCGCGCAGCGCCGCCGGGACGCCGAGGTCGAGGCAGAGACGCTGCGTGAGCACGCGCGCGCCGAAGCCTCGAGGATCACCGACGAGGCCCGTGCCGAGGCCGTGCGGATCACCTCCGACGCCCGGGCCGAGGTCGACCGGGCCCTGGCCGCGGAGGTGAGGGCGCGCCGCGACAGCGAGCTCGTCGCGGACACCGCCGCGTCGATGCACGCCCACGTGAACGGCCTGCGCAGCAGCGTGCGTGCGGAGCTGGCCAGGGTGCACGCGCTGCTCGGCGCCGAGATCGGCCGGCTGGACGGGCCGCCCCCGCTCCCCGGGGACCGGCCCGTGCGTGTGCCCGACCCGGAGCGGGCCGGTTCTGCGTCGTCGGACACCGGGCCGGTTCCGGTGGTGCCGGGCGCCACCCCGCCGCGGCCCCGCCCGGCACCCGCGCACGCCCTGCGCGCTCCGGCGACCGCGGGTGCGGAGCCGGCCACCGGCGCGGGCGCCGCATCAGCCACCGGTGCGGGCGCCGCATCAGCCACCGGTGCGGGCGCCGAACCAGCCGCGCGCACGGGCACCGAACCAGCCGGCCTCGCGGGCGCCCGATCAGCCGGGCGCGAGGGCGCCCCATCAACCGGCCTCGCGGGCGCCGAACCAGCCGGCGTCGCGGGCGCGGGACCGGCGGGGGCCGCGAGCGCTGCTGCCGACGGAGTCGCACGCGCCGCATCGGCAACCGGTTCGAGCGCCGGACCAGCGGGGATCGCGGAGGCCGGATCGGCCACCCGCACGGGTGCCGGACCGGCCGCTGTCAGCGGGTCGGACACCGGCGCGCTTCCCGCGGTCTCGCTGCCCGAGCAGCGGGCCCCCGGGGCCGGGCCGGAGCAGGTGGGCGCGTCCGAGAGCCGCGCCGACGCCCCGGCGGGCGGCGGCCAGCCCGGTCAGTGATGTCCGGTCAGTGATGTCCGGGCAGTGATGTCCGGTCAGTGGTCCCCGGTCAGCGATCCGGACCGTGATGTCCGAGCGGCGATCTCCGGTCAGCGAGCCGGGCCGTGGTCTCGGCAGGGTGATCTCCGCTGCTACCTGCCTGCCACCGGGAGGGCTTCGACCCGGCCGGCGCAGCCGACGCGGCCACGGGCGGCACGGGTGCGCCGACGGACGATCGCGGTCGGACGTCCGGCCCCGTCCTGATCTGCGGCCGTCCCCGGTCGTCAGGTGCCCGGCCGCAGCTGTGCACCGGCAACGGTCGGTATCCGGCTGCGCCGATCGTTGCGCAGCGTGGCGCGAACGGCCCCGCGCTCCGAGTGGCGTAGCCGCGCGGGGGTGCCTACCGTCGTGCCAATGACCGATCCCCGCCGCCCAGGCTCCGGCGACGCCGACGGCGCGCCCGGTGGGACGACCCGCATCGACGCGACAGCACCGGGCGACGGTCAGGACGACGTCGAGCCGGTGGACAGCCTGCGGATCGAGACCGAGACGCCGTCCGAGCGGGTCGTCGTGGTCTCGGTGTTCGGTGAGCTCGACATGCTGACGGCGCCGGATCTGCGGGTCGCGGTCGCCGACCGGATTCCGTCGGTGGAGCTCGTCGTGCTGGATCTCGACGGCGTCCGGTTCCTCGGTACCAGCGGGCTGGCCGCCCTGATCGAGCTCCGCGAGCAGGCCCACCGGGCCGGAGTGGAGTTGCGGATCGCCTGCACCGAACGACGCGTCCTTCGACCGATCGGAATCGCCGGGCTGCACCACCTGTTCGACATCCACGACGACGTGCGCGCCGCCCTGCACTCCTAGGGCATGTGAGACACATCACATATTATGACGGACCGGGGCTCGCCCTCGTGGCGTCGACCGGGATCTCCCGCGTGAACAGGGCCGATGGTCCCGAACCGGACGGCGGCACGCGGATCGAACCGAGAGGGGATACCCCCTCATGAACCAGGGTCCTCGCGCGGCCACGTTTGCCGCGGGTCGTGCCCGGGAACCGGCCCTCAGACAGAGCCCGCTCCCGGGTGCCGATCGACGAGGTGAGCACGTGAGCGACATTTCCCGGCTTCCCGGTCCGATGGACGACGAATGGCAGTGGCAGCGGCTCGGTGCGTGCCGCGGGATGGACAGTGCGGTCTTCTTCCATCCCGACGGGGAGCGCAACCCGTCCCGGTCCCGGCGCACCGAGCAGGCCAAGCAGGTCTGTCGCAGCTGCCCGGTCATCCAGGAGTGCCGCCGCTTCGCGCTGGCCAGCCGCGAGCCCTTCGGTGTGTGGGGCGGGCTCGGGGAGTCCGAGCGGCGTGCGGTGCTCGAACGTCGCGACAGCGCCCGCACATCCGGCATGGTCGCCGCGGCGGGCTGAGCCCGCACGGCACCGCCCGCTCGGTCACCGGAGCAACAGCGCCGCGCCCGCGGGCTCGGCCACCGGGTCTCCCGGGCGACGGGTAATCGGTCGCGGGGATGCTCGACCGCCGAGCAGACCGGCCGCTCGGCCACCGGGCCGTCACCCGGGCGACGGGCACTCAGCCCCGGACACTCCGGTGCCGGGTCGCTCGGACACCGGCCACTCAAGCACCGGGCCGCTCGGCCGCACACGTCCCCGCCGCGACCGTGGCGTCGTCCTGGCCTGAACCGGACCAGCCCAGCGGGCGGTAGGGCAGCACCGGTAGCCCGTACACGCGCGCCACCCGGCGGACGGCGCGCCGGACCACCTCGATCTCCGGGTCGGCCACCACACCGGTCGGGGCAGGCGCCACGCAGAACGTGTCGTCGCCGGGATCGAACCCGACCAGCTCGGACAACGCAGCCACGAGATCTTCCTCGTCACCGTCCTGCAGGGTCCAGCGCAGCCCGAGCCGGTGCAGCCGCACCGTCCCCGACGGGACCCGGGTGACCGGCATGGTGATCGGCTCCGGCTCCTCCACGGTGTCGTCGCCGGGGTAGTCCTCGGCGTCGGCCGGTTCGACCAGCCGCCGGCCGCCGGCCGGATCGGTACGCACCACCAGCAGATCGGTCTCTCCGGCGCTGCCGGACAGCTCGGCCAGGGTGCCGCCGGCGCGGGCGGACTCGGCCTCCGTGAGCGCCACCGCGACCAGTCTGCGCGGCCGGGCCACGTCCTGCCCCACGACGATCACGCGCCTTCCGGATCCGCCCGCTGCTCCCGTGCCGGACACTAGACCCCGGACCGGGCTCCGGGACGCCCCGGCCACACCCCCGGCCGGACGAGTGGACGCGCGGGCGCCGCGAGCGGATCGGTGACTACGGCGACCACCGCGCACCCCGGTGCGTGAGGCAGTCACGAAGTGGCCCGGACGATCACCGGTCACGATCGACGGCCGGACGGTCGAACGGCCTCACACGTCCGGCGGGCGGTCGCCTGCGCTCCGTGAGCGCCGGTCGGCCGTCCGGGTCATCCGCGGTCGTCGTCGAGCCGGATCGCCAGCAGCGCGATGTCGTCGTCCAGCCGGCCGGACCGGCACGTCTCCAGCACCCGATCCACCACGGCATCCGGCGTCGCATCCGGTTCGATCTCCGCCACGGTGCGTTCCAGAAGCTCGGCCCGTTCGTCGGGATCCTCACCGACGACGTCGGTCAGACCGTCGGTGTAGAAGACGAGCAGCGAGCCGGCGGCGCAGGTCAGCGTGGCCTCGTCCCGGCGCGCCCCGGTGGCCCGACCGAACTCGGGCAGCGCGCCCAGCATCGGTGAGTGGTGGGCGTCCAGCCGGACGAGCGCCCCGCCCGGCTCGCGCAGCAGCGGAGCGGGGTGCCCGGCGTTGGCGTAGGTGAGTTCCCGGGAGCCGTCCGGGCCCGCCGGGCCCAGCCGCGCGTACACCGCGGTCGCCATCGCGGCGATGTCGAGCCCCTGCACCAGCTGGTCGCAGCGGTCCAGCACCGACCCCGGCCGGTCACCACCCCAGGCGTAGGACCGCAGCACACCACGCAGCTGACCCATCGCCGCCGCGGCGGCGAGGTCGTGCCCGACGACGTCGCCGACCGCGGCGCCGACCGAACCGTCCGGCAGCGGCAGCACGTCGTACCAGTCACCACCGACCTGGTTGCCGTCGGCGCCGACCAGGTACCGCGCGGCGACGTGCATGCCGGGCACCTCCGGCAGCGCGGGCAGCAGGCTGTGCTGCAACGTCGCCGCAGCGGCCCGCTCCACCTCGTAGAGCCGGGCGTTGTCCACCGCCAGCCCGGCCCGACCGGCCAGATCGGACGCCAGGTGCAGGTCACGGTGGGTGTAGCGGCGGCCGTAGGGGAACTGGGTGTGGAAGGTGACCAGCCCCAGCACCCGCCCGCGGCCCAGCATCGGCACGACCATCGCGCTGCGCAACCGCAGCCGCTCGTACTCGTCCGCGGCGAACGGATCGTCGGGGTGCGCGTCACGGCCCTTCTCGGGCAGCTCCCCGACCAGGTGCGGGCGGCCCGCCCGGATCGCGGCGGCGGCCGGCTCCTCCAGCCGGGAGGTGCGCAGCGGTCCGGTCCGGGTCAGGAGCTCCTCGTCCGCGGTGTCCCGGGCGGCGACGCCGAGACGCCGGCGGCTCTCACCGTCGGGCGCGTCGAGCAGGTCCACCGTGCACAGATCGGCGAGCTCGGGCACCACGATCCGGGCGAACCGGGTGCAGACGTCGGCGACGCCGAACGCGGAGGTCATCTGCGTGGTCGCCTCGGCGAGCAGACGCAGCTGGGCCCGCGCCTGCTCGGCCTCGGCCAGCGCCGCCCGGCGCTCCTGCTCGACGATGACGCGCTCGGTGACGTCGCTCTGCACCCCGACGAAGTTGACGAGCCTGCCCTCGCCGTCGAGCACCGGGGACACCGAGATCTGGTTCCAGAAGGCCGTCCCGTCGCGGCGGTAGTTCAGCAGCACCTCGGTGATCGGGCGCTGCTCACGCAACGCACGCGCGATCCTGGCGACGGCGTCGCGGTCGGTGTTCGGCCCCTGCAGGAACCGGCAGTTGCGCCCGACGACCTCGTCGAGCGGGTAACCGGTCAACCGCTCGAACGACGGGTTGACCCAGGCCAGCGGGTCGTCCTCGCGCTGCGGGTCGGAGATCGTGAACGACATCTCGGTGGCCAGCACGGCGCGGTCGCGCAGGAACTCCATACGGTCCCGATCCCGGTCCCTACCCCCGGACCCGGCCAGCGGAAGCAGGACGACCAACGCCCGCGAGTTCCCGCCGTCGTAGGTGTCGGTGGCCCCGACCGCCGGATCGGCCAGCGCGAACCCGGTCATCCAGACCAGGGTGGTCTCGGCGGTCTCACCGCTGCCGCCGTCCACCGGGACACCCTCGCGATCGGGCACCAGCCCGGGACCGTGCAACGCCACCGGTTCCCCCGGCACCTGCTCCCCCGCCGCGATCCGGTCCAGCGGGGACTCCCCCGGCGGGTGATCCCGCCCGTCCGGGTCGGTCAACCGCACGGCGGCGGCCCACTCCCCGACGCCGACCGGCAGCGCCGTCGTCTCCCCGGGCAGCTCCAGCGCGGTGGTGTTGGCGTAGACGATGCGCCGCGCCGTGATGTCGATCATCAGGACGGCGACCGTGGCACCGCCGCGAACGTGCGGCATCGAGGGTGCGGGCGGCTGCTCGCCGAGCAGTCCGCTCGACAGCGCGACCGCCTGGTCGACGGCCCGGTCGACGGCGTCCTCGGGCGGGGGGCCGGAAGGCCGGCCATCGGCGTCCGGACCGGGGGTGTGGTGCCGGGTCACCTCGCCGAGCCTAGAGCCAGGCGCCCGCCGTGGCCCCCCGGGACCGGCCGGTATCGTCGGGTCACCGCCCTGCGGGGTCGGTGACGACCATGTCCGCAAGGCCCCGTCGAGCAGCCGGCGGGGACGCCCCGAGCAGTCGACGCCACACGCGACCGACTGGAGGTGATCCCCCTGCCCGGATCGATCTCGGCGCAGCCGCCCGGAGACGAGGAACGGTCGGCCGACCGGCACGGAGTTCTTCCCTGCGGCCTCGACCTGTCGTTCTCCTCGCCACGCACCGGCCTCACCGTGCTGAGCGTCTCCGGTGAGATCGACACGCTCACCGCACCGCATCTCAGCAGCGCACTCGACGACCTCATGCGCCACGCCGACCGGCACATCGCGATCGATCTCGACGGGGTCACCTTCCTCGCCTCCAGCGGCCTCGGGGTGCTCATCAACACCGCCCGGCAGGCCGCCCGCGAGGAGCGCAGACTGTTCGTGGTGGCGACCAGCCGGGCGGTGCTCCGCCCGCTCGAGGTCACCGGCTCGGCCCAGCTGTTCACGGTCGTCCCGGACCGATCCGGGATCCCCGTGCCGTGACACCCGTGCCGGGGCCTGCGCACGGCGCCGCGACACGCCATCATCCACACCACCGTGCACCGAAACCAAGCCGATGAAAGGACGTCCCAGCGTGGCCCAGGAGGAATCCACGAGCGTTCCCGCCGACCAGGGCACCGCGTCGACGGTCGAGATCCGGACGGCCGCCCGGCCCGCACTGATCCCGACGGTGCGCGCGGTCGCATCCGACCTCGCGGCCCGAGCCGACTTCGATCTCGACGCCATCTCCGACCTCCGCATGGCGGTGGACGAGGCCTGCGCGACGCTGGTCGGACTCGCCGCACCGGGCTCGCCGCTGCGGTGCACGTTCGACGTGCACGGCGAGCGGATCGACGTCGCGGCCCAGGTGCTCACCCGCGGCGCCACCGAGCTCCCCACCGACAGCTTCGGCTGGCGGGTGCTCCAGACGCTGGCCGACCAGGTCGCGGTCGAGACCGGCGCGGAGGACGGTGGCCGCCCGGCCCTCACGATCCGGTTGCACAAACTCGCCGGGCCCGGGCAGTGACGGCCGACCCCGAGTACGCGCACCTCACCCCGATCCTCGAGCAGTACTCCGCGATGGACGCCGACGACCCACGTCGTGAGCGGCTGCGGGACCAGCTGGTCACCGGTTACCTGCCGGTCGCCCAGCACATCGCGCGCCGGTTCAATCACCGTGGCGAGCCGCTCGACGACCTGGTCCAGGTCGCGACCGTCGGTCTGATCAACGCGATCGACCGGTTCGATCCCGGCAAGGGTGGAGAGTTCTTCTCCTTCGCCGTCCCCACCATCTCCGGTGAGGTCCGCAGACACTTCCGCGACCAGAGCTGGTCGATGCGGGTGCCGCGCCGGCTCAAGGACATGCACGTCTCGATCAACGCCGCGGTCTCCGAGCTGTCCCAGCGGCTCGGCCGGGCGCCGAAGCCTTCCGAGCTGGCCCAGCACCTCGATCTCCCGGTGAACGAGGTGCTGGAGGGGTTGGAGGCCGCCGAGGCGTACCGCAGCTCCTCGCTCGACGAGATGCTGTCCTCCGAGGACGGCAGCGCCACCGTCGGTGAGCTGGTCGGCGACGCGGACGCCGAACTGGACCGGGTGGACTACCGCGAGTCGCTGCGCCCCCTGCTCGCCGAGCTGGCACCGCGCGAACGCACCATCGTGATGCTGCGGTTCTTCGGGAACCGGACCCAGACCCAGATCGCCGACGAGGTCGGGATCTCCCAGATGCACGTGTCCCGGTTGCTCTCGCAGACCCTGGACCGGCTCCGTAGCCGGCTCGACCCGGACGACCGCCGGCTGTGACCGATGCCCCCGCACGAGCCGTGCGGGGAGCGGCGAGGATCATCCGGAGCGGCCGGCAGCGGAGCCGGCTCCGAGCGGGAGGGGGCTCTGTGAGCGGAGCGGAACACGTACTGGTCGTCGGGGCGGGCCTGGCCGGCCTGCGCACCGTGGAGGGGTTGCGCCGGTCCGGCTTCGACGGCCGGATCAGCCTGGTCGGCGCCGAGGAGCACCTCCCGTACGACCGTCCGCCGCTGTCCAAGCAGTACCTGGCCGGTGAGTGGGAGCGGTCGAAACTCGACCTGATCGCGGCCGAGGGCCTCGCCGAGCTGGGTGTACGGACCCATCTGGGGCGGCGCGCCGTCGCACTGCGCCCCGGTGAGGTCGAGCTCGACGACGGCAGCACCCTGCACGCCGACGCGATCGTGCTCGCGGTGGGTGTCGCGCCGCGCACGCTCGACGATCAGCCCCGGTCCGCGCACGTCCTGCGCAGTGTCGAGGAGTCCGATGCGCTGCGTACAGCGCTGGCGAACTCGTCGTCGCTGCTGGTGGTCGGAGCCGGCTTCATCGGCGCCGAGGTCGCGAGCACCGCCCTGGACCGGGGGCTCGCGGTGACCGTGCTGGAGGCCGGCCCGGTCCCGATGGCCAGGGTGCTGGGTCCCGATGTGGGCGCGCTCGCCGCCCGGCTCGCCGCCGAGGCCGGTGCCGACCTGCGCTGCGGGGTGGCCGTGTCCGCGCTGACCGACGCCGGCGCGAGCCTGTCCGACGGTTCCGTGCTGAACGCCGACACGGTCGTCGTGGGGATCGGCGGGCGGCTCGACCTGGGCTGGCTCGAACCCGCCGGGCCCGACCTCGCCGGCGGGATCCCGTGTGACGAGCACGGCCGGGTCGAGGGGCTGCCGGGGGTCTGGGCCGTCGGCGACGCGGCCGCCTGGGTCGATCCCCGGTTCGGCGACCGTGTCCGGCACGAGCACTGGACCTCGGCCGTCGACCAGGCCGCGGTCGTCGCCCGGGACATCGCCGGGGCCGAGCCGCCGCCGCCGACCGTGCCCTACTTCTGGTCGGACCAGTTCGGACTGAAGATCCAGCTGATCGGGCGACCGGACCTCGCCGACGGCATGCTGCCGCTGCACGGCGACGGCCTCGACGGCGGTGAGATCAAGGGCACCACGGTCGGATACCTGCGCGGGGAGGAGCTGGTCGCCGTCGTCGGGTTCGGGGCGGCCCGGCGGATCGCCCGCTACCGCAAGCCGCTCGCAGCGGGAGCCGACCGGGCCGCGACCCTGGAGTTCCGGGAGACCTTGACCTGATCCCGGCCTTCCCGGCTCAGCGGAAGATCGATCGGATCACGAGCAGCCCGACCACGGTGCCCACCGCGATCAGCGTGTACTTGATCTTCGGGTCGGCGAGCTTCTCGGCGATCTGCTCGCGGCCGCCCTCGATCAGGTTCTTCGGGTTCGCCCGGTCCGCCAGGGCGTCCAGGCTGTCGGCCAGCGCGTCCCGGGTCTTCTCGATCTCGCGCTGGATGTGCTCGGGGTCGCGGGCCACCACGTCTCCTCCGACTCGGCCGGTGCGCACTGCGCGCCCGGGACTCTCCTGTTGCTCGTCGCTCGTGCTCGTTGCCCACCGGAGCCCGATCACCGGGATCCACGCGGGCGGCGTGGCCCACACCGTAGCCACCGGGTCGCGCACCCGCGCGCGACGGGCCGTACCCGTCCACGGACGGAGCCCACCGGACGGGGTTGTCCACAGCCTGCGTATCCACCGTGGCGCGGGGTCGGCCGGGTGGCAGGCTGGGCGTCATGAGTACCCGGTTGCAGGCGGGCGACCCCGCCCCCGACTTCACCCTCGCCGACGCCGACGGCAAGCCCGTGTCGCTCTCCGACCACCGGGGCCGCAAGGTGATCGTCTACTTCTACCCCGCCGCGAGCACGCCGGGCTGCACGAAGCAGGCGTGCGACTTCCGCGACAACCTGGCCGAACTCGACGGGGCAGGGATCGACGTCATCGGCATCTCCCCCGACAAGCCGGAGAAGCTCGCGAAGTTCCGGGACGCGCAGGGACTGACGTTCCCGCTGCTGTCCGACCCGGACCGCACGGTCCTCACCGCGTGGGGCGCGTTCGGGGAGAAGACCATGTACGGCAAGACCGTGACCGGGGTGATCCGCTCGACCTTCCTGGTCGGCGAGGACGGCACGATCGAGGACGCGAAGTACAACGTCCGGGCGACCGGTCACGTCGCCAAGCTCCGCAAGGACTGGAAGGTCTGAGGTGCCCGCGGTCCGCCGGGCGGGCGGCGAGCACGGCGCTTCCTGATGCCGCGCGCCCGCCGGTGGACCGACGAGCAGCTCGTCGAGGCGGTGGCCGCCTCGACCCGGCTCAGCGAGGTGTGCCGGCGACTCGGCGTGCGGCCGGGCCGCTACGACTGGTTGCGGGAGCACATCGTGCGGGTCGGGGCCGATGCCGGGCACATCCCGGGCGCTGCATCGACGCGTCGCCGGCAGCACTGGACCGATGATCAGCTCGCTGAACTGGTCCGCAGCTCCGACACGTTCGCGGCGGTGCTGCGTGGGCTCGGCTACCGGCCCAGTGGCGGAACCCACCGGCTCGTCGTCGGGCACATCCGGCGGCTCGGGCTGGACACCACGCACTTCCGCGGCCGCAGCTGGGCCAGAGGCCGCACGGTGCGGACCCGGACGCCCCGCCCGCTCGAGGAGATCCTCGTCCGGGACTCGCCACATCGCAGCAGCGGTCATCTACGCCGGCGGCTGATCTCGGCCGGCATCAAACAGGCCCGCTGCGAGCAATGCGGGCTGACGGAGTGGCTCGGTCGGCCGCTGCCGCTGGCCCTGGATCACGTCAACGGCGACCACACTGACAACCGACTGGAGAACCTCCGTATTCTGTGCCCCAACTGCCACGCGCTCACCGATACCTGGTGCGCACGCAAGAGCAAGCCGGCGTAGCCCAACGGCAGAGGCACGGTCTTTAGGTGGCCGAGAGTGCGGGTTCGACTCCCGTCGCCGGCACCGTGGCCTGGTGGCCCGTGGCTCTCACGGCCCCGTCCCCTCGGGGATGGGCCGCCGGGCCGCCACGACCACCCCGGCCAGCCCCACCACCCCGCACAACGCCGAGACCAGCAGCAGCGAGGGCCGCACATGACCGGTGACCGCGTCGCCGAGCGCGACGATCGCGATCGTGCTGGGGGCGGAGCCGATGATCGTCCCGACCAGGTACGGCCAGAACCGCACCGCTGAGAGCCCGGACAGGTAGTTCATCACCGCGAACGGCACCATCGGGATGAGCCGCATCGACGTGACGGCCAGGGTGCCGTGGTGGTCCAGCCGCCGCCGGACCCACAGCGCGCGGGGGTGATCCGCCCAGCGCGTGATCAGCCCGCCGCCGGTGAACCGGACGATCGCGAACGCGACGACCGCGGTCAGCGTCGTCGCGACGATCGCGAGGGCGGTGCCCACGACCGCGCCGAACAGCACCCCGGCGGAGACGGTGAACACGGTGCGCGGGAACGGAGGCACGTTCAACAACACCTGGAGCAGCACGAACACCACCGGCCCCCAGGGGCCGGCCGCCTCGACCACCCGGCGCACCTCGCCGAACTGCGGCACCACGGGCACGCCGTAGGCCCGGGCGACGACCACCACGATGCTGACCACGAGGACCAGGCCGAGACAGCCGAGAAGGGGACGCCACCACCGCACGGGAGGAACGGTACCCAGGCCCCCGGCGCGACCGGCGTCACGCCTCGCGTCACGGGACGTACCGGTCGTCCCGGCCGTGAGAGGCTTCGGTCATGAGCACCGCGAACGACGGGATCGACCCCTCCGAGCTGGACCCCGACGGTCTCGCCGTGCGCCGCGAGGTGCTCGGTGCCGACTACGTCGCCGCGGCCCTGGCGAACACCGACGCGACGACCGCGCAGTTCCAGCAGCTGATCACCCGTTACGCGTGGAACGAGATCTGGACCCGGCCGGGCCTGGATCGCCGGATGCGCTCGGCGGTGACGCTGACCGCGCTGGTCGCACACGGGCACTGGGCGGAGCTGGAGATGCACCTGCGTGCGGCCCGCCGCAACGGGCTCACCGACGGTGAGATCGTCGAGATCCTGCTGCAGACTGCGATCTACTGCGGCGTCCCGGCCGCGAACTCGGCGTTCAAGGTCGCCCAGCGGGTGCTGGCGGAGCCGCCCCCGCAGTGAGCCGGCCGTCCCCGGGCCCGCGTGGCGGCCCGGGGGGCGTTCACAGTGCGGACCGCAGGTGCCCGGCCAGCGCCCGCAGGGCGATCCCGCGGTGCGACGCACGGTCCTTCTCCTCGGCGGACAGCTCCGCCGCGGACCGGGTCTCGCCCTCCGGGGCGAAGACCGGGTCGTAGCCGAACCCGTTCTCCCCGCGCGGTGCCCGCAGCAGGGTCCCCCGCCAGGTTCCGTGCACCACGATCCGGCCCGGCACACCGTCGCCGGTTCCCGCCGCGACAGCCTCCTGCGGCGAGGGGCCGTCGGCGCGCGGCGCCACCGCTCCCGGCTCCACCGCTCCCGGGGCCACCCGCCGAGCGCCCTGCGGGGTCACCAGGGCGGCGGCGCAGACGAACGCGGCGCCGCGGCGTTCGTCGGGCACGTCCTCGGTCTGACCGAGCAGCAGCCGCAGGTTGGCCTCGTCGTCCCCGTGCCTGCCGGCCCAGCGGGCGGAGAAGATGCCCGGCATGCCGTTCAGCGCGTCGACGGTGATCCCGGAGTCGTCGGCGATCGCCGGCAGCCCGGTGGCCAGCGCGGCATCCCGGGCCTTGGCGAGGGCGTTCTCCGCGAACGTCGCCCCGGTCTCGGGCGCCTCGGGGAACTCGTCGACGTCGGCGAGTCCGATGATCTCGATGCCGTCGAGCCCGGCCGCGTCGACGATCCGGCGCAGCTCGACGAGCTTCTTGGCGTTGCGGGTGGCGAGCAGGACCCGGGTCACTCGGCGCCGCCCCCGACCGGGTTCTCCGCCGCGGCGGCCGCCCGCTCGGCCGCCAGCTTCGGATGCGGCGCGGCGAGCACCTCGACCTGCAGCCGCGCGAGGAGCTCGATCCCGGCGAGCGCCGAGTCGAGCATCGCGTCGAGGGTCTTGCGGGCGAACGTGGCGCCCTCGCCGGTGCCCTGGACCTCGATCAGCGTCCCGGTCTCGGTGGCGACGACGTTGGTGTCGACCTCGGCCCGCGAGTCCTCGGAGTAGGGCAGGTCGAGCCGGACCCGGCCGTCGACCACACCGACCGACACGGCCGCGACCTGGCAGGAGATCGGCTTCGGGTCGGACAGCTTGCCGTGCTCGCCGAGCCAGGTGACGGCGTCGCAGAGCGCGACGTAGGCGCCGGTGATCGCGGCGGTGCGGGTGCCGCCGTCGGCCTGCAGCACGTCGCAGTCGATCGCGATGGTGTTCTCGCCGAGCGCACGCAGGTCGATGCAGGCACGCAGGGAGCGGCCGATCAGCCGGGAGATCTCGTGCGTGCGGCCGCCGACGCGGCCCTTCACCGACTCCCGCGACGAGCGGGTGTCGGTCGACGACGGCAGCATCGCGTACTCGGCGGTGACCCAGCCGAGACCCGATCCCTTCCGCCACCGCGGGACGCCCTCGGCCACGCTGGCCGCGCAGAGCACCTTCGTGTCGCCGAACTCCACCAGCACCGATCCGGCCGGATGCTTCTGGAAGCCCCGGGTGATCGTCACGGGGCGCAGCTCGTCGTCCGCCCGTCCGTCCGCCCTGCCCTCTACTCGTGTCACCCGCCCATCGTAGGAACCGGGTTCAGACCTCGAAGACCGCGTCCGGCGTGGCGACCTCGACCGGACCGTCGAAGGCGGCCTTCGCCTCGGTGGCGAGCTCGTCGCGGTCGTACCAGGCGGGCACGTGCGTGACGACCAGCCGGCGCGCTCCGGCCGCCGTGGCGTGCTCACCCGCCTCGCGCCCGGACAGGTGCACCCCGGTCGGGTTGTGGTCGCCGTGCGGCCAGCTGGCCTCGCAGAGCAGCAGGTCGGTGTCGCGGGCGGCCTCCACCAGCCCCGGGCAGGCGCCGGTGTCACCGGAGTAGGTGAGCACCCGCCCACCGTGCTCGACGCGCAACGCGAACGCCGGGCAGGGGTGCACGACGTCGAAGGCCCGCACCTGGATCTGGTCGGCACCGGTGCCGATCCTGCAGGTGCCGCCGGCGGCGAGATCGTGGAAGGTGAAGACGTCGGTGAGGTCGGTCTCGGCGAGCTCGGCGGCGGTCGGTGCGTAGGCACGCGCGAACCGGTCGTGCGCACCGGCGGGGGCGTGCACCGGCAGCCGTGCGACGCCGGGGTCGAACGGGGGCCGCGGGTGGTAGCGACGGTGCACGACCAGCGAGGCGAAGTCCGAGCAGTGGTCGGCGTGCAGGTGGCTGAAGACCACGCCGTCCAGCGACCACGGGTCGAGGTGGCGCTGCAGCGCGCCCAGGGTGCCGTTGCCGAGGTCGAGGACGATCCGGGTGCCGCCGGCCTCCACCAGGTAACCCGACGCCGGGGACTCGGGACCGGGGCCGCTGCCGGAGCACCCGAGCACGATCAGCCGCATGCGCGACCCTAACCCGCTCGCGCCGTGCGGCGCAGCCACCAGATCCCGGCGAAGGGCAGGACCAGCGGCACGAAGCCGTAGCCGATACCGAAGTACGACCAGACCGTCTCCTGGGGGAAGTCGCCCGGCACGAGCAGTGTGAACGCGCCGACGGTGAGCACCCCGGCCAGCTCGAAGACGACCGCGAACCAGGCCAGCCTGCGGAACCCGGGGCCGGTGCCGGTGAGCCCGATCGTCGCCAGGATGTAGACGACCCCGGCGACCGCGGACAGCGAGTACGCCAGCGGGGCCTCGTCGAAGCGTTCGGCGATCTGCACGCCGGCCCGGGCCGTCGCGGCGAGGGCGAAGATGCCGTAGACGGCGATCAGCAGCCGGCCGGGCCCGGTCGCCGTCGCACGTACCTCCCCGCGCTCAGCCAACCGGGCTCCAGAGTCCCTGCAGGCGAAGGACCACCACCAGGGTGCCGATCGCACCGGCGGCGATCACGGCGCCGCCCCAGCGACTCGGTCCGGCGTCCGCCCCGGCGGGAGCGGCGGACGCGGCCGGGGTGGTGCCGGGGTCGGTCACCGCTGCGGCGGTGGCGTCCGAGGCGGTCGCGAACTGGAGCGCGATCGGCAGCAGGCACACCGACACCAGCACGTAGATCAGGAAGGTGGTCTCCTCCGGCAACGTGACCCCGTTCACCAGGACCAGGTACACCGCGACCGCGGCCTGCACGACGACCAGCACCTCGCAGATGCCGACGGCGATCCGGTGCACCCGCCCGGGTGGCCGGTTCGCCACCGTGGTGACCAGGCCGAACAGCGCGGTGGCCGCCAGGGCCACCGTGATCACCAGTACCAGCGTGCCGATCACGGTGCGGACGTTACCCCTGCCGGGTCTCCCTGCCGCGCACCGGCTCGGCCGACCACCGTGCCGATCTCGGGGCCGAGGAAGCGGCGGCCGAGCCGCTGGAACGGCTCCGGGTCGCCGGTGGCGAGGAAGCGGTGCGGCGCCGGCGGTGCGGTGTCGTCGGCGCCGTCGCGCAGCAGCCCGCGGGCGTGCAGGGTGCGCACCAGGGTGCGGGCGGTCTCGTCGGCCGAGGACACCAGCGTCACGTCGGGGCCGAGCACGATCTCCAGCACCCCGGACAGCAGCGGGTAGTGCGTGCAACCGAGCACCACGGTGTCCACCCCGGCGCGTTGCAGCGGCTCCAGATAGCCCTCGGCGACGCCGAGCACCTGCCGGCCGCTGGTCGTCCCGCGCTCGACGAAGTCGACGAACCGCGGGCAGGCCACCGAGGTGACCTCGATGTCCGGGGCGGCGTCGAACGCGTCCGGATAGGCACCGGAGGCGATCGTCGCCCGTGTCCCGATGACGCCGACGCGGCCGTTGCGGGTGGCCGCGACCGCCCGCCGGACGGCCGGGCGCAGCACCTCGACGACCGGCACCGGGTAGCGCTCGCGGAAGTCCGCCAGGCAGGCCGCCGACGCGGTGTTGCAGGCGATGACCAGCGCCTTCACCCCGGACTCGACGAGCTCGTCACCGATCGCGAGCGCGTGCCGCCGGACCTGCGCGATCGACTTGGGCCCGTACGGGCTGTGCGCGGTGTCCCCCACGTAGACGAGTTGCTCGGCGGGCAGCAGGTCGATCACCGAGCGGGCCACGGTGAGCCCGCCGACGCCGGAGTCGAAGATCCCGATCGGTGCGTCGAGGTCCTGGCCGGAGTCCCGGGTGCTGCTCACGGCCTCAGGGTAGGGGCGGAGCGCCGGTCGGCCTTCGCCACCCAGGACGCCGCGACCACCCCGCCGATCGCCCCGAACAGGTGCCCCTGCCAGGACACCGACGGATCGGACGGCAGCACTCCCCACAGCAGCGAGCCCCAGAACAGGAACAGCACCACGGCGAGCAGCACCTGGCGGCCGTTGCGCGCGTAGAAGCCGCGGGCGAGCAGGAACAGGAACCAGCCGAACACGATGCCGGACGCGCCGATCACCGGGGCCGGCGACACCAGCCAGACGCCGAAGCCGCTGATCGCCCAGATGGTGGCGGTGACCGAGAACCACTGGGCGAGCCCGCCGGACATTGCGAGGAACCCGAAGACCAGGAACGGCAGGGTGTTGGCGATCAGGTGCGCCCAGTCGTCGTGCAGCAGCGGGGCGGTGAGGATCCCGGCGAGGCCGGAGGTGTCGCGCGGGTAGATCGCGCCCGCCCTCTGCACCGTCTGCCCGGACGCGACGTCGATGGCCTCGAACAGGTACAGCGCCGCGGTGAACAGCAGCATGACGGCCGCGGCCCGTTTCGGCGCGGGCGGGAGCACCCGGGCGGGCGCCCGGCCGGACGGGAGTGCGGTCATGGCTCCGACGGTACCGGCGTGGATGCCGGATTCGCCCGTACCGCGCCCCCGGGTCAGGCCCAGAGGTGGCCGTCGATGCCCTGGGCTGCGGAGCCCAGGTCACCGGAGTACGCGCCGGTCGACAGGTACTTCCAGCCGCCGTCGCAGATGATGATCACCACGTCGGCCCGCTCGCCGGCGTCGAGGGCCTTGTTCGCGACCCCCAGCGCGGCGTGCAGGATCGCCCCGGACGAGATCCCCGCGAAGATCCCCTCCTGCTCGACGAGCTGACGGGTGCGGCGCAGCGCGTCGTAGCTGCCGACGGAGAACCGGCCGGTCAGCACGGTCTCGTCGTACAGCTCGGGCACGAAGCCCTCGGAGAGGTTCCGCAGCCCGTAGACGAGCTCGCCGTAGCGCGGCTCGGCCGCGACGACCTGCACGTCGGGCTTGTGCTCGCGCAGGTACCGCCCCGCACCGACCAGGGTGCCGGTGGTGCCCAGACCGGCCACGAAGTGGGTGATGGAGGGCAGGTCACGCAGGATCTCCGGGCCGGTGCCGCGGTAGTGCGCGTCGGCGTTGGCCGGGTTGCCGTACTGGTAGAGCATCACCCAGTCCGGGTGCTCGGCGGCCAGCTCCTTGGCGACGGCGACGGCCTGGTTGGAGCCGCCCGCGGCCGGCGAGGAGATGATCTGCGCCCCGTACATGGCGAGCAGCTGGCGGCGCTCCTCGGAGGTGTTCTCCGGCATCACGCAGACGATCTCGTAGCCCTTGAGCTTCGCGGCCATCGCCAACGAGATGCCGGTGTTGCCCGAGGTCGGCTCCAGGATCGTGCAGCCGGGCGTGAGCAGGCCCTGCTTCTCCGCGTCCTCGATCATCGCCAGCGCGGGCCGGTCCTTGATCGAGCCGGTGGGATTGCGGTCCTCCAGCTTCGCCCACAACCGCACGTCGTCGGACGGGGACAGCGACGGCAGCCCGACCAGCGGGGTGTCGCCGACGGCGTGCAGCAGCGAGTCGTAACGCAACGGGTCCTCCTCACGGACCGGTGCCGGACGGGGCGTACCCGCCCGGCACCCGGAACAGCTGTCAGCGCCCGCCGGCGACGGCCGGGAGGATCGTGAGCGTGGACGACTCCTTGACCGGGGCCTCCAGGCCACCGGCGAAGCGGACGTCCTCGTCGTCGACGTAGATGTTGACGAAGCGGTGCAGCTTGCCGTCGGTGATCAGACGGTCCTTGATACCGCTGTGCCGCGACTCCAGGTCGTCGATGACCGCGGAGACGGTGTCACCCTTCGCCTCGACGGTCTTCTCACCGCCGGTGTGCGTGCGAAGGATGGTGGGGATGGAGACGGAGACGGCCATCTCGGTGATCACTCCTGGTCGGTTGCTCGGTCGTGCTCTGTACGCGGCAACGCAACCGGCGTCCGGCGCCATTCCCGCGCGACCTCGCCCGCGCGGGTGCGGGGGGAGGGTGGATCAGCTGCGGTCGGGGACGTCGTCGGACCCGGTGTGGGCGAACATGTAGGACTCCACGACCACCAGTTCGTCCTCCACGACCTCGCCGTCGACGAGGTGGAAGGACCGGATCTCGGGCCGCGCGTCGGCGGTGGCGAGGGCCACGATCAGCCAGTGCTGGTCGGGCGTCCACTCCATCTGGGCGACGTCCTTCACCGAGGGATACGCCTCGGGCAGCCCGCTGTCGGTCATCGGCCGGCGCGGGACGCGGGTGTGCGAGTGCACGACGAGCATGCGGCGCTCCCCGGCGGCGTCGAGCTCGCGCTCCAGCCGGATGTCCTCGGCCGGGGAGAAGGCGAAGTCGCTCTCGATCTCGTCGGCATTGGTCATCGGGACGTAGCGCTCGGGGTGCTCGCCGGCCTCGGGCCCGACCAGCTGCCCGCACGCCTCCAGCGGGAAGTCCCGCCGGGCGTGCGCGACGATCTCGTCGACGAGGTCCGATCGGATGGCCAGCACGCAGGTCACGATACGGGGCGGTGGCCGGGGACGGCACATCCCCGGTCGCGAGGAGACGACGTTCACGGGCTCGTCACGCCGGGTTGTGACGCCGCGCACGGCGCGTGTGGTGTTGCGTCGCGATACTGCCGGCCATGCCCGTCTCCTCCGGTCGTCGCACCGGCCTCGTCCTGGCAGCGGTGTTCGTGATGGTCCTTGCGGTGGCGTGGGTGGTCGACGCCCGCTCGACGGCCGGTTCCCCGCAGATCGTCCGGGTGATCGCGGTCAACGACCTGCACGGGAACCTGGAACCGCCCTCCGGGTCGTCGGGGGAGGTGACCGCCGACGACGGCACGGAGATCGAGGCGGGCGGTGCCGCCTTCCTCGCGGCGCACACGCAACGGCTGCGGGCCGAGCAGCCGGCGAGCGTGCTGCTCTCGAGCGGGGACAACGTCGGCGCCTCACCGCTGGCGTCGGCGCTGTTCCGTGACGAGCCGACGATGGAGCTGCTGGACACGATGGGTGTCGCGGCCTCGGTCGCCGGGAACCACGAGTTCGACGAGGGGCTCGCCGAACTGCAGCGCCTGGTGGCGGGCGGCTGCCACCCGGTCGACGGCTGCCGATTCGGCCCGGCCTACGACGGCGTGTCGTTCCCGGTGCTGGCGGCGAACGTGACCGTGGACGGCTCCCCCGTCCTGCCCGCGCACACCGTGCTCGACGTCGGTGGGGTCCGGCTCGGCGTCATCGGGGCCACCCTGGCCGAGCTGCCCGACCTGGTCTCACCGGACGGGATCCGCGGCGTCGAGGTGGGCGACGAGATCGCCGCGGTGGACGCCGCGTCCGCGGAGCTGACCGCGCAGGGCGTCGACGCCCAGGTGCTGCTGGTGCACCAGGGGGACGGAGCCGGGCCCGGTGGCCCGGGCAGCTGCGCGGTGGAGCCGGGCGGGCCCGGGTCGGCGATCGCGGCCGGGGTGTCCGCCGATGTCGACGCCGTGTTCTCGGCGCACTCGCACCAGCAGTACGTCTGCAGCGTCACCGATCCGGCCGGGGCGCAGCGTCCGTTCGTGCAGGGCCTGTCCTTCGGGCGGCTGTTGTCGGTGGTCGACCTGGCGGTGACCGGTGACGGTGAGGTCGACCGCGCGGCGACCACCGCGCGCAACGAGATCGTGACCCGGAACGTCACGCCGGACCCGGCCGCGCAGCGGATCGTCGACACCGCGGTGCGGGAGTCCGAGCCGCTCGCGCAGCGCCCGGTCGGCACGCTCACCGGGCCGCTGTCGCGCACCGCCGACGCGTCCGGGCTGTCCCCGCTGGGGACGGTGATCGCCGACGCGCAGCTGGCCGCCTCCCGCGGCGACGGCGCCCGGCTGGCGCTGACCAACCCGGGCGGGGTCCGGGCCGACCTGGTGCCCGGCCCGGACGGCCGGGTCACCTACGGGCAGGCGTACACCGTCCAGCCGTTCGGCAACATCCTGCAGACGATGACGCTGACCGGCGCGCAGCTGCGGGCGGTGCTGGACCAGCAGTTCACGGTGGACGACGGCCCGACGGTCCTGCAGACGTCGTCGAACGTGCGGTACTCGGTCGCCGGGGACCGGGTCACCCGCATCGAACTGGACGGCGCCCCGGTCACCGACACCGCGACCTACCGGGTCGCGGTCAACAATTTCCTGTCCGCGGGCGGCGACGGGTTCGACGCCTTCACGGCGGGGACCGACGTGGTGGGCGGTCCGGTCGACCTGGACGCGTTCGTCGCCCACCTGGAGGCGAACCCGGGGCTCGGGGCGCAGCCGACCGACCGGGTCACCCGGGACTGAGCGGCGCTACAGCGCCTTGAGCCGGACCCGGACCAGTGAGTCCTGGACGAAGGTCAGCCAGTGGTAGACGCCGAGGTGCTGGGACCGCGGATCGTCCTCGGGCAGCTGCTCGGGCATGTCCTCGCTCACGTCGAGGGCGGTGCCCAGGGCCAGCCGGACGTCGTTGAGTGCGGCCAGCCAGGCGTCGGCCTGCTCGGTGCTGAGCTCGACCCGGCCGCCTGCCTCGGGCAGCGTGTCGAGCACGGTCCGTGCCGCCGCGTCCTTGGCCTCGATCAGGGCCGGCTCGTGCAGCGACCGCATGCCACCGGCGAGGTCGGAGTCCTCGGTGGTGAAGTCGGGCAGCAACCGGGCGAGCACCCGGTCGGTGGGCCGGGTCGTCGGCCCGGTGCGGATCCCGGTCAGCTCGGCGAGCTCGTCGGCCGGTGCCAGCGCGGCGCGGCCGGCGAGCATCTGCCGCACCTCGTGGAACAGGCCGCGCAGCACGGCCGCCTCCTCCCCGGAGAACCCGGAGGTGTAGCGGACCCGTTCGCCGCGGCCGCTGCGCTTCCAGCCGTTCATGTGCCGTACCTCACAGCCGATCTCATGTGCGCTGCATGGTGGCCCACAGGCCGGCCGCGTGCAGCTGCGCGACATGACCCTCGACGGTCTCCTTGTCCCCCGAGGAGACCGCGGCCCGGCCCTTGTGGTGCACGTCGAGCATCAGGGCGTTCGCCTTGGGCTCGGGGTAGTTGAAGACCTTCTGCAGCACGTACGTGACGTACGACATGAGGTTGACCGGGTCGTTCCACACGATCGCCTGCCACGGGGTGTCCGGGGTGGCGTCGTTGTCGGTGTGCGGGTCGACATCCGGGTCGACGTCCGGCGAGACCTGCTCGGTGGGCGACGGGGACGGCGCGGTCATGCGCCCCATGGTGACACAACGGGCATAGGCTCTCCGTCATGACCGGCCCCGTCCCGGAGGGCAGCACCGCCCTCCTGACCGACCGCTACGAGCTCACGATGGTGGCCGCAGCGCTCGCCGACGGCACCGCCGACCGGGCGTGTGTCTTCGAGCTGTTCGCGCGCAGGCTTCCCGACGGCCGCCGCTACGGCGTCGTCGCCGGGACCGGACGGTTGCTCGCGGCGCTTGAACGGTTCCGGTTCGGCCCGGACGAGCTGGCGGCGCTGACCGGGGTGGTGGACGCGGCGACGCTGGACTGGTTGCGCGACTACCGGTTCACCGGTGACGTCGACGGCTACCCGGAGGGTGAGCTGTACTTCCCCGGTTCCCCCGTGCTCACCGTCACCGGCACCTTCGCCGACGCGGTGATCCTGGAGACCCTCGCCCTGTCGATCTACAACCACGACTGTGCGATCGCCTCGGCGGCGGCCCGGATGGTGACCGCGTCGGCCGGTCGGCCGTTGATCGAGATGGGATCGCGGCGCACCCACGAGGAGGCCGCCGTCGCCGCGGCCCGGGCCGCCTACCTGGCCGGTTTCGCGACGACGTCGAACCTGGCCGCGGGCCGGTGCTACGGCATCCCGACCGCGGGTACCGCCGCCCACGCCTGGGTGCTACTGCACGACGACGAGCGGGCCGCGTTCCGCAGCCAGGTCGCCGCGCTCGGGACCGGCACCACCCTGCTCGTCGACACCTACGACATCCGCACGGGGATCGCGAACGCCGTCGAGGTGGCCGGCACCGGGCTGGGCGCGGTGCGGATCGACTCCGGCGACCTGGGTGTGATGGCCCAGCAGGCCCGTGCGCAGCTGGACGCGCTGGGCGCGACCGGGACCCGGATCGTGCTGTCCGGGGATCTCGACGAGTACGCGATCGCGTCGCTGCGGGCCGAGCCGGTGGACTCCTACGGGGTCGGGACGTCGCTGGTGACCGGGTCCGGGGCGCCGACCGCCGGAATGGTCTACAAGCTCGTCGAGGTGGACGGTCGGCCGGTCAGCAAGCGGTCGTCGTCGAAGGAGTCCCGGGGCGGCCGCAAGTCCGCACTGCGCCGGCACAAGCCCACCGGGACCGCCGTCGAGGAGATCGTGTTCCCGCACGGGGCGCCGCCCGCCACCGGGCCGCACGACCGGGAGCTCCCGGTGCCGCTGGTCCGCGGTGGCGAGCTCACCTCGCAGGCCGCCGCCGAGACCCTGGAGGACGCCCGGGAGCGGCTCCGCGCGGGGCTGGTCGCCGTACCGTGGGAGGGCCTGAAGCTCTCCCGCGGGGAGCCCGCGATCCCGACCACCTTCATCACCACCGCCGACACCGCCTCCGGCACGGAGCACTGAGGACCCATGACACGCGCACTGATCGTCGTCGACGTCCAGAACGACTTCTGCGAGGGCGGCGCGCTGGCCGTCGACGGCGGCGCCGCGGTCGCCGCCGGGATCGGCCCGCTGGCCCGCGACGGGGGCTACGACCACGTCGTGGCGACCCGGGACGTGCACGTCGACCCGGGCCCACACTTCAGCGACACCCCGGACTTCGTGGACTCGTGGCCGCCGCACTGCCGGGCGCAGACGCCGGGCGCCTCGTTCCATCCGCTGCTCGACGTCGGGCCGATCGAGTGCGTCTTCGACAAGGGCGCCTACACCAGCGCCTACTCCGGGTTCGAGGGGGCGAGCGACAACGAGTCGGGGGTGCCGCTGGCCGACTGGCTGGACGCCCGCGGTGTCACCGAGGTGGACGTCGTCGGGCTGGCCACCGACCACTGCGTCCGCGCGACCGCGCTGGACGCGGCCCGGCTCGGCCTGCGGACCAGGGTGCTGCTCGCGCACTGCGCCGGGGTGTCCCCGGAGACGACGCGCACCGCACTGACCGCGCTGGGCCGGCCGGGTCACGTCCGGCTCCGTGCACGCGTGGGTGGCCGGCGCTGGGCCGGGATCCGGGCCGCCTTCGGCCAGTTCTTCGGGTCGAACT
>NZ_JBFAON010000044.1:0-17976 GCF_040659795.1 Pseudonocardia sp. NPDC049635
CTCATCGCCGCAGTTCAGACCCTCATGATCGCCAGCGCATGATCAGGTTGGCAAAGGCTGAGTGTCGCGGCGGTTCAGCCTGCAGTGCTCTGCAATGCCGGCCCGAGTTCGTCGAGCAGCCACGGCCCGGTGAGCGCGGTGGGTGCGCGCAGTGCGGTGACGACGTCGAGAGAGACGGCGAACGCGGCCACCTGGGCGTCGAACAGTCGCAGGTCGGTGCCCAGCGACGGCCCGAGCACGAGGACCGGGGCGTCATCGCGGCCGTCGGTCCGGTGGTGCAGGCGCATCGGTCCTCCGTGGGTCGGTGAGCAGGCCGGTCGGGCCCCGGCCGGCGACGAGCCTAGTGGCCCGCCCTGCAGGGGAGAGAGGCTCCGGGCCGTCTTGAACAGGTCCGACCGACCGTGCGCCGCATCCCACGGTCGACGCCGTCAGTCCAGCGTCATCATCGTCCGCACCGAGCGCTCCTCGAGATTCGGGATCGCTTCGCCCAGAACCAAGGTACGGAACGTGTCCGTCTGCTTGTGATCGTCGTACCCCGACGCGTCGGTGTACTTCTCATACAGCACGAACGTGGCCGGATCCTGATGATCGGTGTGAGCCTGGAACTCCAGCATCTTCGGCTCGGTCCGGTTCACCGGCGTCACCTTCCGGAGGACCTCCTCGATCACATGGGCCTTCCCGGCCTTGGCCCGCCACGTGGCCATCACGACGAACGCCATGTACCTCATCCCTTTCCGTGAGTCGGCGTGAAGTTCGAGAACCCGATGGCTCGCAGTTGCTCACGCCCGTCCTCGCTGATGTCGAGCGGACTCCACCCCGGCCTCCACTCCCACTCCACGTGCAGCCCCGCGAACGCGGTCGGGCCGGTGAGCAGCACCCGTCGCAGCTGCTCCTCGATGATCGCGCTCAGCGGACAGGCCGCCGACGTCAGCGTCATCACGAGCCGCACCCTGTCCTGTGAGTCCACCACGATGTCGCGGACGAATCCGAGATCGACCACGTTCACGCCGAGATCGGGGTCCAGGACGTCGTAGAGCGCTTCCCGGGCCTGCTCGGCACGGCGGCCCCCGACGGAGTCCGGTGGACGGGGCGGGCTCCCAGGCGCCGGTACCACCGCCGCCGCCACGGTGGGCATGTCCCGAAGGCCTGCGGCCTGCAGCCGGATCTCCACCCGCGCCGTCGGGACGGTGAACCAGGTGCCCGCTCCCAGCTTGCGGTTCTCCCGCAACAGCTCGTCCCCTTCGACGACGGTGCCCCCGACGACGACCAGCTGGTCGGTCCGTATCCCGGCCCGTTCCGCCCTCGCCACCGCCGCATCGATCACCCGGGCGACCTGCTCGTATCCGTTCCCCGGCACCCGGCGCAGCCGATCGACCGCCTCGGCCGGGCGCAGGTCGCGGACCAGCTCGATCGCGCGCTGCGCGGCATCCGGGGTGATCCGCGCGCGCGGTTCGCGCGCGGTCAGCACCGGCGCGGCACGAGGTTCGCTCGTCGCCGTCATGACGACACCACCTTCGGCGCCCGGGGGACGAGCCGTTTCAGACGGACCGACGTGTCCCCGATCTGCTCGGCATCGACCCGGATCCCGACCTCGATGAGCGCACGGGCGTCGACGACATCGCGCGGCCGGTCCAGCGTGACCACGCCCTCGACCAGGCCGTCGCGCATCGCGAACAGGGAGAACCCGACCTCCTCCGGTGCGCCGCGCC
Source organism: Pseudonocardia sp. NPDC049635 (assembly GCF_040659795.1). NCBI lineage: Bacteria > Bacillati > Actinomycetota > Actinomycetes > Pseudonocardiales > Pseudonocardiaceae > Pseudonocardia > Pseudonocardia sp. NPDC049635. The sequence continues at coordinate 1,710 of NZ_JBFAON010000044.1, forward strand.
GGACCAGGTCGGCGTCGTCGCCTAGCCGCCCGAGCGCCTGTACGGTGTGCTCGTACTGGTCGGACCAGAACCAGGGCGGCTCGTCGAACGGCTCCGGTTCGCCGGCCAGCCCCGCGGCGAGCCGGCGCGCCGCCCGCTGCGCGGTGTCGTGGTGCTCGATCCGCATCCGCCGCCGGTAGCGGGACAGCCACCGGTTCGCGACGTCACCCACGGCGTACACCCCGGGCGCGCCGGTCGCGGAGAACTCGTCGACGACGATGCCGTCGTCGACCGCCAGGCCGGCCTCGGCGGCGAGCGCGACCTGCGGGCTGCACCCCACCCCGACGACGACCAGGTCGGCGTCGAGCGCATCGCCGTCCCGGCAGTCGATCCGGACACGGCCCGGCTCCACGGTCACCGCCGCCGGTGTCTCCCCGGCCCGCACCTCGACACCCCGGTCACGGTGCAGGCCGAGCACCGCGGCGGCCACCGCCGGGCCCACCGCGCGGGCCAGCGGCGCCGGGTCGGGATCAAACAGGGTCGCCCGCGCCCCGAGCTCGACGGCCGCTGCGGCCACCTCGCAGCCGACGAACCCGGCGCCGAGCAGCACGACGTGCTGCGCGCCATCCAGCTGCCGGCGCAGCCGGTCGGCGTCGTCCAGGGTGCGCAGCACGTGCACCCGGTCTCCCGCGACACCGGGGAGCGAACGGGGCCGGGCGCCAGTGGCCAGCACCAGCGCGTCGTAACCCAGCCGCTCTCCGGTGGCAAGGGTGACGGTGTGCCCGCCCGGGTCGATCGCCGCCGCCGGGGTGCCCAGCCGCAGGTCGACGTCATGGTCGGAGTACCAGCCCTCCGGGTGGAGCACGACATCCGCGCGCTCCACCCGGCCGGTCAGGTAGTCCTTCGACAGCGGCGGCCGCTCGTAGGGCAGGTGCGGCTCGCCCGCGACGAGCGTGATCCCACCGTCGAAACCCCGCTCGCGCAGGGTCTCCACGGCCGCCACCGACGCGGGACCGCCGCCGACGAGCACGCAGCGGCGGATCATCCGATCTCCACGTACACCGTGCCGTCCTCGACCCGGGTGGGGTAGCGAGACAGCGCGCAGTTATCCGGGTTGATCCCCGCACCGGTGCGGGCGTCGAACTCCCAGAGGTGCCGGGTGCAGGTCAGCACGCCGTCGTCGTCGAGATCGCCCTCGTCCAACGGCCACGCCTGGTGCGGGCACCGGTTGCGATAGGCGTGGACCTCGCCGTCGACGTTGACCAGCAGCACGCCGGTCCCACCGACCTCGACGCCCTCCATCTCGCCCTCCCACAGGTCGTCGAGCTCGATCGCGGCGTGCCACTGGCCCGTCACGGCGGCGTTCACCGCACCCCGCCCGCTGTCGCGTCGGAGAGGAACGAGTCGTGGAACCCCGCGCGGGTCGCGGCGGCGGCCTCAGTCACGGTGTCCGCGCCGGTCCGCCCGCCTGAGGAAGCGGCCAGGATCGCGCCCAGGCCGCTCACCGCCGCGTCGGCGAGCGGTGTCCAGCGGTCGATCCAGCCCCGCAGGACCTCGGCGTTGCCGGGCCGTTGCGCGATGCAGAATCGGGCCAGCTCCGCGGCCCACCGGTTGCGTCGGTCGTTGTCCTCCTGCAGCGCGGATAGCAGCAGCCAGGAGTACTCGTCGCCGTTGTCCCGCGACGCCTCCGCGGTCTGCCGGATCAATACGTCGTCCAGGGTCGGGGCAAGCACCAGGTCGAGCGCGGTGAACGCCTCGCCCCAGTCGTAGGCGACGAGCAGCCGCTCGACCGCCTCGCGGACCCCCTGCCAGGCCGGATCGGTCTCCCAGCGCCTGCGCTCGTCCTCGCCGATCCCGGACTCCGGGTGCGCCATCTGCAGCTCACGGGTCCGGTAGGCGGTCACCGTCACCCGGCGCAGGAAGTCCGCCGTGGCGAAGCTGCACACGTTCGTGACGTACGACGACGGCGCCACGTACCCGATGTAGGCCTGCACCTGCTGGCAGCCGTGCACCAGGAAGCGCGACGGGGTGAGCGCCCCGCCGAGCAGCCGGAGCTGGTCGGCGGACAACCGGGCGTCGGCCCCGGCAGCGCCGTACTGCGCCAGAAGGCCCTGCGTCCTGGTCTCCGCGTCAGCCTGCCGGGTGACGTAGGCGCGGTAGGTCAGTGCGTCCGGGTCGCGGAAGGCGTCCCAGTCGTCGGCCTGCAGCGGCGAGCCGTCCCGGTAGGTGAGGAACCACAGGTTCGGCGCACTGGACGGGTTCTGCTCGAACGCACTCGAGCGCGCCGAGCGGGTCGTCCAGTTCTGCGCGTGGGTGACGATCTCGTACTCGCTGGGCATCCGGCGGACGTCGCCGAACGCGCTGAACGTGCGCCTGCGGCGGGTCCGGTCGGGAGTCTGTCCAGTGGTCATCGGTCCGCACCTCCGACGGGTGCGGTCGCGCGCCGGGCCGCGATCCGCTCCCAGGTGATCGAGTCGCTGCTGGTGATGATCCGGCCCGCGAAGGACGACATCATCGTCTCGATCGACCGGATCTCGTAGTCGTGCCCCAGGTGCGCCTGCAGGGTCCGTTCGGTGAGGACCAGCCGGTCGGGCCCCTGTATCCGCACGTAGGAGCCCCGGTCGATCACCTCGATCTCGGTGTCGGGATTGTCGTCCTCGATCGCGGCGACGACCTGGTCGATGTCGTCGCCCATTCGCAGCACGGGTCCCACGGCGTTCTTCATGACGCCACCTCCGTGCCGTCGGACGCGGTGTCGTACTCGATCCGGACGTGGTCGAGCGGCTCGATCCCGGCCTCGGTCACGGTGAGGTCCGGGTCGAGCCTGCGGCCGTCGTGGAAGACGACCTTCTCTCGATCCTGCCTGCGCACCCGCCTGCCCTCGACGTGCGCGGCGACGGCCTGCGCCACCTCGGCGACGGTGCTGGTCGACATCACCGGGACGAGAATCTGCACGAAGTCCTCTGCGAAGATCGCGTTGAGCGGAACGCGCCGGGGTTCCTCCGCCGCGGTCACGACCGGGCCTCCCCGACCAGCGCCAGCCCGGTCGCAGGGCGTCCGACGTAGTCCCTGGTCCAGGCGCTGTAGTCGGGGTCGTCGCCCATGACGTCCGGTGTCAGTCCCATGTAGTCGAGCACCCCGCCGACGTCCATCGGCTGGATCTGGCCCGCCAGGAACCGCTCGACGAGGGTCTGGTGGTTGACGTTGTCGCGGTCCTTCCACCAGATCTGCCGGCAGGCGTGGCTGCAGAAGTGGTACGTGCGGCCGTCGTAGCGCAGCGACAGGCTCGGTATACGCCAGCGGCCGTCACGCAGCCGGATCGGGTTGCAGCAGGGCAGGTTGCACAGGTTGCACAGCCAGGGCAGCGTCTCGGGTAGGGTGGCCTCGACGTTGTCGGCGTTGATGTTGTCGATCATCGTGTCCCACTTGTCGCCGTAGACCTTCTCCCAGTTGGGGTACTTGTCCACGAGCCAGGCGCGTTCGTCGCGGCTCACCGCGGCCTTGGGGCGCCACCAGATCGTCGGCCGCCAGAACCAGAGACCCATGTGCAGGCTGTGGTGCCAGGTGTCCAGCCCGCGCATGAACTCGTCCCAGAACCAGGGCTTCTTGAGCCCGTAGTCCTCGATCGTGTGCACGAACTGATCGATGATCCACTCCTCCATGAACTCCCGGTAGGACTGCTTGCGGTGCTCGAGCGGGGTGTAGTAGTCCATCGCGGGCCCGGTCAGCGCGGCGAAGGCGCGCGCGACGCCCCAGAAGTTGCGGTCGATCACCCACTGGGCACGCACCGGATCGTGTTCGATCAGGATCTCCAGCGTCGGGCCGCCCTGCTGGGAGTGCCGGGCCTCGTCGGTCTGGATCGACGAGATCATGTTGGCGAAGTTGACGTCGCCGGCCTCGAGCGCGTCCGCGGAGAGCGCGACGAACTGCAGGTTGGTGAAGCCCGTCTCGAAGGTGAACGGCAGCGCCAGCGCCATGTCCACCACGTTCGAGGTGATCATCATGTTGTCGAACAGGTTGCGCAGCGAGATCGCGACCCAGTCGTTGGTGTGGAACGCCTTCTGCGTCCAGTCGTACTGCGGGTCCCGTTTGACGAACTCGTGGCCGAAGAACGTGGTGATCTGCGCGTGCCGCAGCTCGTCGAGCTGGCCGAAGGTGGCCATGTTGCGCCACGATCCGTTGAGCCCGAAGCGGGCCATCTTCAGCTCGGCGAGCACCGCGGCGTACTCGACCAGCGCGACGCCGCCGAAGTGCATCTTGGTCGACGAGCGCCATCCCTCGTCGAGCCGGTCGAAGTGGGTGGACCGCTGCAGCGCGGCCTTGACCGCGTAGGCCGAGGTCTCCTTCTCCCGCTGGGTCGCGACGTACTCGGGATAGCTGACCTTGTAGTCCTCCTCCCAGGCCGCCCACGCCTCGCGCGGAACCTTGCCGTGTCCGCAGTGCCACTCCGGGAAGACCGCCTCATCGTCGACATGGGTGAAGCTCCAGTCGACGTCGCGGACGAAGTGCTGCCATTCCTCGCGCTTGAGCAGGCTCATCTGTCGCTCCGTCCTCAGTCGACTTCCAGGTGGCCAAGCTGGCGGTTGATGCCGCCGTCGTTCCAGTAGGCGGTGATGTCGTCGATCAGCCCGGTCCGGTCCACGTGGAACAGGAACAGGTGCGGTTCGCTGAACGCGCGGGTCTGGGACACCGCGAACCCCCAGGCGATCTGCTGGGTCCCTCCGATGTCACAGGAGACGATCACGTCGCCATCCGGGCCCGCGTCGATGCTGTGCACGACGTTGAACAGGTCCGGGAAAGACTTGATTAATCCGGTCCACAGTGTCTTGCCGATGGTCTTGACTTTGCCGTCGCCGCGCAGGACCCGCTGCTTGCCCCACACCTCGTAGGGCACGTAGCGGAAGCCGGCGTTGTCGGTGCACATGTCGGTCATCGCGTGCACGTCGTGCCGCCGGTAGGCGGCGAAGAACTCATCGACGACGGCGGCGGGATCGATCGGTGCCGTCCCCTCCGTCCGCGCCGGGCCCCGGGTGCTGGTGGTCGTCGTCATCGCCTGCTCCTCACACGATCGCGATCTGGTCCTGCCGCTTCACCCCGAGGCGGCGGTAGAGCTGGTTGGCGCACCAGTAGGCCCCGACGGCGGTGATCCGCCCGTCGTCGACCTCGAACCGCCACGCCTGCGCGACGTCGAGGTGCTTCTCCTGGTTGATCGCGCCCAGGTAGTCGGCGGCCTGGGTGCCCTCCACCGCGAACTCGGCGGCGACGACCCGCCCGGCGGCGACCACGCGCCGCACGGTCAGCAGCAGGTCGGGGAAGGCCCGTGCAGTCTTCTCCAGCAGGTCGCGCAGGTCGGCGGGGCCACCGCCGCGCAGCCCCGTCGCGAAGATGTCGATGCGGGCGTCCGGGGCGACGAGGGCCAGCGCGGCGTCGACGTCGCGACGGCCGTAGGCGGTGAGGAAGGTGCGTGCGGTCTGTTCGGGATCGGTGCTCATCGTCTCCGCTCCTCCGGTTCCGGTCAGCGGATCTGCAGTGCCTTGAGCACCGCATCGGCCGTGGCCTCGGTCGAGTTCGGGTTCTGGCCGGTGATGAGGTTGCGGTCGACGACCACGTGCGACACCCAGGCCGCGGGCGCGTCGTCAAAGACACCGCCCGCGTTCTTCACGGCGGTGTCGACGTACCAGGGCAGGCCGAGCCTGCCCGGCACCGTCTGGTCCTCCTCCTCGTCGGTGAAACAGGTCATCCGGTAGCCGTCGAACAGCCACAGACCGTCGTCGCGGTCCGGGGCGGACAGCAGCATCGCCGGACCGTGACAGAGCGCTGCGATCGGTGCGTTGCGGCGGTGCAGCGCGCCGAGCAGCCTGCCGACGTCCGGGTCGTCGGCCAGATCGACCATCGGGCCGTGACCGCCGGGGGCGAAGACGGCGTCGAATGCCGCGAGCTCGTCAGCGGTGAGGTCGCGCAGCGCCACCGGCGCGGCGAAACCGGGGATCGCGCGCAGCTTCTCCCGGCGTTCCCGAGCGAGGTCGCGGGCGGCGGCGTCCAGCTCGTCCACCGCGGCCTGCAGCTCGGCCCGGGACAACCCACCGTCGAGCCCCTCCTCGACGAGCACGTCGACCAGCTGCCGGTCCTGCCGCCACGCCGAGCGAGCGCCTGCGCTGACCGTGCGGTGCGCCTGCGCCGGGTCGAGGCCGGTGGCGACCATCCGGGCGGCGATCCGCCGCGCCGCGACCAGGCCGAGCTCGGTGTTCTGGTGCAGCGTGATCCGGATGTCGTCCGGGTCGTGGTGGAACGTGCGGGTCACCGAACCGAAGAAGTCTTGGTCCTCGTCGGGATAGTGGAAGAAGTGCTCCAGCCCGTAGTCGTCGGCGACCGGGGGACGCCCGTCCGGCGTCACGACGACGACGTCGGCGCCCGCGGCGACGAAACGTTCGTAGGGTTTGAGCGCCTCCTCGGCGAAGTACCCGGTGGGGTGACGGGCCCCGTCGGAGAGCTCGATCTCAGTAGCGCTCGAGACGAGAAAGGCGATTCGCGGCATGGCAACTCCTGACGAACGTCGATGTCCGGGAATCACGTGCAGCGGTGAAGCTAGCGACGGTCTGGTCCGAATCGCATCGAAGATTGCTGCCGTAGGTGTGCGGATTCCGAGCTGATCGTCGCCGCGCACTGCCTCGCTGCGCCGGGTGCGCCCTACCGTCGGCGTGTCCCCGCCCCGGACGTGACGCGCGGGGATCTCTCTATTTCCGACTCGAGGTGACTCATGACGAATGTGCTGCTCGCCGTGTCCGGCTCCGACCACTGGACGCTCACCGACGGGACCCATCACCCGTGCGGTTTCTGGCCCGAGGAGCTCGCCGAACCGCACCGGGTGTTCCGCGAAGCCGGGTTCACGACGACGATCGCGACTCCCGGCGGAGTGCGGCCGACCGCCGACGAGGCCGGGTTCAGCGCGGGGATGAACGGCGGTTCGGAGGAGCCGGGCCGCCGGTTCCGGGCCTATCTGGACGGGATAGCAGGCGAGCTCGACGCGGCGGCCGACCTGGACCGGGTCGATCCCGGCGAGTTCGACGCCGTCTTCGTTCCTGGCGGGCACGGGCCGATGGAAGACCTGGCCGTCTCATCGTCGTTCGGGGCGCTCGTGCGGCGCTTCGACGCCGCCGGCAAGCCGGTGGCCGCGGTCTGCCACGGACCCGCGGCGCTGCTCCCGGCCGTCGATGATCGCGGGGAGTGGGTGTTCGGCGGCCGGCGGGTGACCGGGTTCAGCAACGTCGAGGAGTCCCAGGTGGGGTTCGCCGACCGGGCACCGTGGCTGCTGGAGCACCGGCTGGTGAAAGCGGGCGGCGCGTACGAGCAGAGCGGCAAGCCGTGGACGGCGCACGTCGTCGTCGACGGCACGCTGTACACCGGACAGAACCCGGCGGCGTCCGAACCGCTGGCCCGCCGGATCGTCGAGGCGCTCGGCGGCTGACCCGGGTGCCCCGCGTGCCTCAGGGCGTGGCGGTGCCCCTGGCGAACTGCTCGCCGATGGTGTGCAGGTTGCAGTAGGCCCGCGGAGTGCTGCCGAAGCGGTCGCGGAACTCGCGGATGAAGTGCGAGGTACTGCCGTACCCGACCGCCCGGGAGATCTGCGTGACGCTCAGCCGGTCGGCGAGCAGCAGCTCGCGCGCCCGGTTGAGCCGCAGCTCCTTCACGAACTGGTAGGGCGATTTGCCGGTCACGTCCCGGAACAGGTGGGAGAACGCCGACGGGCTCAGCGACACCTTCTCGGCCATGTCGGAGACGGTCAACGGCTCGGCGAGGTTGGCGTGCACGTAGGCCAGCACGTCGCTGATCGGGTTCCGCTCGCTCTCCTGGGCCGCGACCTGCAGCAACCGGGCGAACTGCTCGGCCTGCAGGATCCGGTAGACGATCTCCTGCAGGTACAGCGGCGCGAGCACCCGGCGGTCCGCGCCGTCGTCGGTCGCCTGCAGGAACCGCATCGTCGCAGCCATCAGCGTGCTGTCCAGCGGCGTGATGAACGCCTTCCGGTCCGGCCCCTGCAACGCAGCCGGACGGCTGAACGTCGTCGTGCGGCGTTCGAGCAGATCCGACGACACGCGCCTGACCAGCACGGGGTCGATCTGCAGCACCAGGGACAGGTACGGCATGGCCGGCGAGGCCTCGAGCACCTGGGCGGTGAAGTTCTGGCTGTTGCTCAGCACCAGGTAGTTGAACGGGTCATAGCAGTACGGCGCCCCGTCGACGACCACGCGCTTGCGTCCCTGCGCGATGATGCACAACGACAGCGACCGGACCTCCTCCCACGTCGGCTCAGCGGGAGTGAGGTAGTGGTAGAACGTCAGACCGGGCCACGCTCCGGAGTTCGCGCCCACCTTCGGACAGCGGGCTCTGATGGCAGCGACCAGGTCGCCCGCCGTGTACACCTCGTCGTGCGGCAGCGATCCGGGATTCATGACCAAGGTGAATAGCAAGTGGCGACGGGCCCCGGCAAGACCGGCCCGACCGAGGAGGGCGCATGGCCGAGCTGGAGACGCTCCGGAACCTGATCGGCGGCGAGTACGTCGACGCCGCATCCGGAGCGACGTTCGAGACGCAGAACCCGTACACCCGGGCAGCCGTGGGCGACCCTTCCGGACAGCGGGCCCGGCGACGTCGACGCCGCCGTCACGGCCGCCCGCACCGCGCTGACGGCGAGTGGGGCCGGACCACCGGGTTCGCGCGCGCCGCGATGCTGCGCCGTCTCGGCGAGCTGGTCGGCGAGACCGCCGAGAAACTGGCCCGCCAGGAGGTCAACGACTCCGGCAAGCTCTACCGGGAGATGATCGGCCAGCTCAACGGGTTGGGCGGCTGGTACCAGTATTTCGCCGGCCTCGCGGACAAGATCGAGGGACGCCAGATACCGTCACCGAACCCGAACTACCTCGTCTACACCCGACGCGAGCCGGTCGGCGTCGTCGCGGCGATCACACCGTGGAACTCGCCGCTGCTGATGATGACGTGGAAGCTCGCGCCGGCGCTGGCCGCAGGCTGCACCATCGTCGTCAAGCCCAGCGAGCATGCACCGGCATCGACGCTCGGCTTCGCGACGCTGATCGAGGAGGCCGGGTTCCCGCCATCAGCGCGCGCAGCAGACTCGACCGGAGACCGACACACCGAGCGTGGCCAGCAGCGCAGCACCGGCCCGTCCGGCCAGCGCGACCGCGACCTGCTCGATCGTGGCCGCCAGCCGTAGCGTGCGGCGGGCGTATCGGCTGGCCAGAGCGGGGATCTGTTCGCGGAAGGTCCGCTGCGGACACTGCACGTCGGTGCAGAGCAGCCGGCGAACCCGCAGACCCATCACGACCGGTCGACCTCCGACCGGCAGGTCGGCCAGCCGGCGCAGGTGCCAGGCGTGCACCCGGCGTGACTCGGTGCCGCACCGCGGGCACGACGCCGAGGTCATGGTACTGCGCACCGTGAGCCGCAGGACGGAGCTGGTAGCGATCACGTCCTCGATGACCAGGGATGACAGCCCTGGGAACAGCACTTCTCCAAGATCATGACCACACCAGCGAGATGATCACACAGTCAGCCGTACCACCCGAACGTGGCGCGCCGCGGCACCACCGAATCTGTGCCAGAGCCGATGTTCTTACAGTCCCCCGGGGCGGGTCCTGAGTGGCCCTGCCCGGACGGCTCCGCCGAAGACCGACCGCTTCCGGTAGATCTAGGGTAGACAAGGGCGTCTCACCGGCCGAGGCTGGCGACGGGGCGGGCCTGCCTCGTCCGTGTCCTGGGCCTGCGAGATCCGCACGATCGACCTCGATTCGCAGATGGCCGTCGACCGAGAGCCCCGCTCCGCTGTGGTGAGAACGTGCATGCTCGCCGAGCACAGACAGCTCGACAGTGCGAGCAGCGTGGGGAAATGCTCCGGCTGCGCGGTGCTGAGAAGGTCCTGGCGACCCCTCCGGCGAGTGGACGGGGAGGGCCAGAGGCGTCTACTCGGCTTCGGTGATGGTCAGGCTCTCTCGGTCGCCTGGGGTGACCACAACGAGTGTGGCGGCTGTCGACGACGTGAGCGGCCCCGCCGTGGGTGGTTCGAGTGATGGTGAAGACCCGGTGAGAGCCATCGGAGAACTGCAGGGTGACGCCACGGCTGGGCACGCGCAGTGGAGTAGCGAGCCGCACGATCGAGCGTGTCCCGGCGCTCCACACCCCGCCGATACCCGGCAGCGTGCGGGGGCCGTGCGAGACGGCGGTGAGTGGGTGAGTCCGCCCGGTCTCGATGAGGGCGACCGGTGCGGGCGCGGGTGCTGGCCGGGCCGGTGCGGTGGGCGCGGCTGTGGAGATGGACGGTGGACTCGGAGGTGGTGGCGGCCCGGTGGGTTCCTGCGTCGGGGCCGGTGTCGGCGACTCCGGCGGGGTGGGGGCGGCCGGGTCCGGGCGGTTCGCCGCGGCGAAGCTCGCCGATGCGGTGATGTCCTCGGCCGGCCGAGCAGCGGCCGGATCGGGGATGCTGTCGAGGGGCGGAGCGGGTGGTGCAGGGAACTCGAGGGCCTCCGGCAGGGCAGGGTCGGGGGTCTCGGCGACGTCGGGGTTCGGGGGAGGCGCCGGGGCCGGTGGCAGCTGGCGGAGTAGCAGTATTCAAACCGTGTGGAATTCGGCCGGTTTCGGTGGCTGGTCGCTGGTCAGAGTTCCTCGAACCATGCGCGTACTGCGTCTACTCCGCCGGCTCCGAGGGCGACCATGAGTGCGATGCGTGCGTGGGTGGGGGTAAGGCCTCGGGCGCTGATGGCGCCGACTTTGGTGGCGAGGCCGGTTCCGTCGTGCGGGTGGTCGAGGGCCGTGGGATGGGTGCGAGCGCGGGATGCGAGGACGATGGGGATGTCCCATTCGGTGAGTTCGCTGATGGTGGTGAATAGTTCGACGGGGACGTTTCCTGTTCCGGTGCCTTCGAGCACGATGCCTCTCGCGCCGGCATCGGCTGCGGTGGTGAGCAGTGATGGCGTGATGCCTGGATAGGTCTTGATCAGGGCGACGTCGGTTTCGGGTGGTGCTTCGATGGGGGCAGGGCGGGCTGGCGGGGCTGCCGTGATGGTGATGCCGCCTGTGCGGGCCACATGCCCGAGTGGCGAATGCGGTGCTGAGGAGAATCCGGTTGCGCGGGTGGTGTTTGTCAGAGTTGCCCAGCGTGCGGCGTGTAGCTCGCGGTTGAAGCAGACGAGAGTTCCGAGGCTGCGTGTGGCGGGGTCGGCGGCCGCAGTGATGGCGGAGGTGAGGTTGTCCGGGCCGTCGCTGCCGGGTTCGTCGAGGCAGCGGGTGGCGCCGGTGAACACGATGCCGCCGTGTGCGGCGGCAGGGCCGGTGGTCAGGTCGGTGAGGAAGGCGGTTTCTTCGAGGGTGTCGATGCCGTGGGTGACAACCACGCCGTCGAATCCGTCGCTGACGAGGGCGGTGTGCACTCGGCGTGCCAGAGTGAGCATCGTGGCTGGTGAGGTATCCCAGCTGGGCTCGGCCATGACGTCCTCGACACACACGTCTACTGCTGGCACGTCTGCGCCTGAGGCGGCGAGCAGTTCGGTTCCGGTCGCGATCGCGGGTCGTCCGGAATGCAGGAGGTAGGCCATCGTGTCACCGGTGGCGAGAAGTAGCACGCGTGGCATCACACCGCTCCCGTCATGATGATCACCAACATCGCGGTCAAGAGGGCTATTGCGACGGAGGAGAGGAATCGCCGCAACACTCGCACCATGATGTCCTGTATGGACACTTAACCCTCGGAGATCAGGCCGGTCTGCTGCTCCAACCGTTCAACGCGATCGAGGATGGGGCGCAGTTCCTGCCGGACGACGGTGGCGATCATCGTTGCGGCGTCCGCGGGTGTTGTGCTTGCTTGTGCGCGGAGGTGGGTATAGCCGGTGAGCGCGGCCACGACCGTCCGGCGCGCGGTGCGCAGGTCGATGCCCAGCTCCCGCAGGACATGCCCGGCAGTGCCGTCAGGTTCGCCGATCAGGCCGAGCAGGAGGTGTTCGCAGCCGACGTAGTTGTGTCCCAGTGCGAGAGCCTCGGTCACGGTCAACTCCAGCGCATTGGCTGCGGGACCGCTGAACTGTGTTGCCACCGGGGTTTCCGAACTCTCCGGTGCTGGCGAGGCGTTGGCCAGCGCTCGGCTCACGTGAGCGGGATCGATCTCCATCGCGCGCAGCACGTGCAGGGCGAGACTGGTGCCTTCGTCGAGCATTCCGTGCAACAGGTGTTCCGTGCCGACACTGGCGGCATGGGTCGCCCGCGCCTGATCGACGGCGAGTTTGATCACTGTGCGCGTGCGTTCGGTGAACTGCGAGAGTTGAGCCGTCGGGTCGTCGGCCGCCAGGTCGCCCAGCACGGTTGCCCGGATCGCGCTCACGCGCCGAACCGACTGCTCCAGCGCCCGCTGACAGATTGCCGAGACAGGCACCCCGGTTGCCTTGACCCCGTCGGCCAGGTCATCGGGCAGATACACGTTGATCTTCGGCATCGCGGCCACTCCTTCCGCCAGGTCGATACAAGACTAACCCCATATATAACCACTCATGGGGGCATAGTCAACTGAGTGGTGGGTTGGTGATCAGCGATCGCGGCCGGGACGCTGTGCGGGCGGCGACGTAGGCGGTCCAGTCGTGTTGGGCGTAGGTGGCCCAGGCGTTGGCGGTGTGGATGTTGAGGTCGAGCAGGTTGGCGAGGACGGCTGCGGGGAGTTCGGCGGTCAGTGCGGCGAGGGCGGCGCTGCGGGCTCGGCGGAGGTGGACGGGCAGGTGTGTGCGGAGGGCGCGGTAGAGGGCGTCGTGGGCGTGTCGTCCGGGCATGCCGCCGGGGAACAGCCAGCGCGGTCCGTTGGCGTTGGTGCGGGTGAGAATCGCGGTGCCGGTTCCGCGGTCGCGCTGGGCGCGGAGCAGGGCGGCAACCGCGTCCGGGAGCAACAGTCGGTGCTCGGTCATCTGCAGCCAGGTGGTGCCGTCGGCATCGGTGTGGATATCGGTGTGCCGCAGGGCGGTGATGCGGCTGACGGGGAGTCCGAAGAGCAGGACGAGTGCGCCGGCGGCGCGGACCTCGGTGGGCAAGGATTGTTCGTGGAGGCAGCGACGCAGCTGTGTCCAGCGGTCGTCTTCGGTGATGGGTTGCAGACTGCTGCGGATCGGCCTCTTCGGGATGCTCACGTCGCCGGAGAGGTTGTGTTTCCGTGTCCAGTAAAGGAATTCCCGCGCGGCGTAGGTGGCGTCGGTGGGTGTGGCGGTCAGCCACTGGTCGATGGCGGTCTGGTTGACGGTGGCCAGGGTGAGGTTCTGCTCGTTGAGCCAGGTGAGGAAGTTGAGGGTGGCGCGGATGCGGGTGCGCAGCCAGTTGCCCGCGTGAGGGGTGAACGGACGGGTCCGAGCGCCATGCGAGGCTTGTCAGCGACAAGGCTAGGCAGGTGAGCTGGCTCCAGCGCGTGTACCACCGGTGACCTGCACTAATGACTGGTGTGACCCCAGCTGCCCGATCGCCGGCATCGACCCGACCGGGCCCCGGTCATCGCGGTGTGCAGGGTTACGACACGCCGTGCGATGAGCGCTTCGGGTGAATCCCGTCGGGCTACCGTGACGGCGACAGACGGCATCGGCGGGCGTGCGGGCCGCGTCGGCTACAGCTCGTGGAGTGGGCGGGCCCTGGCCGGGCGGGTCCGGTACGGCCTCGTCTCGATGCACGGGAGTGTGATCGATGTACCCCTCGGCCACCCACATCGCACCCGACCACGCCTCGGCCACCGCCGCGCCGGCGCCGGGCCGGGCGGGCGTTCGGGCGGGGTTGCGGCGCTGTGACCGGTGCCGGCGCACCCCGAGCGAGCCGATGGAGCAGGTCCTGATGAGCGCCGAATGGCTCATCGCCGGTCCGGACGGCCCGACCCTGGCCTGCTACTGCCGTTCCTGCACCCCCACCGGTTCGATCACCGATCTGACCTGTCTGCGCTGCGGTGACGGCCCGCTGCTGGCCGGCGGCCTGGCCGCCGACACCCTCGACGCCCTCCCGGCCCCGGCCCGCCGCTGGCTCACCAGCGCGGGGTGGCGACTCGACGGGCCGCTGTGCCCGGGCTGCCTACCCACGAGGCCCTCCCCGTGACCGCCGCCGCGCACCGGCGGAACCCGGCCGCGCGGTTGGTGTGTTGCGGACGTAGCTGGGGTGGGGTCGAGCGGGCGCACTGCTGTCGCCGCTTCGGTGGTTGCGGGCACGTCTTCGACGACGCCGCGCTGTGGGACGCCCACCGGTCCGGCGGCCGCTGTGTCGCCCCGCACGAGCTCGGGCTCCTCCAGACCATCACCGGGATCTGGATCCGGGCCCTGGAGCGCCCCCAGACCTGAACCACGCCACCACACAGCACCACCGCGCAGCGCCGACACCACCGGCACCCGGGGCCCGGTGGGCTGCGACGACCCCGGCCCGGTTACTCGACGACCAGGTCAGGCCATCCGGGTACCGGCCGGCCGGCCCGCTTCAGCTGGGCGGCCTGGTCGGCTCGGCGGGCGCGGATGACGGCGGCGTCGCGGCGGGTGATCGGGGTGGCGTCGGGGTGCCGCGGCCCGCACCACGCACACAGGTACAGCCGCACAGTGCGCCGGCGCGGGTAGAGGTAGTGGTGGGTCACGGCGTAGGCCTCGGGGCGTCCGCACTGCGCGGCCGCGGTGGTCGACCCGGCTGCGCGGGCGGCGACGCAGCCCAGGTTCGTGCCGTAGCGCAGGTCCAGCTCGGGCAGGCTCATGACCATCCCAGGGTGCCACCCGGGGGGAGGGTCGCGCGTGCCCACCGGCGGCGGTGTCGGGTGTGGGCCGGCCCGCGGTGCTCAGCGGTGGAACAGGTCGCTGGTGAGGTAGATGTCCCAGTCGGCGGGCTGCAGGCCGTGTCCGCCGGTGCGCAGGTGGTAGGACATCCCCGGCCCGCGGTGGGCCTGGTCGGTGGGCGGCGGCCACGAGGTGGTGGTGGGCAGGCCGGTGCCGGCGAGGCCGTAGAGCTCATACACCGGCGCGGCGGCGAGGTAGGAGGCGTACTCACCGCGGGGGACGGCGGTGGCGTCGTCGGTGGCGCTGCCGATCACGACCCGGCCGGGGGCGATCAGGGCGAGGAGCTGGTGTTGGTCGACGGGTAGCTGGTCGGCGTCACCGGCGTAGTCGGCGTAGGTGTCGGGGAACCAGTGCGGGAACTGGTCGTTGATCGCGGCGATCGACTCACCGTGCCGATGTCGAGGGCCTGGTGCAGCCGGCGGACCTCGGGGCTGGGGGGTGGTCTGGCGGAACAGCCCGGCCGGGCCGGTGAAGGTGCCGACGTGCAGGCGTTGGACCGGGTCGCGGGCGCGCGGCCAGGTCGTGGCGGTGTCCGGTGTGTTTGTGCGGGTCTCGACGATGCGGGCCAGGAGCAGCGCGAGCCAGCAGAGCAGCACGTGGGCGCGGATGCGGTCCTCGACGCGGTGATGGACCGAGCGCAGGTCGAGGATCTGCTTCATACCCCGCTAGCCGCGCTCGACCTCCAGAAGCTGCTTGAAGCCCACCATTCTGGTGGACGCCACTTGTCGCTTCTGTACAAGACCGAGACAGCAGACTGTTCCTAGTCTGTCGTCGTGAAGGTTCTGATAAGCGAGTTCATCAGTCTTGACGGTGTGGTGCAGGCTCCAGGTGGTGTGGACGAGGATCCCTCGGGCGGATTTCGCCACGGTGGCTGGTCCTACCCCTACTTCGACCCCGACGTGATGGGGTCGGCACTCTTCGAGTTGCTCCGACAGTCCGACGCCATGCTGCAGGGCCGCCGCACATACGAGGGTATGGCTGCGGCATGGCCGGAACGGACGGACGACGACGACCCGTTCGCGACACTGATGAACAGCCAGCAGAAGTACGTCGTCTCCGACACCCTGTCCGAGAACGATCTGAGCTGGAAGCCCGCGACGCTCATCCGTAAAGCTGACCTGCACGCGAAGCTGGCCGAGCTGCGGGAACAACCCGGCGGCTACCTGTCCGTCACCGGGAGCGCCTCCGTCGCGCGCGCACTACTAGAAGCCGACCTCGTCGACGAACTCGCCCTCGCGATCGAGCCAATCGTACTCGGCGGAGGCAAGACCATCTACCCGAACAACGGTGAGGCCCAGCGATTCGACCTCATATCAGTGGTGACGACGAAGACCGGAGTCCAGTTCTGCCGCTACCAGCGTGCCCGGTAACAACCTCAGGGGAACCTCAACCCGCCATCAATGAGCCTGCCAACCTGCTCATGCGTTGGCGATCATGAGGGTCTGAACTGCGGCGATGAA
>NZ_JBFAON010000045.1:0-15411 GCF_040659795.1 Pseudonocardia sp. NPDC049635
GGGGCGGGGGCGGGGTGCGGCGGGGGGGGTCGTGCCGGGTTTCTCGGGGGTCTGGTGCGCGCCGGGCGGCCCCTTCGCCGCGGCCCCGCCCCGGCGCCGGCCGCCGCACGGGCCGCCGCGGCCGGGTCCGCACCGGCCGCCGACGGCCGGGACCCGGCCGGGGCCAGGGAGTCCCGGGAGATGGCGGAGAACGCGCTGACCAGGGAGCTCGCCGCGCTCGGCGGAGCCGTTCCGGACCCGCGGCTCGCCGCGGAGCTCGACGACGCCCAGCAACTCGTCGTCCTGGCCCGTCGGGTGCACAACGACGCCGTCCGGGACACCCGGGTGCTCCGTTCGCGCCGACTCGTCCGCGGGCTCCGCCTGCACGGCACCGCACCGGAACCGGTGTACTTCGAGATCGTGGATCCGGAACCCTCGGGATCCCGCGGCCGCACTGACGTAGGATCGACCGGACACCGCACCGTCATGTGAGGAGCTCCGATCACCTGTGTCCGCAGCTGACAACACCCCGGACAACGCCGGTCCGCAGCACGGCACCGCGCGGGTCAAGCGCGGCATGGCCGAGATGCTCAAGGGCGGTGTGATCATGGACGTGGTCACCCCCGACCAGGCGAAGATCGCCGAGGACGCCGGAGCGGTGGCCGTGATGGCGCTCGAGCGCGTTCCGGCCGACATCCGCGCGAACGGCGGGGTCGCCCGCATGTCCGACCCGGACATGATCGCCGGCATCGTCGAGGCGGTCTCCATCCCGGTGATGGCCAAGGCCCGGATCGGGCACTTCGTCGAGGCGCAGGTCATCCAGTCGCTCGGCGTCGACTACATCGACGAGTCCGAGGTGCTCACACCGGCCGACGAGGCGCACCACATCGACAAGTGGGCCTTCACGGTGCCTTTCGTCTGCGGCGCGACGAACCTCGGCGAGGCGCTGCGCCGCATTTCCGAGGGTGCGGCGATGATCCGCTCCAAGGGTGAGGCCGGCACCGGCAACGTCGTCGAGGCCACCCGGCACATGCGTTCGATCCGGGCCGAGATCGGCCGGCTGGCGTCGCTCGACGCGGCCGAGCTGTACATCGCGGCCAAGGAGCTGCGGGCGCCGGTCGAGCTGGTCGCCGAGGTCGCCCGGACCGGCAAGCTGCCGGTGGTGCTGTTCACCGCGGGCGGCATCGCCACCCCGGCGGACGCGGCGATGATGATGCAGCTGGGCGCCGAGGGCGTGTTCGTCGGCTCCGGCATCTTCAAGTCCGGTGACCCGGCGCAGCGCGCGTCGGCGATCGTGAAGGCCACGACCTTCCACGACGACCCGGACATGATCGCCAAGGTCTCCCGCGGGCTGGGCGAGGCGATGGTCGGGATCAACATTCCGGACATCCCGGAGGACCAGCGCTACGCCACCCGCGGCTGGTAACGACCGCACCCCGTTCGTTCCACGGAGCCCCGCCCGGACCACCGGGCGGGGCTCCGCGCATGTCCGGGCCCGTCATCCGGTGCCAGGAGCCGCCGGGCCACGACGCGTCGCGCCGCGCGGACCGCCGGTCGCGCGCCGGGCCGTATCCCGTGGGTGTGAAGTGCGTGGGGTCCCCGATCAGCGCCCGGCCCCGGATCGCCGCGGGAGTGCGGGACGCGGGCGTCGCACCGACGGGTGTGGCCCGGTGGGGTGACGAAGCGCGGGCAGTGGGCGGGAAGGTGCGCGATCCGTGGTCACTCGGTCGCAGGGTTGCCTACTCGATACGGTGACAGAGGTGCGTGTGATGACTCTGTGGCGTTTAGCGTCCTCCGTGGATCACGAGGTCGATGGGGCGGAGGAGCCTGATGGGACGCTCTGTGCGAGTCGCGGCGATTGCCGCGGCTCTGCTGATCAGCCTCCCGGCTGCAGCGTTCGCGGACACCGGGACCGTGCTCCCGGGCACGGGCGTCGCGGCGGTGGACTGTTCCGCCCCGGATGCTGGACCGGACGGGCACACCGGCTCGATCGGTCCCGCAGCGGACCCGGGCCGGCCGGGTGGGCCGGATGCCGGCGGGACGGGGAAGCCCACCGGTGACCGGGGCGCGGGGGACGACCGGGGCTCGGGTGACGACCGGACGACCGCCGGCCCGACGGGCCACGCCATCGACGGCCCGGCCGACTGCGGGCCCGCCACCGACCCGGCCGACCCGGCCGACGCGGCCGACCCGGTTGACCCGACGGACCCGGCGGACGCGGCTGACCCGGTCGACCCGACGGACCCGGTCGACCGGACGGAACCGACTGACCCGGCCGACGCGGCTGACCCGGTCGACCCGACGGAACCGACTGACCCGGTCGACGCGGCCGACCCGGCCGACCCGGCCGACCCGGCTGACCCGACGGAACCGGCCGACCCGGTCGACCCGACGGACCCGGCCGACGCGTCGTCACCCGACCCGGCCGCGCCCGCGGAGGCTTACGCAGGTGCGGCGACCAGCGCAGCGGCCGCGCACGGCTGGGGTGAGCCCGACCACGTCGACGAGTTCGACGGCGAGCTCACCGGCTGGAACCTCTACGACGGTCCCGGCCACGCGGGCGAGGGCACGCGATCCCCGGACGCAGCCTCGGTCGAGAACGGCATTCTCACGATCGACGGGGACGCCGACGGTACGACGGCCGGCATGGCGTGGACCGGCAACAGCCAGAAGTACGGCCGCTGGGAGGGCCGGGTGCGCGCGCCCGAGTCGGACCCGACCTACAACGCGTTGCTGCTGCTCTGGCCGACCGCGGAGGACTTCCCGGTCGGTGGCGAGATCGACTTCATGGAGATGACCGACCACACCCGCCAGACGACCGAACTGTTCCTGCACTACGGCGAGGACAACAGCCAGGTCCAGGGCGAGGTCGAGATCGACGGCACGCAGTGGAACAACTGGGCCGTGGAGTGGACACCGGACGGCGTCGTCGCCTACGTCAACGGCAAGGAGTGGTGGCGCACCGACGACACCTCGATCCTGCCGCCCGGACCGATGCACCTCTGCATCCAGCTCGACTGGTTCCCCGACGGCGACGGCCCGGTGCAACCGTCGACGATGGAGGTCGACTGGGTCCGCCAGTACTCCCTGCCGGATCCCGGGACCACGGGTGAGGACCGCAGCGGCGAGGATCCGGGCGGTGTCGCCGAGCGCCTGCCGGAGCGGCTCGCCGAGGGCGGACCGGATCCGGTGCCCGGTGCGGTGACCCGTGCGCCGAGCACCGGGTGATGAACGGGACTCCATGATCAGCACGGCGGTCGCACCGGGACCGAGCGCGCGGTAGCAGTGCGGCCGGTCGCCGGGGAAGGTCGCGTAGTCCCCCGGGTCCAGCCGGACGGGCACGGACCGCCGGGGTCGCGGTGGCGGCACTCGCGGTGTGGCTAAGGGTGCCGTTCGTCCTGGTCGTGGTGCTGGCCGCGGGCACGACGGCGGCGTTGCGGACGGTCGGCGTCCCGTGACCCGGTGGTCCCGTCGGGCACCCCGGCGCGCGCCGTTCGTCCGCGACGGCGAGGATCGTCGCCATGCACGTCCTCGTCGTCGGTGCCACCGGTTACATCGGATCGCGCCTCGTCGGGCGCCTGCTCGCCGCGGGCGACCGGGTCCGGGTCCTCGCCAGGAGCCCCGACCGGGTGCTGGTGCACCCCTGGGCCGACGAGGTCGAGGTGGTCCCCGGTGACGTCCGGGACACCGGGGCCGTCCGGCGCGCCTGCGGAGGGACCGACGCGGTCGTCCATCTCGTGCACGCCATGGACGGTCCGGGCTACGCCGAGCGGGACCGCGAGGCCGCGCACGTCCTGGCCGACGCCGCCGCGTCGGCCGGCGTCCGCCGGATCGTCTACCTGGGCGGGTTGCAGCCCGACGAGGACACCGGGCGCGTCTCCGGGCACCTGAGCTCGCGGCGGGAGGTCGGGGACATCCTGCTCGCCGGGAGCGTCCCGGCCGTCGTGCTCCGGGCCGGGATCATCGTCGGGACGGGTTCGGCGAGCTTCGAGATGATCCGGCACCTCACCGAGGTCGCGATGGGCGGGCCGCTGGTGCTTCCGCTGCCGGACCGGCTGTGGAACCGGATCCAGCCGATCGCCGTCGACGACGTCCTGCACACGATCGACGGCTGCCTGCGGCTGCCGGACGAGGTGGACCGCGCGTTCGACATCGGCGGCCCGGACGTCCTCACCTACCGGTCGCTGATGAGCGAGTACGCCGCCGAGGCCGGTCTGCGCCGACCACTGCCGCTGCCGGTCCCGCTGTCGGCGCCCCGGCTCACCGCGCGCGCGGTCGCCGCGCTGACCCCGGTCGACCGGGCGCTGGCCCAGCCGCTCGTCGAGTCGATGCGCCACGAGCTGGTCTGCGACCCGGCCGACCTGGCTGCCCTCGACGAGCTGATCGGCAGCCTCCCGGGGGGACCCACGCCGTACCGCACGGCCGTCCGCCGGGCCCTGGACGGCGTCGGCGCCGCCGGGCCGGGCCCGGCCGACCCGCCCGGTTCCGGCCCCGCCGAGTGGACCAGCACCGATGGGTACGACGTGGACGCCCCGGCGCAGGCGGTCTGGGCGGTGATCGAGACGCTCGGCGGTGAACACGGCTGGTACACCGTGCCGGGGGTGTCGACGCTGACCGGCTTCCTCGACGTCCTGGCCGGTGGTCAGCTGCCCCGCCGGCACCCGGACGGTCCACCGCGGCTGCTCGCCGGGGAGCCGCTGGACCGCTGGGTGATCGAATCCGTGGAGCCGGGGGAGCGGCTGGTGCTGCGCGCCGCGGCACCGCTGCCCGGGGTGGCGCGGCTTGAGCTGCGGGTCCGCGCCACCGGCCGGCTGACCAGCCGCTACGAGCAGACCGTCCGGTTCCGCCCGCGCGGGCTGGCCGGCCGGCTGGCGTGGCTGGCCGTGTACCCGGGCCAGCGTTTCGTGTTCGCAGTGATGGCCCGGACCCTCACCGGTGTCGCCCACACCCGCTATCAGCGGCAGCTGCGCAGTCCGATCCGGCGGTGACGGCGCGCCACCACCGGGTTCAGGCCCGGGCGGCCTCCCGGGCGTGCGCGACCTGCTCGGCGCGGTCCTCGGCGGCGATCCGGGTCAGTTCGGCGCCGGCCTCGGGGTCGCGGGTGAGGTTGTCGCCGGACTCCGGGTCGAAGACGTGGATCTTGCGGGCGTCCAGCCAGAACTCGGCGTCGCGCCCCTCCCGGATCCGGCTGGTCGAGTCGATGGACACGATCGCCTGCGTCCGCAGCTGGTCCGAGTCGAGCTCGCGGGACAGCTCCTTGAGCTTGGCATCCACCTCGGCCGGTGCCTCGTACGGGATGTAGGCGAACTGCGAGTCCCCCAGCCATTCGGTGACGTCGACCCGCGCGGTGAAGGTGGAGCCGAGCGGCTTCTTCGCCTCGTCGACGAGGGAGGCGTCCTCAAAGTACTCCGGCCGGATACCGACCAGGACCAGCTCGCGGCCCTTGACCTGATCGGCCCGCGCCGGATCCAGCCCGATCGTGCCGAACGGGGTCTTCAGCCCGTCGTCGGTGACGGTGGCGGGCAGGAAGTTCATCGGCGGTGAACCGATGAACCCGGCGACGAACAGGTTGACCGGCTGCTCGTAGAGCTCGCGCGGTGAGGCGACCTGCTGGATGACGCCCTTGCGCAGCACGCAGACCCGGTCGCCGAGGGTCATCGCCTCGGTCTGGTCGTGCGTCACGTACACCGTGGTGATCCCCAGCCGGCGCTGCAGCCGCGCGATCTCGGTGCGCATCTGCCCGCGCAGCTTGGCGTCGAGGTTGGACAGCGGCTCGTCGAACAGGAAGGCGTCGGCGTCGCGGACGATCGCCCGGCCCATCGCGACCCGTTGCCGCTGCCCGCCGGAGAGGTTGGCGGGCTTGCGCTGCAGGTGCTCGTTGAGCTCCAGGACGGCTGCCGCCTCGGTGACCTTCTTCTGCACCTCGTCCTCGGGTGCCTTGGCCAGGCGCAGCGGGAAGGCGATGTTCTCGAACACCGACAGGTGCGGGTACAGCGCGTAGTTCTGGAACACCATCGACAGGTTCCGGTCCCGGGGGGCCTTGTCGTTGACCCGGGTGCCGCCGATGATCATGTCACCGGAGGTGATGTCCTCCAGCCCGACGATCATCCGCAGCAGGGTCGACTTCCCGCAGCCGGACGGGCCGACGAGGATCATGAACTCGCCGTCGGCGATGTCCATGCTCACGTCGTTGACCGCCGGGTATCCGTCGCCGTACTTCTTGACGATGTTGCGCATCTCGATCGACGCCATGTCCGATCGGGTCCCTTCTCTCGCAGAAGTACAGGTCAGCCCTTGACGGCGCCGTTGGTGAGGCCGGCGACGATCCGCCGTTGGAAGATCAGCACGAGCACGACGACCGGGATCGTGACGATCACCGCGGCCGCGGCGATCGGCCCGTTCGGCGACTCGAACTGCGACGCCCCGGAGAACAGCCCCAGCGCCGCCGGCACCGGTCGCGCCGCGCCCGTCGAGGTGAGCGAGATGCCGTAGGCGAAGTCGTTCCAGGCGATGAAGAACGCCAGGATCGCCGTGGTGAACACGCCGGGCGTGGCCAGCGGCACGATCACCTTGCGGAACGCCTGCCAGCTGGTGGCGCCGTCGACCTGCGCGGCCTGCTCCATCTCCCACGGGATCTCCCGGAAGAACGCCGACATCGTCCAGATCGACAAGGGCAGCGTCAGCGACAGGTAGGGGATGATCAGGCCGGGCCAGGTGTCGTAGAGCCCGATCTGGCGCCACAGGTTGTAGAGCGGCGTGACGATCGAGATGACCGGGAAGATGGCCACCGCGAGCGCGGTGGACAGGATCAGCCGCTTGCCCCGGAAGTTTAGCCGGGCGATCGCGTAGGCCGCGAACATGGACAGCACGCAGGCGATGAACGTCGCTATCAGCACGATCCCGAAGGAGTTCCGCAGCGCCGGCAGGAACAGCTCGGCGGCGTCACCGACCAGGATCTGGGTGTAGTTCTCCCACGACACCGAGGTCGGCAGGAACTGGCCGTTGGCGATGTCCGCCGAGGACTTCAGCGACAGCGACACGATCCAGCCCACCGGGAACAGCGCGTAGATCACGATCGCGATGCCGGCGACGATCCACAGGACCCTCTCGCGGGTGGACATCACTTCTCCCCTCTGGCCTGGGACAGGTCGACCTTGAAGCCCTTGATGAACCCGACGCAGATCACCACGACGGACAGGAACAGCAGCACCGACACCGCGGAGCCCAGCCCGATCTCCAGCCGGTCGATGGTCTGCCGGTAGGCCAGGAACGACACCGTCTCGGTGTTGTTCGCCCCGCCGGTCATCACGAACACGGTGTCGAAGACGCGGAAGGCGTCCAGCGTCCGGAACAGCAGGGCGACCATGATGGCGGCCTTCATGTTCGGGATGGTCACCTTCCACATCCGCTGCCACCAGGTCGCGCCGTCCACCCGGGCGGCCTCCTGGAGCACGTCGGGCACCTGGGCGAGGCCGGCGAGCAGCAGCAACGAGATGAACGGGGTGGTCTTCCAGATCTCGGCGAGGCAGACCACGAACAGCGACGACCAGGTGCCGCCGAACCAGTCGGTGTCCGCGGTCACGCCGGGCAGCCAGGAGAACCACGAGTTCACGAAGCCGGAGTCGAGCGAGAACGCGTACTGCCAGGCGAACGCCGAGACGACCGTGATGACCGCGTACGGGATCAGGATCGCGGCCCGAAGGATCGGCCGGATCGCCTTGAGCGCGTTCATCATCACCAGCGCGAGGGCGAAACCGAGCACCAGTTCGACGGCGACCGTCACCACCGTGATGAACACGGTCACGCCGAACGAGATCCACCAGATCTCGTCGGTCAGCACCACCAGGTAGTTGTTCAGCCCGGCGAACGACCGGTTGGCCGGGTCGGTCAGCCGGTAGTCGAACAGCGAGTAGTAGACGGCCTGGGCGATCGGGTACGCCGTGACCAGCAGCATGATCGCGAACGCCGGTCCGGCGAGCATCCAGCCGAGCCGCTGCTCGGACCGGGCCTTGTCGCTGGTGCCGGTGCCCTCCGGTGGTGCGGGAGCGGCGCCGCCGGTCCCGGGCCGCTCCGTCGTCGTGGTCACAGCAGCTGCTCCTTCGCCAAGACCGCGCGGATCAGCTCGGCGGTCGCCGGGCCGACGCCGGCCGGGTCGATACCGGCCGAGGGGTGGTAGTTGCGCTGGATCGACTCGGAGACCTCGGAGTAGTACGCGGTCTGCGGCCGGGGCTTGGCCTGCTGCAGCGACTGCTCGATCAGCGGCGCCATCGGGAACTGCTCCAGCACCTCGGGATCGGTGAACACCGCCTCCTTGGCGGCCGGGTTCCCGTTGGTCAGCATGTACTGCTTCTGGTTCTCCTCCGAGACGATGCACTCGGCCGCCTGGTAGGCGAGGTCGACGTTCGGGCTGAACGCGCCCACGCCGAGGTTGATCCCGCCGTACGGCGGCGCCGACGGCGTGTCCGGGTCGACCTGCGGGTAGAGCGCCCAGCCGAAGTCGTCGGCGACCGACTGCTCGACGGACCCGTCCTCGACCGCGCTGTTGACCTTCCCCCAGACGAACGGCCAGTTCACCTGGAACATCGCCGCGTCACCCTGGAAGGCGTTGGAGTTCTGGTCCTCGTCGGCGGTGGAGAAGCCCGGCCCGGCGACCCCGGCGACCTCCTTCATGATCTCCGCGGCCTTCGTCGCGGCCGGGGAGTCCAGCCCGAGCCCGATCGCCTCCGGTGCCTCCGGCGACGGGTCGGTGATGATCTCCCCGCCGCCGGACTCCACCAGCGCGTTCAGCCAGACCGTCATCGACTCGGCGCGCGCGCCCTGCGCGGCGATCTGCTTGCCGCTCTGCTGGGCGGCCGCGATGACCTGGTCCCAGGTGACCGGCGAGCTCATGTCCAGCCCGGCGGCCGCGACGTCGGCCTTGCGGTACCAGAGCAGCTGCGTGTTGGCCCAGAACGGGACGGTGACCAGCTCACCGTCCCAGCTGGCGCCCTCGACCGCGGAGTTCACGACGCCCTCGGTGGTGCGGGCGGCGACGTCCTCGGGGACCGGGGCCAGGAAACCGGCCTCGGCGAACTCCGGGATGTAGGGCGGGTCGATGCTCATGATGTCGATCGACGGGTCGTTCGCGGCGAGCCGGCGGACCAGCTGCTGGCGCTGCTCACCGGCCTGGCGGGGCAGCACCGAGGTCGCGATCCGGTAGGCGCCGCCGGAGGCCTCGGTGCACGCGGCGGCGATCTCGGCCTGTCCGCCGTCGTCGGGGTTGGTGTACCAGTTGAGCACCGGTGGGCCATCGGGTGCACCGCCGCACCCGGCCAGTCCGGCGAGGGCGGCGGCGGCCACACCGGCGGCCAACCCTCTTCTCCACCGTGCGCGACGCATGGTCAACCTCGACCCCCCAGTGCTCGGCGTGGCCAGGGCGCGTCGGGTCCGACCCGTCCTGGAAGCGTTTGCGGTCAGAGACTCTCGGTGCTCACCACGACAGTGTCAAGCTTCACAGCCCAACGGTTACCGCTGTGTGTCCTCGCCGGTCAATTGGTGATCTTCGGAATCGATTCGGCCCGGGAGCCGTGTTGCAATCGCTTCCAGCATTGGCCATACATGACGCGTGGCCGGACCGGTGAACCTGGCGGACGTGGCCCGGCGGGCCGGAGTCTCGTCGGCCACCGCGTCGCGTGCACTGAGCCACCATCCGCACGTCGCGGCAGCGACCCGCGAGCGGGTCTGGCGGGCAGCCCGCGAGCTCGAGTACGTCGCCTCGCCGGACGCGACCGGTCTGGCCCGCGGCACCACCGGACGGGTCGCGGTGGTGGTCCCGCACCTGGCCCGCTGGTGGTTCGGCGCCGCGCTGGAGGGACTGTCCGGCGCCCTCCGCGCCGCCGGCCTCGACCTGCTGCTCTACCGCCTCGGCGACTCCGTGGACCGGCAGACCTTCTTCGACGAGCTGCCGGCGCGCCGCCGGGCGGACGCCGTCGTACTGCTCGGGTTCGGGGTCGACGAGCGTGAACGCGAACGACTGGACCGGATCGGCGTCGGGATCGTCGCCGCCGGCACCCGGGTCGGTTCCCACCCGTCGGTGTCGATCGACGAGTACGCCGCGGGGCGCCAGGCGATGGACCACCTGCTGCACCTGGGGCACCGCCGGATCGGCATGATCGTCGCCGCCGACCCGGAGTTCGATCTCGCCCAGCCCGCGGGCCGGTCCGGGGCCTACCGGACGGCGCTGGCCGACGCCGGGATCCGGCCCGATCCCGACCTGACGGCCACCGTGACCTGGAGCCCGGAGTGCGGCGCACGCGCGATGAGCGAGCTGCTCGGGCTGGCCGACCCGCCGACCGCGGTCTACGCGCACTCCGACGAGATCGCGCTCGGTGCGTTGCGGACACTGCGGCGGGCCGGCTACCGGGTCCCCGAGGACGTGTCGGTGATCGGCATCGACGACCATCCGCTCGCCGCGATCACCGATCTGTCGACGGTCGCCCAGCCTGCCGCCGAGCAGGGTGAGCTGGCCGCGCGGCTGGTGCTCGCCGGGCTGGCAGGCGAACCGGTGGAGCCGCTCGTGACGGTGCCGACCCGGCTCGTCATCCGCGGCACCAGCGGCCGCCCGCCCGGGCGGGGAGCGTCCTGATGGCGTTGCCGGAGCTGGTCCTGCGGGCGCCCTGCCCCGGGCTGCTCGCGCTGCCCTGGGAGCTGCCACTGGCGCAGTGGCAGGCCACCGAGGTGCCGCTGCGCGACATCGCCGTCGGCCCGAGCAGGCACCTGGTCCGCTTCGTGGAGGCCGACGGTGAGCTGTGGGCGCTCAAGGACATGCCCGAGCGGATCGCACGGCGGGAGTACGGCGTGCTGCGCTTCCTGGAGGACGAGTGCCTGCCCGCGGTCCGGCCCGCCGGGCTCGTGCTGCAACCCGAGCACGACACCGCCGTGCTCGTCACCCGGTACCTGCAGGGCTCGTGGCAGTACCGGCGGCTGATCATGCGGTTGCCGCCGAACCAGCCCAGGCAGCGGGCCAGGCTGTTCGACGGGATGATCTCGCTGCTGGTCGACCTGCACCGGCACGGCGTCTTCTGGGGTGACTGCTCGCTGGCGAACACCCTGTTCATGCGGGACGGGCAGACCCTGCAGGCCTACCTGGTCGACGCCGAGACCAGCGAGATCCACCCGGAGCTCTCCGACGGGCAGCGCGAGCACGACCTCACGATCCTGGTGGAGAACGTGGCGGCCGGGATGATCGACCTGGCGACCCGGCTGGAGCGCCCACCGGAGATCATCCCGCAGCTGATCGACGAGGCGAACGCCCTCCCGGACCGCTACCGCGCGCTCTGGGACGTGCTGCACGCCGCACCCGTGTTCGCCTACGGCGACCGGTACCGGATCGAGGGCACGATCCGGGAGCTGAACGAGCTCGGGTTCGCCGTCGACGAGGTCTCGCTGCGACCGGTCGGTGAGGACCGGGCCCGGTTGCAGATCGCGGTCGGTGACCGGAACTTCCACAGCGACCAGCTCCGCAGGCTCACCGGGCTGGACGTGGGGGAGGGCCAGGCCACGGTGCTGCTCGGTGACCTGCGTGCGCACCAGGAGTGGATGTGCCGGCGCACCGGCGCTGAGGTCACCGACCGGGACGCGGCGCGCAGCTGGCTGGACACCTGTTTCGTACCCGGCACGCGCGCCGCGCACGAGGCCCTCGGCGGTGCCGGGTCGGACGTGCAGGCGTACTGCGACCTGCTCGAGGTCCGCTGGCTGCTGTCCGAACGGGCCGGGCACGACGTCGGCAACGAGGCCGCGCTGGTCGAACTCGGGGCGTCCGCGCCGACCGACTCGGCGGCCAAGACCGCCGTCGCCGACGCCCCGACCGGCCAGATCCCGCGGATCACCGACGACGAGCCGTGACCCCGGTGCCGGGGCCGGCCGGGCCGGACGGGCGTCACAGACGCCGACCGACCGGTAACCACCCTCCCGGCGGTACTGTTCCGCCCCGTGTCCATTCCCGGTCCCGGTTACGCCATCACCGCTCGCGTCGACGCCCCTGCCCGCCCCACGTCCGCCGGTGACCTCGCCGCCGCGGTCGGCCTGGTCGGCGGCGTCGTCACCGCCTTCGACGTCGTCGAGGCCCGGGCCGATTCACTGGTCGTCGACATCTCGGTGAACGCACGCAACACCGAGCACGTCGAGGAGATCCAGGCCGCGATCGACCGGCTCGACGACTTCTCGGTCCGCAAGGTCTCCGACCGCACGTTCCTGCTGCACCTCGGCGGCAAGATCGAGGTGCGCTCCAAGGTCAACCTGCGCACCCGTGACGACCTCTCCCGGGCCTACACCCCGGGGGTCGCACGCGTCTCCATGGCGATCGCGGACAACCCGGACGACGCCCGCCGCCTCACCATCAAGCGGAACACCGTCGCCGTGGTCACCGACGGTTCCGCCGTGCTCGGGCTCGGCAACATCGGCGCCGCGGCGGCGATGCCGGTGATGGAGGGCAAGGCCGCGCTGTTCAAGCAGTTCGCCGGTGTCGACGCCTGGCCGGTCTGCCTCGACACCCAGGACACCGAGGAGATCATCCGCACGGTCCAGGTGATCGCCCCCGGATACGGTGGCATCAACCTGGAGGACATCGCCGCGCCGCGCTGCTTCGAGATCGAGGCGCGGCTGCGCGAGCTGCTCGACATCCCGGTCTTCCACGACGACCAGCACGGCACCGCGGTGGTCGTGCTCGGTGCGCTGCGCAACGCGCTGCGGGTGGTCGGCAAGAAGTTCTCCGACGTGCGGGTCGTGGTCTGCGGGGTCGGTGCCGCGGGCTCGGCGATCATCCGGCTGCTCGGCTCCGAGGAGACCGCGGACGTCGTCGCCGTCGACGTCGACGGCATCGTGCACCCGGACCGCCCCGACATGGACGACAACCTCCGTTCGATCGCGGCGCAGACGAACAAGCAGGGCAAGCACGGCACCCTGGCCGACGCCCTGGTCGGGGCGGACGTGTTCGTCGGGGTCAGCGCGCCGAACCTGTTCGGGGCGAAGGAGCTCGCGACGATGAACTCCGACGCGATCGTCTTCGCGCTCGCCAACCCCGACCCCGAGGTCGACCCGACGGTGGCGATGCAACATGCCGCCGTCGTGGCGACCGGGCGATCGGACTACCCGAACCAGATCAACAACGTGCTGGCGTTCCCCGGCGTGTTCCGCGGCCTGCTCGACGCGCAGGCCAGTGACATCACCGACGAGATGATGCTCGCCGCGGCGGCGGCGATCGCCGACGTGGTGTCCGAGCCGAACCCGTCGTTCATCGTGCCCAGCGTGTTCGACCAGAGCGTCGCGCCTGCCGTCGCCGAGGCACTGCGCTCGGTCGCGGGCAAGCAGTCGAAGCGGGGCGAGACCGAGGCGGGCTGACCGCGTCGGCGGGGTGCTCCGGCTCACCGTCGCCGTCGACGTTCCCGCAGGTCGGACGGCGTTATCCTGGTCGTCATGTCCTCCCCGACCGTCGGTGTCCTCGCCCTGCAGGGCAATGTCCGCGAGCACCTGGCCGCGCTGACCGCGGCCGGGGCGAGGGCCGTGCCGGTCCGCCGGAGCGCCGAGCTGGACGCGGTGGACGGGATCGTCCTGCCGGGCGGGGAGTCGACCACCATGTCGAAGCTGCTCGACGCGTTCGACCTGCTCGAACCCCTCCGCGAGCGGATCCGGGGCGGCCTGCCCGCCTACGGCTCGTGCGCCGGGATGATCCTGCTCGCCGAGGAGATCCTCGACGGCCGCCCCGACCAGCACCAGCTCGGCGGTCTCGACGTCGTCGTGCGACGCAACGCGTTCGGCCGCCAGGTGGACTCGTTCGAGACCGACCTGGAGTTCGACGGCCTGACCGGTGACCCGGTGCACGCGGTGTTCATCCGCGCCCCGTGGGTGGAGAAGACCGGCGGCGAGGTCGAGGTGCTCGCCACGGTCCCGCCGGTGGCCGGGGCCGGGGAGGCGGCCGGTCGGGCCGTCGCGGTGCGGCAGGGGCCGGTGCTGGCGACGTCGTTCCACCCGGAGCTGACCGGGGACCGCCGGGTGCACGGGCTGTTCGTGCGCATGGTGCACGCCGCCTGACACTGGTGCAGGCCCGACCTGCGGCCGGGGGCGCACCGTCTGGGGGCGGGGGCCACCGCGGACGAGAGTGGTGGGTCCACCACGTCCCGGAGGTCCGCGATGAGCACGGTCGCCGGCGGACGTCCCGCCGCCGACCAGACGCTGCCCCTCGTCGTCGCCGTGAGCGTGGCACTGTGGCTCGGCGCGATCCTGTCCGGCGTGGTGGAGTCACTCGTCCGGCTGGCCGGGCCGGCCGCCCCGACCGTGGTTGAGCTCGTCGCCGGTGCCGCGGTCCACCTGGTGCTCGCGGTGTTCGTGCTCCAGCTGTGCACCGGCCGGGAGGCGGTCCGGTGGACGGTGGCCGGGCTGTTCGGCGTGGTCGGGATGTGGTGGCTGGTCGCCGAGCCGCTGCGGGCGCTGCTGGGGGGTGCGACCGTCGCCGGGTTCCTGGCCGCGGCCTCCGGGCCGGAGCTGCTCGCCGCCGGGCTGCGGTCGTTGCACGTCGCCGAGGTGCTCGGTGCGCTCGCCCTGCTGTTCCGGCCGGCGTCGAACGAGTTCTTCCGGAGTGGCCGGGACGGGTGGGGCCGTCCGGGCCGGACGGCCCCGGGTGCCGGGCCCACCGCCCCTGCCGGCCCGGTGCCGCCCGGGCGCACGATCGGTGGATGAGGACGGGAACCGTACTGGCGGTGGCCGGAACCGCGCTCGGGTTCGCGCTGGCACTGCGCGCCGCCCGCGTCGGAGGGAGCACCGGCGCCGAGGCACGCGCCCCGCTGCCCGGGGACGTCCTGGTGCCCGACGCCACGGTGTCGATCACCCGTGCGGTGTCGGTGGCCGCCCCGCCGGAACGGGTGTGGCCGTGGCTGGTGCAGCTGGGGCAGGGGCGCGGCGGGTTCTACTCCTACGACGTGCTGGAGAATCTCGCCGGCCTCGGCATCCACAGCGCCGACCGGATCGACCCGCAGCTGCAGACCCTGGCGATCGGTGACCCGGTGCACCTGGCCCAGGAGGTGGCGTTGCGGGTGGCGGCTCTGGAACCCGCGGCGCATCTGGTCCTGCTCGGCGCACCGGGGCCGGGTGAGCGCGATGTCATGCCGTTCCGGTTCTCCTGGGCCTTCGTGCTGCGGCCCGGTGAGCCGGACCCCGCCGGGGTGGCCGGCACCCGGTTGCTGGTGCGGGAGCGCTACCGGCCGCGCGACCTCGCGGCCCGGCTGATGATCGAGCTGGTGGTGCCGGTGAGCGCGCTCATGAGCGGGCGGATGCTGCGCGGGATCCGCGAGCGGGCGGAACGTGTGCCGGTGCCTCAGCCGGTGAGCCGGTAGCGGATCAGCCGGGAGCTGTTCCCGACGACGGCGACGCTGGAGGCGTTGTGCAGGATCGCTGCGACCA
>NZ_JBFAON010000046.1:0-10871 GCF_040659795.1 Pseudonocardia sp. NPDC049635
CCTCGCCAAGCAACGCAGCAACCAGGACTGACAGACCACTCGGGGGGTCAAAATCCCCGGACCCCACGGGGGTCAATTTTCAGGATCCGTTGACAGCAGAGGGTGGGGCACCGAGTTCCGCGTCGAACTGTCGGATTTTCTCGCTCAAGTGTCGGTACTCAGTATCGTCGGTGACGGGCAGGTCTGCCGCCTCGTAAACCGCATACTGCGGAACTGCGTGTTCGCGATGGACCTAATTGGCAATGATGTATGCAGAGGGCGGGAAACTGGGTTCACTACGCCTGAATGCTCTTCGCGGCGAGGTGCAGGACCCGTCTGTTGAGTCGCGCGCGTGACATATTTTCCGATCCCGACGCTACTATAGGTCATCTTGCAATTGAGTCAGATAGTGCACACTGCGACACCGCACGCTTTCACAATTGTGGGTCGCCCTCTGTCATTGGCGCGCTGTCCCCAAGGTGCGGCACTAGATGTTCTTCCAGTCCTTACGTCGGCGCGCCCACTCAATCTGTTCTTCGGAGGGCTCAGGCTGACCGTGTGCGGCGTCGAGTTCGCGCACCATGTTCGCGAGCGCCGAATACTCCTCCTCGTCAACCTGCGTCACGAATCCGTACTCGTACACGCTTTGATTGGCGACCGTCCGCTCTCGCCCCACCCATGAGATCCAGTAATAGTTGGGCATCACATCCTCGATTTTCCCAGGGTGATCTGGGTACAAGGGAACATCTAGGTCGCGCGGCGGTGTGTACTTGACCAACTGGCCCACATTCAGTACCTGAATCTCGGTCATGGCTGCATGATATCCCTTGAACCTTCGTGCGCGTATCGCCGAACCGCTAACCATGCTCTAATGCTGCGTAAATGTGACCTGTTTCGTTAAGCGACCGAGCCGTCGGTCCACGTGTCCGCCAATCCGGTAGCGGGTGATCCAGGTGTGCAGGGTCTGGCGCGAGACGCCGAACTGAGCCGCGACCTGGTAGCGCGGTTCGCCTTGCTCGACGGCCAGCACGGCGCGGTAGCGCTGCTCGACCACGGTCATGTCCACCAGGGCCAATCCCGGCCTCCCACCACCCGCTGACCAGCACGGACAGCGGACAGGAAAGCCGATCAGGCCCAAACGTCAAGCATCAGGTGAGACCGGAACGTCAAGCATCAGCCGGGACACCCATTCCACCCCCCCCCGCTTTCCGCCTACCCCCCCTCTTGAGATACCCGCCCCCCCCCCCGGCGGCGCGGGGCCGGCCACGCCGGCCCCGTCGCTCGCTCACTACACCTCCGGCCCGTTCGCGGCGCCGGGACTCGGCTACCCGGCCCCGGGCCACGACGGAGCGCCGATCCGTGAGGTGATTCGTCAGCGTGCTTCCGGGTCCTGGCCACGAGCAGCTCGTCCGCCGTCGACGGGCAGGACCACGCCGCTGATGAAGCTGGCCGCAGACGACAGCAGGTAGGCAACGGTGTCCGCGACCTCGTCGGCGCGGCCGACACGCCCCAGCGGATGGATCTCCGCCATCTGCCGACGCGTCAAGTCCGCGGCAGCCGGGTCCTGACGGTCGAGCAGCTCCTCATAACGGTCTGTCGAGATGGAACCCAGGGCAACGGCGTTGACCCGGATCCGATCTGCCCCGTAGTCGACGGCAGCGGCGCGGGTGAAGCCCTCGATCGCCGCCTTCGCCGTGGCGTAGGGGAGGGCGCCTCGCACAGCGCGCTGAGCCTGGTGGCTCGATACGTTCACGATCGAGCCGGCGGTCTCCCGTTCCCGGAAGCGGCGTACCGCAGTCGCCGAGCCCACCAGCACCGGGGCGAGGTTGGCGCTGATGAGCGCGACGAGGTCCTCGGGGGCTGTGGTGTGCAGATCGGCGTCACGGAAGATCGCAGCGTTGTTGACCCAGCCCGTTAGTTCGCCCATCTGCTGAGCGAGGTCGGCGGCGTGCTCAGTGGTCGTCGGATCGTCGGCGCTGCCGGTCGCGACGGCGATCCGAGGGCCGGCCGGGTGAGCCTCGGGCCATGTCGCGCCTGCCGGGTCGCGTTCCAGGACGACAACGGCATCGCCATCGGCCAACAGCTTCTCGGCGATGGTGCGCCCGACCCCACGGCCGGCGCCGGTGACTACATGCGACCGAACCATGCAGCCATCTTCCCGATGCGTGGGGCAGAAGCCCAGGACCCTCGGGCTCCGCCCGAACCCGACACCGCTCGGAGATCAGGGGAGTGCGGCAGGGCTGGTGACCTCCTCACGGCGCGCCGAGACGGCAGCCAGACCGCGGAGTGGGGTGCAAGGCTGGACCCCGTGCCCTGCACCCCACTCCCCGGCCTGGCAGGGGTGAACCCGCGCCGCGAGGAGATCACCAGCAGGCCGGGCATGTGGGGGAGAAGGCCCCCGCCGGTGCGACTCACGGACGATACGCGGACGCGGATAGGTGGTCCGTACTCGCGCCGCAGGTCAGGACCGGTTTGGCAGCTCTCTGTAAATCCGTCGGCGTAGCCTTCCCAGGTTCGAATCCTGGACCAGCCACAGCAGGTGAAAGAGACCCCCGACCAGCGGAAACGCTGAGAACGGGGGTCTTTTTCGTTGTCCGGGTCCGTCCGGCTGTGACCGGGTTTCTACGGGTGTTCACGGACGCATCACGGACGCGATCATGAACGGCCGTCGCGGAGAGCCTGCTCGACCCGGCGGCGCAGAGCGTCGTCCTGACCGGCGATGCACTTGGCGTAGACCCGCAGCAGGACGTTGACGCTGTGCCCGGCCCACTGGGCGACCTGGGTGGCCGGCACACCGCCGTTGAGCCACGTCGACACCGCAGCGTGCCGGAGGTCGTACGGACGGTGGGCGAGCGGCGAGGTGGCCTCCTCCGGCGAAAGCGCGGTCAGTCGGGCAGTGGCCCACAGACGCCCGTAGTGACTCTCGGACAGGGCACCGCCACGCGCTCCGCGGTACAGGCGACCGTCCGATGTGGTGCCGTGGTCGGCCAGGTGCTCGCGCAGGATCGCGGTCAGCTCCGGTGGGCTCGGTACCACCCGCACCTCGTCCACACTGCGGGGTTTGAGCTGGCGAGGCTCACGACGGGTCCCGGGCTCGCTCCACGACCGACCAGCAGCCGGAGCCGACGTGCTCAGGTACAGCTCGCCCCACCCGGACTCCGGCAGGGCCAACGCCTCCTTGCGAAGATCCACGGCCTCGCCGGGACGCAGAGCGGCGTAGTACATGACCGCGAAGAACGCGACGAGCGGCGGGCCTGAGCGCAGTTGCCGAACAGCCGCGAACAGAGTGCGTGCCTGACCGTGGTTGAGCACGACGCGCGGGTTCACGGCCTCGGCGAGCTTCGGTGCCTCGACACTTGATCAAGGCGCCGCCTGGCGGCGGCGCGGGGCCGGCTATCCGGCCCCCTGCGACCGAGGCGGCCGACCATCCCCCGAGTCGGAGGCGAACCACACAGGCGTGACGGCGTCCGACGGGCCCGGAACGTCATTGGGGTCTCGTCCCGCAAGTCTCAGCAGTCCGAGGCCGTCCTGATCGACACCTACGTAGAGCACGTACGGACGCCCGGCGCTGTCGTTCTCCGCCCATCTGATGACCGCGTGGACATCGTCGGCCCCACGGACCTCGTACTCGTCGGAGGCGGTCCCCTCGTAGAAGTAGACGCGGTACCGGGGCCGGTCGCACTCCCAGCGCTGATCTCGCGGATCCACTCCGACGATCTCCATCGGCCAAGCCTGCCACTGCGTGAAGTGCGAGCCAACAAGGCTGGTGGTCGTCTGTGATGCCTCCGGCGGCCGGGCTCCGTCCGAACCCGACACCACTCGGAGATCAGGGGAGTGCGGCGGGGTAGCGATCTCCTCACGTCGACCTCGGCCTGCAGTGCCTCGGCCAGCATCCGGCGGGCACCCTCACGCAGTGGCTGCCGCGTTCCGACCGCAAGCTCGAACGGCTGAGCGGGTCGTCCGGTGCGACCTTCGACGTCCACCGGAGCGGTCGAGATCTCAAGAGTATCGTCCTTGACTTATATAAATTCATCCTATTAGAGTCGGCGCTCGTGCATGCGTTCGACGTTCCCGTCGACTAGGCGCGTCCGGGAGCTGCTGGTCGAAGTGAACAGATCGCGGGCGCGGTCACAGAGGTGATACGGGCCGAGTTCGGGCTGTCTCAGGGGTCGACGCGTGGTGGGGCCGCTTCCGCCGGCTGCGGGATCAGCGCCTCGACGCGGACGAACCCGATTCATCAGCGAAGGGAACACGACGGTGAAGGACGTACTCGACGAACTGGCTGCCGCCCGCCGGAGGATGGGCACGGCGACGCTACCCGCCGGTGAGGCCTACACCATCGAGCTGCGGCGTCGCTACGACGCGCGCCTCGACGACGTGTGGGACGCCATCACCGACCCGGAGCGACTGAGCCGCTGGATGAAGCCGGTCACCGGCGACCTGCGCCCCGGCGGGGCGTTCGAGCTGGACGGTGGTGAGCACGGTGAGATCCTGCGTTGCGACCCGCCGCGCCTGTTGCGGGTCTCCTGGATGTTCGGGCCCGAGGCCGACGAGTGGCCCGGCACGAGCGAGGTCGAGATGCGCCTGTCTCCTGGCTCGGCCGGTGACACCGAGTTCGAGCTGATTCATTCCGCGGCCGTCGGCGAGCCCATGTTTCCCACCTTCGGCCCCGGCGCCGGCGGTGTCGGCTGGGATCTGCACCTCCTCGCCCTCGCCGGCTTCCTCGGCGACGGCGCGACGCTCGACCACGACCGGTTCCAGGTGTCACCCGCCGGACGCGAGTTCAGCCGCCGCAGCGCCGTCGCCTGGGGTGAGGCCCACCTGGCCGCCGGCGGGAAACCGGACCAGGTTGCGGCCGCGGTCGAGGCCACCACCGCGTTCTACCTGCCCACCGCCGACGCGTCGGTCGAGGCGGACCGGTCAACGCCGAGCTGAGACGACGGCGGCTCCCTGTGCGAGAGCCGCCCCCGTCCCCGTCGCGTCGCTGAGCTCGTCGCTGCGGTCCAGACCCTCATGACCGGCGGCGCCTGATCAGGTCGGACAAGCCTCCGGTCGGAAGCGACGTGACCAGGCGGGTTCTCGGAGGCCCTGCGGGCGACACACTCGTCGTCGAGCGGACCGGCCCGCACCGTGTAGAGCATCACCCAATGGTCGCGTTCCGGGTCATGGAGCATCTCGGTGTCGACGTCCAGCCAGCCACGGTCCGGGTGCCGGATGCGCTTGAACGCCGACCGCCACACCCCCACCTCTCCGTGTCCCCAACGCTCCCGGAACCCGGGACTGCGGCCTGTCAGGTCCTGGAGCACACCGAGAAGATAGGGGTCGTCGGGGTAGCGGGCCAGTGCGGCGCGCAGCTCCGCCGCGGCCACCCGGAGCAGGTGGTCCATCCCGTCGTCGTCGAGGACCTCGGTGAAGGCCGGCGAGGTGAAGGCCCGGTGCACGATGTTGCGGCCGTAGTGCCCGTCCCCGATCACCGAGCCGAACATCTCCCCGGCGGCGGCGTTGACGGCCACCACGTCGAGCCGGCCGTCGTGCACCGTCATCGGAACGGTCGAAGCGAGGTTCTCCATCAGGCGCGCCAGCCCCGGGCGGACCGCGTCGGACGGTGCGGACGGCGAGGGCGGCAACTCTCCCGCGAGCCGGAACAGGTGGTCGCGCTCGACGGCGGTGAGCCCGAAGGCCCGCGCGAGGGCGGCGAGGACGTCGCGGGAGGGGCGTGGCGCCCGGCCCTGTTCGAGCCGTGTGTAGTACTCGACGGAGATCGACGAGATCTCCGCCAGCTCCTGGCGGCGCAGCCCCGGCACCCGGCGACGGGAGTGCCGGGATCCGTCCGCACCGGCCGGTGGGGCCATCATGGCCCGCCGGCGACGGA
Organism: Pseudonocardia sp. NPDC049635; assembly: GCF_040659795.1. Lineage (NCBI taxonomy): Bacteria > Bacillati > Actinomycetota > Actinomycetes > Pseudonocardiales > Pseudonocardiaceae > Pseudonocardia > Pseudonocardia sp. NPDC049635. The sequence continues at coordinate 5,852 of NZ_JBFAON010000046.1, forward strand.
GATAGCTCCCGAGATCAGCACTTCCCGCAGTCCGCACCGCACCAGTCTGCCCGCCGCCTCCGTGCTGGAGGGTGGTCCTGCCGGGACCAGGCTCACCGGGGCCTTATCCGTCTGCCTGCCGGCCCGCAGAGTCGGTCCCGACGGTCGCGGGCCCACCGGATCACCCGCGGAGCCGTCACCGACCCAGACGGAGGACCCCAGTGCCCACCCCCACGCGAACGATCGCCATGACCGGCGCGACCCGCGGCATCGGCCTCGCCGCCGCCGAGGAGCTGTTGCGGCGAACCCCGGACGCCCACCTGCTCGTCCTCGGCCGGACCGAATCCGCCGCGCAGGTGCTCCCTCGGCTGCAGGCTCTCACCCCGCACGTCTCCACCATCGACGTCGATCTGGCGAGTACCGCGAGCATCGACTCCGCCGCGTCCCTGGTGGAGGATCTGCTCGACGAGGGCGGGCTGCCGCCGCTGAGGGCAATGGTGTTCAACGCCGGAGTGCACCTCGACAGCGCGGTCCACACCACCGTCGACGGTTACGAGACGACGTTCGCCGTCAACGTGCTGGCGACCCATCTGTTGCTGCGCAGGCTGCATCCGCACCTGCACGCGCCCGCGCGGGTCGTCGTCACTGTGAGCGATGCCCACTTCGGGGATCTCCGGCACACCGCGGGCACCTTCCCGTCCACCGGCTGGACCACGCCGGATGTGCTGTTCCGGCCCGGCGCCTACCCGCGGCCCAGCACGGTCCGGGCGGGCCGGCGGGCCTACGCCACCAGCAAGCTCGGCGGCATCCACCTGGTCCACGAGTGGGCCCGCAGGCTGCCCGCCGGGGTCGACATCGTGGCGTACAACCCGAGCCTGGTCATCGGCACCGGCCTGGCCCGCGACGCCGGAGGTGTCTCCGACGTGCTGATGCGGTACGTGGTCCCGGCCCTCGCGCTCACCCCGCTGGTCGACACCCCGTCCGCCGCGGGCCGCAAGCTGGCCGACGCCGTGCTCGGCGTCACCGCGGCGCCCACCGGGTCCTACATCCACCGCACCCACGTCGCCCCGTCCTCGAAGGAGTCCTACGACGTGGGCCGGGAGGAGGAGCTCTGGGCTTGGCTGGAGGACGCGGCCCGCAACATCGGCGGTGACGCGGACGCCGCACACCGATCCGGCTGAACCTCGAACCCGCCCGCGAGGCGGCGAGCTGCACCGATGACGCGGTGCCCACCACTGCGGCGCCACCACCACGGCAGGGCGGGGTCGAGCGCCGGCTTGTTGATCGTCGTGTCCAGGAACAGGGCGCCGCGACGGGCGATCCGGCGACGGAGCGACGCGCGGTGATGTCGCGGTAGGGCGTGCATCGCCTGGTCGAGGGCGCGGCCGGTCGAGAGCGGAACGCCCTGGATCACCGTCGGATGCCGCCGACGACGATGGCGGGCCCGTACCCGGGCCGGGCGTCTACGCGGCACGGACCGTTCGGATCGAAGCCATGTTCCGGGCCTCCCAGGGAGTGGCGGGAGAAGGAAGCGGAACTCCGGCTGTTACCCGCGCACCGCTTCGGTGGATCACCGGGTGACGGTTCGGGTCGGTGAACGCTCTGGTGTTTTTCCTGGCGAAAGGCTATTGTTCGAACATGTGGTCGAAATCGGCGAGTCGTCAGGGGGACGCGATCAGCGCGGACCTCACGGCGATCCTCGACCGGCTGACCGCGCTGGCCGAACCCGGCCCCGAGGTCGGAGCCGATGTCGAAGCCGGTCCCGCCGCGTCGGCCGGTGCGGCCGAGGGCTTGCGGGCCGAGTCCGCCGTCCACATCGATCGGATCGCCCTGCTCGAACGTCTTCGTGCCGTGGTCGCCGCGGCACAACACGCCGAGATCGTCGCGTTCGCCCGTGCCCAGGTGGAGTTCCAGATCGCTACCGGTGCCCTCGATCCGGCCGCGGTCGGTCGCGGTGTCGCCGACCAGGTCGCCCTCGCATGCCGGATCTCGCCGTATGCGGGGTCACGGCGGTTGACCACCGCCAGAGCCCTGCACTGCGATCTGCCGGGCACGCGGGCCCTGCTACGGGGCGCAGCGATCTCCGAGGACACGGCCGAGCGGGTCGTGTCCGAGACCCGCCACCTCGACCCGCAGCGGCGTCGCGAGGTCGACACCCGGATCGTTGCGGCCGGGATCGAGGATCTCGGCGCCCGGGAGGCCGCCGCGACCGCGAAGCGCCTGGCCTATCAGGCCGACCCCGCCGGTTACACCGCCCGCGGTCGCACCGCGCGTGCCGACCGGCGGGTGACACTGCGCCCCGCGCCGGACACGATGGCCGTCCTCAGTGCACTGCTGCCGGTGGAGCAGGCCGTGGCGTGTCTGGCGAGCCTGCGCAAGGCCGCCGACACCGCGACCACCGGTAGCACGGCCCCCGGCGGTGAGCCACCCGGTAGCGGATCGGCCGGCCGCGCCGGGCCGGCGCGCAACCGGTGTCAGGTCATGGCCGACACCCTCGTCGAGCGCCTCACCGGGCAGGCCACCGCCGCCGATGTGAACGTCGAGGTCGGGATCGTGCTGCCGGTCGACGCCCTCGTCGACCCCGACGGCCCCACCGTCGCGGAGATCGTCGGCCACGGGCCGGTGCCCGCCCGCATCGCCCGCGACATCCTCGGTGCGACCGGCGGGAAGTCATGGTGGAGGCGGTTGTTCACCCGCCCCGCCGGCGGGCCCCTGATCGGCGCCGACCCGCGGCGGCGCTGCTTCGACGGGGTTCTCGCCGCGCTGGTCCGGATCCGCGACGGCGACCGCTGCCGGGACCCGTACTGCGACGCACCGGCCCGCCACATCGACCACATCGTTCCCGCCCGCGCCGGTGGGCCCACCAGCCTCACCAATGGGCGCGCGGTGTGTGTGCGCGGCAACCGGGTCCGCGAGGTCCCCGGCTGGCGGGTCGAGACCGTCCACGACGGGCTCGGCCAGGAACCGCACACCGTCCGCACCACCACCCCACCGGGCACGCCTACACCAGCCGTGCCGGTCCGTGAGTTCACCGGGCGGCGCGGCGGACCGCAGCTCCACCGGAGGCCGTGGGCTCACCGGGGCGGACGCGTGCACGGCCGTCGCGCCGACTGCCGGGGAACCAGGTCAGCAGTGTGCGGGTGTCGACGCAGTACCCGGGCTTGCCCTTCTCCAGGGACGCGACACCGTACGAACCATTCCTCGGAGCGGCGCTCGCCGGTGCGCAGACCGGGCAGCCGGTCGTGCCCTGGTCAGTGGCGTTCTGCACGGCTTCGAAGCGCTGCAGGACACCATCGGGTCCGAGGGGGAAGCGGGCGCAGTCACCGACCGCGAAGATCGACGGGTCCGACGTCCGCAGGTGCTCGTCGACCACGATCCCGTTCGCGGCGGCCAGGCCGGCCTCCCGGGCGAAGGTCGTCGCAGGGACGCACCCCGACGCCGAGGAGGACCAGGTCGGCGGGGTAGTGCCGACCGCTGGCGCCGACGAACGTGCGTACGGTGCTATTCATCAAGGCTTTGACCAGACGGTCGTCGACCTTCTGACGAAGCTCCCGACGGTGGGAGGAGGCGCCTGGTGTCCGTCCCGCGCCCGTCCCCCGCTCTGCCGCAGAGCTCTCGCCCGCTTCACGGGCCCATGCCCTGCATCGACCGTGGAAGGACCGCCTCATGGCCAAGCCGTTCGCCTCGTCAGCCGAGACCGTTGCGAAGGAGCAGACCCTCGAAGTGCTCGCCGACGGCGTCTACGCCCTGACCGCCGAGGGTGACCCCAACATCGGCGCGATCGAGGGCGAGGACTTCCTCGTGTGCTTCGAGGCCCTCGCCACCCCCGTCGCCGCGCAGAAGTGGCTGGCGAAGCTGCGCGAGCACACCGACAAACCGGTGCGCTACCTGGTACTGAGCCACTACCACGCGGTCCGGGTCCTGGGCGCGAGCGCCTTCGACGCGCAGACGATCGTCTCGCACGAGATCACCCGCGACCTCGTGGCCGAGCGCGGCAAGCAGGACTGGGAGTCCGAGTTCGCCCGGATGCCGCGGCTGGCCGAAGCCGCCGACTCGGTGCCCGGCCTGACCTGGCCGACCCTCACCTTCGCCGACCGGCTCACGATCGATCTCGGAGGCGACCGCGGCGACCTCGTGCTGCGGTATCACGGGCGCGGGCACACCGAGGGCGACATCACCGCCTGGCTGCCCCGGCGGAAGATCCTCTTCGCGGGCGACCTCGTCGAGGCCCAGGCCGCGCTCTACACCGGCGACGCCTTCCACCGCGACTGGGCGTCCAGCACGCTCGACAGTGTGAAGGCGCTCGGTGCCGAGCAGCTCGTCGGCGGGCGCGGAGCGGTCAGCCGCGGCAGCGCGGAGGTCGACGCCGCGATCGAGCAGACCCGCGGGTTCCTGCAGGTCATGCTGCGTGAGGTCGGCACCGTGCAGGAGCGTGGCGGTTCGCTGAAGGAGGCCTTCGAGGCCACCCACGCCGCACTGGTGGACGACTACGGACACTGGCCGATCTTCGAGCACTGCCTGCCCTTCGACGTCTCGCGCGTGTGGGACGAGCTGTCGGGCATCGAGCGTCCGATCATCTGGACCGCGGAGCGCGACCAGGAGGTCTGGGCCCAGCTGCAGGCCTGAGCCTGAATCCACCGCTCCCTGTGGCGGTTGTTCTCGTTCTCTTTGTTGATCTTCGGGTGGGGTGTTGGGCATGGGCGTGCCTGGGACTGGGTTTCCGGGTCCTCAGGGTTGTGGGTGGTCAGTGGCGGCGGGGTGCTCAGCCGGCCGGTCCGGGCAGGGCGCGCAGGAGCTGAAGACCGTGCAGGAGTGCGGTGGTCCAGGGCCAGTGCATGGGTAGTCGCAGCCGGTAGCGGCGGGCGTGGCGGGTCAGGCGGGCGGCGACGGTGAGGTAGCGGCGTCGCAGGGTCTTGATCGTCTGGCGTGGGGTCGCGGCGAGTCCGGCGAGTCGGGCACTCCAGCGGCCGAGGTTGTGGGCCAGGGTCTGCAGGATCAGCCAGGCCTGGTTCGCGCCGAACCGTTTCGAGGGCAGGTGGCC
>NZ_JBFAON010000047.1:0-7132 GCF_040659795.1 Pseudonocardia sp. NPDC049635
TCCGGGCCTGGGGGGGGGGCGCCAGCGCCGCGTGCCCCCCCGGCGCGGCCCACCACCAACCCCCCCCCCCCGGCGGCGGGGGGGGTTGCCCACGGTTCTCGCGCTCAGCGTCCCGGACCGGCCTCCAGGTCCCGGCCGGTCTGCGCCGCACCGGCATCGGTGCCGACGGTGGCGATGGCCGCCTTGCGCTCGGAGGCCTGCGCCGAGGCGTCCAGCGGACCGTGCCCCAGGGCCTCCAGTTTCATCAGTTCGTCGACGTCGACCTGGCCGGGGTCGTTCAGGACGTCGTCGAGGCGCTTGCGGTCGAGCTCCCCGGTCCAGCGGGCGATCACCAGGGTGCCGATCCCGTTGCCGGTGAGGTTGGTCAGCGCACGGCCCTCGGACATGAACCGGTCGATGCCGACGATCAGCGCCAGGCCGACCAGCGGGATGATGTGGTCGAACGCGGCGAGCGAGGCGGCGAGGGTGACCAGCCCGGCGCCGGAGACCCCGGCTGCGCCGTTCGAGGAGATCAGCATGAACAGCAGCAGGCCGATCTGGGTGCTCAGCGGGACGTCCACGCCGAAGGCCTGGGCGATGAACATCGCACCCATCGTCATGTAGATGGCGGTGCCGTCGAGGTTGAACGAGTACCCGGTCGGGATGGTCAGACCGACGACGTGCTTGGGCGTTCCCGCCGCCTCCAGCTTCGTCATCATCCGCGGCAGCACCGTCTCCGACGACGAGGTGCCGAGCACGATCAGCAGCTCGTCCTTGATGTAGCGGATGTACTTCAGGATCGAGAACCCGGCGAGCCGGCAGATCGGGCCCAGGCAGACGAAGATGAACAGCAGGCAGGTCACCCAGAAGGTGACCATGAACTGCGCCAGGCTGCCGAGGATCGCGCTGCCGTGCTCGCCGATGGTGTAGGCGATCCCGCCGAACGCGCCGACCGGGGCGACCCACATGACCAGCTTGATCACGCCGAACATGACCTTGGCGAACGAGTCCAGGGCGTACACGACGCCCTTGCCGCGCTCACCGAGCATGGTGATCGCTACACCGACCAGGATGGCCAGCAGCAGCACCTGCAGGAGCTGGCCGTCGACGAACGCCGAGGCGAACGAGCTCGGCACCAGGTTCAGGATGAAGTCGGTGAAACCACCACCCGCGGCGGCGCCCGCGGACTCGATGGTGTCGTTCGCCGCGGAGCCGTCGAAGGTCTCGCGGTCATAACCCAGGCCGGCGCCCGGTGCGACCAGGTTGATCGTGATCAGACCCAGGCCGAGTGCGACCACGGTGGTGGCGTTGAAGTAGACGACCGTCCGCAGGGCGAGGCCGCCGACCTTGGCGAGGTTGCCCAGACCGGCGATCCCGACGACGACGGTCGCGAAGATGACCGGGGCGATCACCACCTTCACCAGGCTGATGAACAGGGTGGCCAGCCACTGCATCTGCGCACCGACCTCGGGCAGCAGCAGCCCGACGAGGATTCCGGCACTGATGCCGATCAGCACCCAGAAGTACAGGTGCTTCCAGATGGGTGTCCGCTTCCGCTTCGACCTGTCCACCTTCGGTGGTCCCTGGTCCGCCGTGGGACTGCTCATGGTTCGCTCCCTCGCGTCACGATGCTGGGGGGAGGCTCCCCGGTGACGGGCCGGCCTTCCACTCCGTTGACGGTTTCTTGGGATTGGCTTGACGTAACGGTCGCGGTGGCGCCGTACCCTCCTGGCATGACCGGGCTCACCCGCCGCGCGTTGCTGCGCACCACCGGTGCCGTGGCCGGGCTGGCGCTGGGCGGCGGGCTGGTGTCCGGTTGTGCCGCGGCGCCGCCGCGCCCGCCCGAGCCGTTCCGGCTGGCCACCGGGCCGGAGGGCGCGGTCTACCGGGAGATCGGCCTGGCGCTGGCCGGTGTGCTCGACCGTGCGTGGGGCAGGCCGGTCGTCGAGCTGGTGTACACCGACGCGGCGCCGGAGAACATGGCGATGCTGACCGGTGGCCAGGTCGAGATGGCGTTCGTCAACGTTGACGTCGCCGCCGCCCACAGCGGCCAGGTCGTGGCGCTCGCCCGGGTCTTCGACTCGGTGATGCACGTGCTCGTCCCGGCCGCCGGCGACGCACGGGACCTGCGTGATCTCGACGGTGCGACGCTCGCCGCGGGGATGCCGTTGTCCGGGACCCGGTACCTGGCCCGCCGGTTGCTGGAACAGGCCGGCAGCGAGGCCGACCTGCGCAGCTACTCCCAGGCCGACTCGGTACGCGCGTTCCGCACCGGTGAGGTGGACGCGGTGCTCAGCCTCACCGGGATGCCGACGCCCGCCGTGACCGAGCTGGCACGGGACGGGTCGGTCCGGTTGCTCGACCTGACCGCGCAGATGGAGCCGCTGGTGCGGGCCCATCCCCTGGAGTACCTGCCGGTCGTGGTGCCCGCGACGATGTACCCGCCGATGGAGGCGGCTCCCGCGCTGGCGGTCCCGACCCTGCTCGGGGTACAGCCCTCGATGGACGAGCAGCTGGCGAACTGGCTGACCGCGATGCTGTTCGAGCACGCCGGTGAGCTGTCCCGGGTGCGTGGCGAGGCCAGTCAGATCAATCCGCGCACCGGCGCCGCGACCACCCCGATCGCGCTGCACCCGGGCGCGCGCCGCTGGTTCCGCGAGCGCAAGCCCTGAGCGGCGCTCAGGGTGGCGGCACCCGGACGACGGCGGTCAGGCCCCCGCCGGGTGTCCCGGTCAGCTCCAGCGACCCGCCGGCGTCGTCGAGCACCTGGGCGACGATGGCCAGCCCCAGCCCGGTGCCGGCGACGTTCTGGTCGTGCGGGCTGCGCCAGAAGCGTTCCGTCGCGCGCCGCCGGCCCTCCTCGTCCAGCCCGCGCCCGTCGTCGACGACCTCGATCCGGTACCCGGACCCGTTCGGCCGGCCGCGGACCGTCAGCGAACTGCCACGGGAGAGCCGGACGGCGTTCGCGACGAGCTCGTCGACGGTCGCGGCGAGCCCGCCGGTCGGTTCACGCACCCGGGTGGCCGTCCCGGCCAGGTCGTCGGCGAAGGTCATCCCGGCCTGCTCGGCGACCGCACGCCAGGTCTCCGTCCGGTGACCGAGCGCGTCGCCGACCCGCCCGGCACTCGCCGGCCGGTCCGCGACCGCCGTGGCGGCGAGCATGCTGCTCAGGACGGTGCTCATCCGGTCGAGGTCGTCGACGGCGTCGGAGTAGGCGCCCCGCGCGTCGGGGTCGGACGCCAGGTGCGGTTCCAGGTTCTCCACGGACAACCGGACCGAGGCGATCGGGTTGCGCAGCTGGTGGGCGGCGTCGGCGACGAACCGCTGCTGGCGCTCGATGGTGCGACGGACGGCCTCGACCATGTCGTTGAAACCCGCGGTGAGGTTGCGCAGCTCGGGCGGTCCCGAGTCGGGAGCTGCCCTGGTGTCCAGCTGACCGGCCCGGACCGCGGCGGCGCTGCGTTCCAGGTCGGCGACCGGGCGGAGGATCCACCGGGTCATCGGGCCGACCAGCCACACCGCCAGCGCCGCGACCAGGGCGAACAATCCGCCGAGCAGGGCCCAGTCGCCCAGGATCTCGGCGCGCACGGAGTCGGTCGGGACGGCGAGCACCAGGGCCGCGACGACCTGCGAGTCCCGCCCGACCGGGGTCACGATCAGCTCGGGCTCGCCGCGCCACGGCCAGACGGTGCGTTCCACCGGGGGCAGCTGCCCGGCGAGCACCCCGGTCAGCCGGGCTTCCGCCTGCTCCGGCGGCGGCGAACCGTCGGTGGCGTGCAGCACCAGCTGCTCACGATCGAGGAACCACATCGGGGTGTCGTAGAGGTCGGCGTACTCGTCGAGTTCCGCGTAGAGGCGGACGAGCTCGGCCCGCAGTTCGGTCCCGCCGGTGAGCGCGGTGTGCGCCAGCACCGAGAAGCGGCTCGCGTCGCTCAACCGGTCGGCCACCAGCGTGGCCGTGTGCCGCTCGGCGACCGTGCCCGCGGTCGGAACCAGCACACCGAGCATCAGCAGGACCAGCAGTGGCGTGATCGCCACGACCAGCCGGCGTCTCACGGGCCGACCTGGTAGCCGACGCCGCGCAGGGTGCGGATCGTGACCCGGTCGCCGAGCTTGCCGCGCAGCGTCGCCATGTGCGTGTCCAGGGTCCGCGAGCTGGATTCGGTGGGCGCCTCCCAGACCTGGTCGATCACGAAACCGCGCTCCACCGGCTGCCCGGCCCGGTCGAACAGCAGCGCCAGCACCGCGGACTCGATCGCGGTGAGCGTCGCCGACCATCCATCGGCACCGTCCCGCACGGTGCGAGCGGTCACGTCGAGCTCGAGGGTGCCCCAGCGGTGCACGACGGCCGAGGGCGCCACGGCCTGGCGCAGCGCCCGGGTCCGCCTGCTCACCGCCTCGATCCGGGCGAGCAGCTCGGCGAGGCTGAACGGCTTCACGACGTAGTCGTCGGCACCCGCGCGCAACCCGACGACCCGCTCGGCCTCGCTGTCCTGCGCGGTCACCACGAGCACACCGGTGGCGGGCTGCTCCCGCAGCCTGCGCACCACCGCGCTGCCGTGCCCGTCGGGCAGGCCCATGTCGACCAGCGCGAGATCGGGTACCTGCTCGTCGATCAGGTCGAGCGCCTCGGTGACGTCAGCGGCGCGCACGACCCGGTACCCCGCGCGGAGCAGGGCCCGCACCAGTCCGCGGGCCACCCGGTCGTCGTCCTCGACCACCAGAACTCGCACCGTTGCAGGGTAGAGAGCCGGGCCCGGCAGGGACAGCGGGTGATCTCAGCGCCGAGGGCGGACCGAGGCCCCGAGCCGGTCGAGAGCGGTGAGCCGGGGCCTCACGCACGCGTCACCGCGGGCCCACGGCGGTCGCCGTCCGACGACGTGGTCCGCGCGCTGCGGCCTGCGACCGACCGCAGCGGTGAGCGTGCCCCCGGCAGGACTCGAACCTGCGACCACGGCATTAGAAGGGCCATGCTCTATCCACCTGAGCTACGGAGGCTGCGCGTACCGTCACCAGCGCGGCGGTGCGCGGTCCAACCGTAGCGACCGGGGCAGCCGATCGCTCATCCGACGTCGGCCCGCGGGCGCCGGAGGGGCGGCCACCACCATCCGTACGGTTGAAGCAGCCGCCAAAGGGGCCTCGCCTGCGACGCCGGTGGAGGGCCACGTCCATACTGTTCCCATGGTTCTGGGACTGCGATCCGCGATCGGGTCGGATGTGGGTCGCCGCCGGACGTCGAACCAGGATTCCGGCGCGACGACCGGCCGGCTGTTGATCGTGGCCGACGGGATGGGTGGTCACGCCCACGGTGAGATCGCGAGCGCGACGACGGTGGCTGCGTTCACCGAGCTGGACGCCCGGCTGCCCCAGGACCTCACCGGTCTCGACCTCGCGGCCGAGATGACGGCCGCGCTCGTCGACGCGACCGAGCGGCTGTCCCGGCGTGCAGGGGAGGACCCGGACACCCGAGGGATGGGGACGACGGTGGTGTCGTTGCTGCTGACCGGTGACCAGCTCGCCCTCGCCCACATCGGCGACTCGCGCATCTACCGGCTCCGCGACGGCGGGCTGACCCAGCTGACCCACGACCACACGATGGTCCAGCAGCTCGTCGACGAGGGCCAGATCACCGCCGAGGAGGCGGCCCACCACCCCCGGCGTTCGGTGCTGATGCGGGCGCTGAGCACCGATCACGCGCCGGAGCCCGATCTCGACCGGATCGACATCCGCGAGGGCGACCGGTTCCTGCTCTGCTCGGACGGCGTCACCGCGGTGCTCGACGACGACGCGCTCCGGCGTGAGCTCACCGCCGACGCCGCCCCGGAGGAGATCGTGCCCCGGCTGATCGACCTCGCGAACGAGGGCGGCGGGCCGGACAACATCACGGCGATCGTCGCCGACGTCGTCGAGCTGCCGGACGGTGCGGAACAGACGCAGGACCTCCGGGTCGCGGGGGCGGCCGCCGAGATCAGCACCACGAACTGACCGGTCGGCGCCGGGTCATCGGCGGGCGACGATCCGGCGCAGGCGCACCCGGTACGCCGCGGTGCGGTGTGCGACCAGTCCGGCCCGCGCGGACGCCGGCAGGTCGGGCGGGTAGACGCCCGCCCCGCACAGATCGGCCACGGCGGCCCGACGGTCCGTGGCGGCTCCGTCGAGGGTGAAATCGAGGCGGTCGTCGGCGAGCACCGCGAAGTCGGCCGACGACGCCAACCACTCCGGGTGCTCGACCGCTGAGCGATGCCGCCACGACGCCCGCACCGCACGGCGGAGCTCGCCGCCGCGCCAGCCGAACGACGCGGGCGCCGGCAGCAGGAGCGAGAGCAGGCCGTGCGGGGCGAGTACGCGCCGTAGCTCGGCGAAGAGCCCGCTCATGTCGCACAGCAGCGGCAGGAGCAGCGGGACGGCGATCCGATCCACCGAACGGGTGCGGATCGGCAGGATCAGCGGGCAGGCGCGGACGACACAGAACACACCGTCGCCCGTCTCGACCGCGATGCCGTCGTGGACCAACGTGGCCCGCACCCGGCTGGTCGCACCCGGAGCGCGACACCACCGGGCGGCGCTCGGACCGCCGTCGGCCCGCAGCCGGTGCAGGACGGGGTCGAGGACATCTCCGGTGATCAGCACCCGGGCAGTCTGACTCGCTCGGGGCGGGGGTGCCGCGCGGCACGGCGAGCGGCCGTGCTCCGCCGGTGATCGTGTCGCGCCGGGTACCGGGTCTGTCGGACGCGTCCCGTCGGTACGGGCGGGACCGTTCGTCGGCCACCCGGCCTGCGCCGGACGGTCGAAAAAAAACGTGGCGATCGCCGGTGGCCCGGGACTGCAGGACGAACGACGTCCCCCTCGGACTTCGCGACGGTCGATCGGCGGCTGCCCTTGCGCGATCGGCGCTGGTCAATCAGGATGCGGGGGGAGCCGAGCGAGCGACCGCTCGTCGCACGGTCGGTTCGGGTCCAGCTGGCGCCCTGACACCCTCCTCGGAGGGTTGGTGCAGGTCAGCGGCTGTTTGGGACCCCGGTTTGACGCGCCCGGACACCGTGGCGTAACTTAGTTCCCGTCAGCGAGTGAGCCGGACAGAACGGGCCTTGGTTGCCCGGTCAACAGGCCCCGTTGGCTGGTGGCCCCCCGGGTGGATGTCCGATGTTGTCGG
>NZ_JBFAON010000048.1:0-6259 GCF_040659795.1 Pseudonocardia sp. NPDC049635
GACGTCGGCGATCGCATCCTTGCTCAGGAGCATCCCGCCCAGCACCGACTGCTCGGCGGTGAGATCCTGCGGCGGCTGCCGATCGAAGGTGCCGCGGGTGGGGGCGGTGGTGTCGAGAGGTTGGGCGGTCATCGGAACCTCCGGGCGCGGAAGGGGCGGGGGGTTCGGCGTGGTCCGTGGCGTTCGGCGCGGGCGCGGGCGAGGGCGCGTTCGTGTGCGCTGCCGGTGGTGGGCTCGGGCGGTGGGGTCGGGCTGGTCGGGGCGGGCTGGGGCTGGGTTATCGGGTGTGTGTCTCGGCCTTGGTGGAGGGTCTTGGTGATCTGGTTGAGGTGGTGGGTGCGGCTCTGGGGGGTGGCGACGTCGGCGTCGGGGCGGGGGGCGTTGCGGCGGGCGTGGAACTCGCTGGCCCAGTTCCGGACGAGTTGGGAGGCGGCGGTGGTGCGTTCGTCGGGGGTGGCGGCGAGGTTGGTGGGGTGCAGGTCGGTGGCGCCGTAGGGGAGGCGGTGGGCGGCGGCGTGGCCGTGGGTGTGTGCGGTGGTGTCGCGTTGACGGCGGTCGACGGTGGGGGAGACGAGGGGTCCGTTGGAGTCGTGCCACCAGCTGAGGCGGTGGCGTAGCCAGCCGTCGGGGTGGCGGAGTTGGTGGGCGGGGCAGCGGTGGGCGGGGCGTGCGGGGCCGTCGTGGGTGGGTCGGTGGTCGAGGGCGTAGCGCAGGTCGTTGTTGGTCCATCCGGCTTGCCAGTACGGGCGGGTGATGGAGCGGATCCAGCGTGGGGTCAGGCGGCGCAGGGCGGGGTCGGTGCGGAGCTCGGCGGCCGCGGCGAGCATCTCGGCGGGGGTGACCGGGACCCGGTGGTCGAAATGGCCGCCCTGCTGTTCGTCCTGGCCGGGCCCGTGAGGGCCTCCATCGCCTCGGGAAGGTGGGCTGAGCTGGGAACTGTGGACGCGCGCCCTCGCGCGTGTAGGAACCCCTGTAGAAGTCTTTGAAAGATCTGTAGGTGGGTGGGTTGGGGTCCAAGTTGTGTCTGTAGCGGTCGGTGCGGGGCCGGCGTCGGGGGTCGGGGTGGTCGGGTCCGGGGTGGTGGGGATCGCCCGTTGGGCGGCTTCGGAGGCGGGGACGCGCAGCTGGTAGACCGCGGCCCGGTTACCGGAGAGGTGTTGCAGGGCCAGGGGCCGGTACTGGGGGGTGGTGCCGCCCTCGATGCGAAGTAGCCAGCCCTGGCGTTGTAGTTCGGCGAGCCAGCGGGCGGTGCTGCTGCGTCGCCAGCCGCTGGCGTGCTGGAGGCGTTGCCAGGTGGGCCAGCTGCTGTGGGTGGTCCAGTCGGCGCGGCGGGCGAGTTCTTCGAGCAGGCCGCGCAGCCGTTGGGCGGCGTCCCGGCGGACGTGCTGGTACCAGGTGGAGCCGAGCAGGGCGCGGTACCACTCCAGCGCGGTACGCGGCAGCAACGTCTCGGCGGCGGTGAGCAGCTCGTCGACGGCATTGGTGTCGGCGGCTGTGGTGGTGAGCTCGGACGGGGAGATGTCACAGCCGCCGGCGAACCAGCACGGCGCGCAGACGATCGACCGGAGCGGGGTGTTGCGCGCGATCCCGGAGCGTCGCCGGCAGCTGACGCACATCTGGGGGAGCACGATTGCTTCCAGATGGGTCGGCCACGACGTCGGCAGCCCCGCCGGTAGAGGCAGGACGGGCTGCAGGGCGGCCCGGGACCCCGTGTAGGGGGTCGGCTCGGGCGACGCACAGCGCGATGGTGCTGTGCGAACTTCGGGACGCGCGCTACTATGAGAGCGCGCAGGCAAGCGTTGCGCCTCCCTTCTGGGAGGGGCTGGGTGTAGGAGTTGGCGCTCCGAACCCCGTTACGTTGGGCCCGTTCCTCTGGCCGGAGGGACGGGCCCTAGCGCATTACAGGGGTATGCACTCAGCCCGGATGTTCGATTGTCGTGTGCCGCTTCGTCGAAGCGGTCGCGTCACGCTGTCCGGGCGAAGTCCTCCTCGTCGTCGGAACCAGCCATCGCAAGCTGCTCGCTCGCGGGGCTCGTCCGCCGCTGCGGCAACATGTCCTCGAGCGTGGCTGCTGCGGCACGGATGGCATCGGGGTTCTCGATGGCCACGACCAGTGCCGCGAAGAGGTAGTCGTTGCGCGTCAGCCCCAGGTCGCCTCGGGCCTCGTCGACTCGGTCGGTGAACTGCGGTGGCACGCGGGTACCGACCAGCTCCCGTGGTCCCTTGTAGCGCTTCTTGGCCCCGTTGCGACCGCGCCGGCGTTCGCTCATGCCCCACATCCTGGCAGCAGGTAGCTGTTACAAGGTGGAGCGACGCGCCGTGTCGCCCGAGACATCTCAGCGGCCTGGCCGCGCCGTGGTCTCATCCGAGGTGCTCACTCAGCTCGCTCAGGACTGCCTGGACCCGCCGAACTCGTGCAGCGGGCTCGGCCAACGCCTCAGGACTCGCTAGGACCGACGCCCGCTGAGCTGCCAGCAGCAGATCGACCGCCGCAGCGATCAGGTCGTTCTTCACGAAATCGCCCGCCGCGTTGCGCTCGGGTGTGGAGCTCGCGAACGCGCCGATGAGCCGGTCCGGCGACTCCGTGAGGGACCCTCCCAGCACGGAGTAGACCTGATCCGAGCACACGCGCTGACCGCTGGTCATTCCTGCACCTGCTGCGCTGAGCTGAGCAGGAGTCGTGCCTGCAGCGCAAGGTCGACCGTCAGTGCCCTCCGTAGGGACTCCGCCGCCGAAGCCAGCCACGGTGTCGCAGCCTCAGCGTCCGCCGGATGGTCGGTGGTCTTGCCTACTTCGTGGAGCGCGCCAAGTGCTTCAACGGCCGCTGTCACCAGGGCCGTAAGCTCTTGTTCTAGGCGCGGGACCAGCGGGGTCGACCGCGTGTGGAGCAGGTCGGCGAGCTCGGCTCGGGTAGCGACCCACTCGCTGTGATGGCGGGCCTGCTCCCGGAGCAGTAGCAGGTCGAGCGCGTACGGGCGGCCGGTTGCCGCAGTCGGCTTCGGTTCGGCAGCGCCGCCGTCCTCCGCGGCGGGATCACCGCGGTGGAGCCGGGCGTTCGCTGTGGTCGGGCAGACCGTCGCCTGGATCGGGAGTTCATCCTGGGAGTGAGCGAGGACCTGTCGGGCAAGGCAGCCCAGTTCTTCCTGTCTACGCATCAGATCCCACAACCTCCGTTGCTTGACCACTCGCGGTTCCAGGACAGCAAGCCGACTCGGTTGTGCAGCAGGTGCGGAAACTCGCTGGTCGGTACACAGGTCCGTCATCTGTCCACTCCGAGCGTGCCGCAGTTCAACCCGTCTTCGAATTCGATACGCCGCGACCTACTCAGTCGTCGGTACGTGACTCGCTGACTGCAAATGTCGGGCAACGGGCGCGTCGGCGACGTGCCCGCAACAGCGCGAGTCGCATGCAATTGCATCTGCAAGCCCGTCACCTGATCCCCTTCAGCGCCCGTCTCCGCAACTCCGACGGGACGCATGAAGCCCGACGTTGCTCCCGTTTCGCAACGATCCTCACTGGGGCTACCCTTCGCAGAGGTACCCCTCCGAGGGGTCGTCACTACTCCAAGTGGCGGATCGCCGCAGGCTTGCCTGCCGCAACCCTCGGATCCACGTCTGCCCAGCTAGGTGGAGCCACGAGCGTGAAGGCGAGACACACGGGAGCCCCGAGACGAACGTCCTTGACTGGATCGTTCACCACCCAGCGTGGTGCCTTAACAAGGCCCTGAATGCCCCGAAAGTGACGCACATCACTTTGCACGTTTCATGCCATAATGTCCGCCCCATGCCACATCTGGCGTCGTGCCGGACGAGAGCGTCAATTGACAAGTCTCGTGTGAGGAGAGGATCGGTTTGACAACGAGCCCCCTTGACCCCGGGCCTCTGGGGCATGACCGGCCCGCTCCACAGCCCGCGCTCGAGCTCCCCTCGTTTGGGTCGTTTCTTCGGCAGCTTCGCGAGCGCGCCCCCAGTGGGCATCGCAGGGGCGGCGGGATGAGCCGGGCCGAGCTCGCAACTCTCGCCGGTCGCGGCATCAGCTACATCACCAAGCTCGAGCAGGGGGAGGCTCACTCCCCTTCGTTCGAGTTGGTCGAGAGTCTTGCTGATGCCCTGGAGGTTACCGATGCCGAGCGACAGCATCTGCACGATCTGCGTACCCACCGACGCGATACCTGCTGCGAGCCAAGGCCCTCAGCAGAAACGATCACGCCTGCGAACAAGGCATACGTCGATAATCTCGTCCCCGCTTTGAGTAGCTTCGTCGACGACGCCTGGAATGTCTTGTATCCGAATTCTGCCTACACTCGGGTGTATCGACACATCGATGACCCGACGATTTCCAATGTGCTTCTATGGTTCTTCTTCGTGCCCGAAAGTCGCCATATCATGGTGGAGTGGGAGCGCGAGGCGCAACTAACTGTCGCTTGGTTGCGCGGCCTGATGGTCGGAAATCATCTTAACGGGGTGGACCGTACCGATCTCATTCAACGCCTGTCCCGGTCCTCCGAGTTCCGCCGGATGTGGACGGAGGGTGGTGTTGCGCTGGGTCGCCATAAAGAAGAGATGCTCGTGCGAGATCTGGATCGGGGCACAGTTCTGCACCTACGTGCCCAGGTTTTGAAGTGGCCAAATCCAGCGAGCTCGCTCCAGCTCTATCTGGGTGTGGATGTGGGCCCCATGGGTGTCGACGAATCCTGAGGATCCGCGCGGCCGCCATGCGCGGGGCACTTCGGCGAGCCTCGAAGTGGAGGCGTCGCAGGAAAGACCTTCTCCAGGCGACATCTTGCTGGGCGCCTGGTCAGGCACTGTAGGGGAGTGTGGCGTGATCCACGCAGCCCCTCAGTCTGAGACGCCTCAGCTATCGTTGCGCCCGCTGGGTCCGGGTCTACGGGCTCGCCTGGGACGTGATGCAGGCAGCGAGCTACCTGCATCACCCCGTCTCAGGCTCGTTCGCTGTGCTTGAGGGGGAGTATTGACCAGGCGCTCGGTCCTGCATCTGCGAGACCGCAACATCGGCTTCGATGACACCGGCGGATCAGGCACACCCATCCTGTTGGCTCACGGCTTCGCCCTAGACCGAACCATGTTCGCAGGCCAAGAGGACCTCGCCCCCCGATACCGCGTCATCACCTGGGATGCGCCCGGCCACGGGGATAGCCCAGTCGGCACCGCGGCCTTCTCATTCTGGGAACTCGCCCAGATTCAGCTCGCGCTCATGGACGCTCTTGACATCCGAAGTGCAGTCGTGGGAGGTGTTTCACAAGGTGGGTTTATTGCTCTGCGTACCGCGCTTCTAGCGCCGGACCGAGTAACTGCGCTTCTGTTGTTCGATACCGAGGCTGGCTCTTTGGACGAGCACGATTCCCGAGTCTACGACGAGCTATTCGCCGCCATCGAGAGAGTTGGGACCACACCAGAGATCGCGACTGCGCTTGCGTCCCAGGTGATCGGGGAGCATCCGACCGCGCGCCTGTGGGAACGGACCTGGGCCGAGAGGGGTATTCCTCTCGGCCCGCCTGTCGACTGTCTGACGCAGAGGGACGACGTGACCGACCGCCTCGCGGAGATCGGTGCCCCCGCGCTTGTCGTTGCCGGCGAGCACGATCACTCCATCCCGATCGAGCGGCAGAACCAGATGCGGACAAGGCTCCCCAGAGCTACGGAGATGAATGTCGTCTCCGGGGCGGGGCACTCACCCCCGTTGACGCACCCACTGCAGGTCAACGCCCTGATCAACAACTTCCTCGCTACAGCCCTGTGATCGCTCCCCGGTAAGGGTGTCGATCAACGAGCAGCGACCGTCAGTAGTGCCACGGGAACGGCGACCAGTCCGGCTCCCGCTTCTGCAGGAACGAGTCGCGCCCTTCGACCGCCTCGTCGGTCATGTATGCGAGCCGGGTCGCCTCCCCGGCGAACAGCTGCTGACCGACCAGCCCGTCGTCGGCCAGGTTGAACGCGTACTTCAGCATCCGCTGTGCGGTCGGCGACTTGCCGTTGATCTCCGTCGCCCACTGCAGCGCCGTGGCCTCCAGCTCGGCGTGCGGCACGACCTCGTTCACCGCGCCCATGTGGTGCATCTGCTCGGCGGAGTAGGTCCGGCCGAGGAAGAAGATCTCCCGGGCGAACTTCTGCCCGACCTGCTTGGCCAGGTAGGCGGAGCCGTAACCGCCGTCGAACGAACCGACGTCGGCGTCGGTCTGCTTGAACCGGGCGTGCTCGGCGCTGGCCAGGGTCAGGTCCGCGACGGCGTGCAGCGAGTG
>NZ_JBFAON010000049.1:0-4318 GCF_040659795.1 Pseudonocardia sp. NPDC049635
TCCGCCCAGTCCTCCACGTTCAACACCTCCCTAGCGTCGGGAGGGGGTCAACATTCCCGGAACGCCTGGGGGTCAGAGTTCAGGATCCGGCGACATCTGCGCCGCAGCACCGCGGAATCGAGTCTCAGGCTATGCAGGACCGGATCCGAACAGCGAATAAAATCCAGTCGCGGAGCTTTGGACGCGGGATCGACTGAGAGAAAGTGGCAGTTTGAGATGGACCCGGCTGCGCTATCAGCCCTGACATAGAGGTCGCGCGTCACTGACCGGAGGAGCGGGTTCGGTGAAACGGCCGAGGAGTATCGAGTTCGCGGACGCCACTTCGCCCGTAGAGTGGGCGTCCGCCGTGGCGGTGGGCTTCGCCTGGCTCATGGACGGCCTCGACGCCAGTCTTCGCGAGTGCTGGCTCACGCCCGATCTGGCGATGATGACGACGTACCGGCTCCGCTCGACGGAGCTGGGAGTGCGGGTCACGGCCCTGGACGTCGACCCGACGGTCGGGCAGCCGCTCGATCCCCGTACACGTGGTCTGTCGGGGACCAGCTCACTGGGGATGGCGGGCAATCTGTTCCACGGGGTGCCGATGGATGCCTATGTGCCGTCCGCGCCGTGGCGTGACGACACCGGCCGCGGGTGGTGGGACTGGTGGAGCGACAACGGTGTCGCCCCGGACCTGACGTTAGCCGCTGATGTCTCCGGACCGCGGGCGCTCGTCATCGCGTGACGGCGACAGCCTCGTCGCTATGGCTTCGTCTGTTCGCAGATCCACGCGAGATAGACGGGGCTGCCGTCGTGGATCGGCCGTGCGCTGATGCTCGGGACGTCGTAGGGGTGTGCGGCCGCTGCTCGCTCGACAATGGTCGGAATGAGGCTGCGCCGGGTGTGGAGCGCTGCGCGCCCTTCGGTTCGGTCGTGGACCTGGCCGTCCCACCGGTAGGTGGACTGCACTGGCGCGAAGTTGTGGACGTTGGAGGCCAAGCGTTCGACGACCAGGCCCCGGGTGAACTCGCGCAGCCATTCAGGGTCGGGCGCGGTGATGACGACCTCGCAGAGCTCGACCTCATCTGGCGAGTTCACGGCGCGCTGCCGCGGGCAGCGATGAGATCGGTCATGGTCCGCTCGGAGTCCTCGCGGGTGCGGCCCATGGTTGCCCAGCCGGTCATGACCTGGTCGTCGTAGCCGAGGCCGACCCAGCGGCCGTTGAACTCGATCCCGTGCGGGTGCATGGCGAGGAACATCGTTCCCTTGGAGCGCACGGCCCCATCTGCTGCGGCGTACCAGCCGGTGAGGATCTGGTTGTCCCATAGGCGCAGCTCGCCCGACCAGAGGTAGCCGCCCTCGGCCTGGCTGAGTCCGCGTTGGGTGGCGGCGATGTGGACGAGGTCGCCCTCCTGGCGCATGTGCACCGGCTGGGTGGCGATCTTCTCGACGCCGTCGCGGGTGGTCTGCCACGACGCCCACCAGTCCCCGGTCAGCGAGACGCGGCCAGGTGTGCGGCCGGCCAGTTCACTCACCGAGATCCCGAGGGCGTCGGCGATGGTCAGGGCGACCGAGAGCAGGGGCTGCTGCTCGCCCGCCTCGTAGCGGCGGATCTGGCGGGTGTCGACTCCGGCCACGCGCGCGAGATCGGCCTGGGACATGCCGAGGTCAGCTCGGCGACGTCGGATCACTTCGCCCATTTCCACGCACCCCATCGTCGTAGGACTTCCTAGTCCTTGACAACCGGACTAGTTCGCCTCATCGCAGGACTAGTTAGTCCGAGATGAGGTCGGGAACGTCCGCCCTGCCGGTCTGACCTCGGCAGACACGACCGTCTCGCCGAGCAACCCGAGGAGGCGCCAGATGGCGATCACCAACAAGTTCCCCGTCGCGATGGGCGACGTGTTCCCGCACGGCGCGTTCGTCGTCTCCGAGGTCGAGCCGGTGCGCGACTTCGACAAGTCCGCCCCGGGACGCCCGGTGCAGCAGCTCGACAAGGAATCCGGCCTGCCGGTGTGGTCGGTATCGGTCCTCGACGCCGACCCCGCCGCCCGCCGGACGGACAAGACGGTGACGGTGAAGATCGCCGCGCCGCACCAGCCGGTCCCGCCCGAGGCCGCCGCCGGGCTGCCGTTCCGCCCGGTCGAGTTCGACGGCCTCACCGTCACCCCGTACGTGCAGGAGTCCGGGGGCCGACCCCGGGTGGCCTACAGCTTCCGCGCGGCCGGGATGCGCGCCCCCGGCCACCAGCGCCCGGCCCCGGGCAAGAACCAGGACGCCGCCTGAACTGCGCACATAGGTGGAGGGGGGCCCGCTGCAACGGGCTCCCCCTCCGGATCTCCCTCACCCACGCCCTAGCCAGGCATCTGAGTTCGGAAGGACACCGACCCTAGATGAACACCCAAACCGCACCCGCGGCCCCCGCCTCCGCCGACGACATGACTGTCGTTCCGGTGGTCCGGCTCGTGGTGGCCGGCCTCCGTCGCACCGGCCGCGCGATCCGCGATATCGCTCGGCCCCCGGCTGGGGACCTGCTCGCCCACGCCGCCCGAGCCCGTCGGCTCGCCGAGCTCCACACCCGCCGCGCCCGCTGGTGGGCCGTCCTGGAACACGACACCGCCACCAACGGCGTCCCCGTCGTCTACGTCCAGGCGGTCGTCACCGCCGTCCTCGACAACGAACGCCAGGCCCGCTACTGGACCGACACCGCCGACGACTGGCAGGCCCTCGCCGACGGACGCCCCACCTCCGACATCGCCGGGGCCATGTCCAACTGGACCGACCTCGGCCTCACCGAGCCCGCCGCACCCGGGCTCCCGGACGCCTCGGCGGTGGCCCGATGACCGCCCAGCCGACCGGCCGCCCGGTGCTGCGGCTCGTCCCGATCAGGGATCCCGCCGCCACGACAACCGACACCCGCTGGCGCGAGGACGCCGCGTGCGCGGGGCTGGACACCGAGCTGTTCTTCCCGGTCGACGACCGCGCCGCCTCGGTCGAGACACCGCGCCGGGTGTGCCGGGGCTGCCCGGTCCGCGCCGCCTGCCTCGCCGACGCCCTCGCCACAGAGGACCCGACTCGGCGCTACGGCATCACCGGCGGCACCACCCCGGGCGAGCGCCGGACCCTGCACCGCGCCGGACTCACCATCACCACCACGCCAGCTGTGGGCGGTGACGTCGCATGAACGCCACCAAGCCGACCCGCCCGGCCCGGTGCGAGGTCTGCCGCGCCCCGCTCCACGAGCGCCCCGACCCGCGTCGCCGCCGCTGCGCCGATCACCTCGACCAGCTCGCCCTGGTTCCGCTGTCCACCGTCCGCACCACTCGTGGCAAGGGAAGCCGGAAATGATCACCGCTGCTGTCTCACCGGCCGATGTGCCGCTGTCGGTCAACCAGATCCTCACCGTCGGCGGCGCCCTGGTCGCGGTCGCCGTCTACGTCCTCTACAAGGTCGGCCACTACCTCGTGAAGGTTGTGGAAGCCCTCGCGACCGCCGCGGTCGTGTTCATCGCGCTGTGGTTCGCCGTCAAGGGGCTCTTCCTCGCGATCGTGTGGGCGGTCCGGCACTGGCGCACCACCACGACGGTCACGGTGGTGTCGGTGTGGTGCTGGTGGTGGGGCTGGCTGTCGCTGCTGCTCGCCCTCGCTGTTCTCGCTGCTGGGCTCGGGGTGTGGCGGGTCGCGTCGCTGCCCTCGTTCGATCGCTGGGCCGGGCGTCACCTGCGGTCGTGGTGGCAGCGCTGGCTGGTCTACGCACCCCGGATGCCGCGCTGGCTGCGCTCGGTGGGCCTCACGGTCCCCGACCGCGGCGGGGCCACGGTCATCCAGGTCAACCCGCTGCGCCGCACCGCCACCGCACCCCGCGAGCGCCCGCGCCGCGACCAGCTCCCCCGCGTCCTCTCGGTCCGCTCCGGCCCCTCCTGGGACGAGGTCAAGGTCCGTCTCGTGCCCGGGCAGACCCCGGAGGACTTCGACCAGGCCGCCCGCGCCCTGGCCGTGGCGCGTGGGGTGAATCGCTGCCAGGTCCGCGAACTGAGCGCGAACGTGGTGTCGATCGACTACCAGCGCCGCAACCTCCTCGACGCCGTCGTCACCGCACCCGACCTCGACGCGATGGCCGGCCTTTCCGGGGACGCGATGGACCTGGACCGGGTGCTCTCGGGGGCGACGGAGTACGGGACCCCGTGGCGGCAGTCGATCCGCGGTAGCCACACCCTGATCGGCGGCGCCACCGGCGCAGGCAAGGGCTGTGAGACTCGAGAGCAGCTGGCCTGGGGCTGGCTGGCAGGGTCGGTGTTGTGATCTTCGGTCCGAGCGTGGCTCCTGGTAAAGGTGGCCTC
>NZ_JBFAON010000050.1:0-4015 GCF_040659795.1 Pseudonocardia sp. NPDC049635
CATCCTCAAGCGCTACATCAGCCGCGAACTCTTCCGGCTCCTCACAGCCACCCACACATCCCCGATGACCACTTGACAGTCATAGAAGCATCTCAGTGCTCGCGGGGATCCTGCCGGACATCGGCCGGGCATTCGCCCTGGACGTCAGCGTCGCCGGGCAGGTGGTCACGGTGTTCGGAGTAACAGCCGCCGTAGCCGGGCTGGTGCTGGCGACCCTCACCGCCACTTGGCGACGGCGGACCGTGCTGCTGCTCTCGATCGGCCTCTACCTGCTCGGCACGGTCGGCAGTGCGCTTGCCCCGGGGTTCGGGGTGCTGCTGGGCGCGCAAGCGGTCGCCGCGGCGGGGGCTGGCTTCTATCTCCCCACCGCTACCGTCACCGCGGCGACGCTCGCACCCGAGGAGCAGCGAGGCAAGGCGATCGCCGTAGTCACGACCGGCCTCACGTTCGGCACCGCCCTCGGGGCCCCGCTCGGCACGGCGGTGGCCGCTGTCGTGGGCTGGCGGGCCACGATGTGGGGGCTCGCCGCACTGGCCGTGCTCGCCGGCGCGGCCGTACTGATGACCGTGCCGCGGCACGTGGTCACGGCGAGCGCGGGCGGGTTCGCGGCGCGCCTGAGCCCGTTGCGGAACCGGTTGGTGCTGCTGCTGCTGGGCGCCCTCGTCGCGTTCACCGCGATCTACACGCCCTACACGTACATCTCGGCGGTCTTCGGGACGGCGACCGGCGGCGATGGCGTAGGGCTGGCAGGGCTTCTCCTCGGCCTGGGCCTGATGGGCGTCGTCGGGAACCTGATCGCGGGGCAGCTTGTCGACCGGGTCGGAGGGCGCAGGATTGTCACCGGAGCGCTGGTGCTGCTGGCGGTCCTGTTCGCCGCACTCCCGACGCTGGCGTCGTCGTACCCGACGGCTGTCGCAGCAGTAGTCGTCTACGGCCTCGTCGGGTTCTCGATCACGACGCCGCAGACCCATCAGCTGATCGGCGCCGCTCCGGAGAACGCGTCGCTCGTCGTCGCGCTCGGCGGCGCCGTGCTCTACCTGTCGATCGCGCTGTCCGGCGCGCTCGGCGGGGTGACGATCGCCGCGCTAGGCGCGCCGGCCTTCGTCCTGATACCGGCCGCCGTCCTGGTGGTCGCGGCAGTCCTGTCCGAGATCGCCCATCGCACCGGTGGCGTCTGACACCACAAATGACCCGGCGCCGCGACCGGTGCCGGACACGCACCTGGGGGTGAATGGTGTTCCGCCGCACGATGAGCGTGACAGACCTAACGTACTTGACGCTCGGTCTGACCCACGACGTCAACGTGTCGATGGTCTTCCTGCTGGAGCTGGACGGGGAGCTGGGTCACAACGAGATCCGCGACGAGCTGGCGCGGCTCGCCGAAACAGTGCCGCGGTTCCGCCAGCGGGTGGCCCACCGGTCCCCGTGGGCTGAGAACTGGTCGGCGCCCGGGCCCGTGCGGATCGACGACCACCTCACCGAAGTCTCCGTCGGGGAGGACGGGCTCGGCGCCGTGCTGTCCAGGCTGCCCGATCTGCTGGACCGGCCGTTCGACGACGGCGCACCGCCCTGGCAAGCCCTGTACTTCCGGGGTGCCCCGGGCCGGAACAGCGTGCTCGTGCTGCGCCTGCACCACAGCATGGGCGACGGCATGACCTATCTGTCCGCCCTGCAGCATGCATTCGGGGACCCGGGCGGCGACGAGGTGCTGCCAGAAGAACACCAAGCAGGTAGTCGGTATCGAGCAGCACCGTCGTCACGACTGTGCGGCCCTCCGGCTCCCACCCGAACGCCACGCCCGGCAGGAGCAGCAGCACGTCTCCCGTCGATGCCGACCTCCGCCGCACGGTGTCAGGGTGCAGGATGATCGAGCCCTCGCGGACGACCGCAATCCGCACGCAGCCATGGACTGTCAAAGTCTCTGCGGCTTGGCGATGAGCCACAGTGCGTGCCGCGACCCAGCGGAACGATGCAGGATCACGCTGCCGTACCGGGGTTGCTAAACCGGGCATCAGACTTGCTTATCCTGCGTGCACTGGCGCGGACATCGCAGCGAACTATTGCAGCAGCGTCAGTTCGATCTGGTCGCCGAGTTCCAGCTGGTGCTGGCGGCGGAACGGCGCTCTCAGCGGGAGCATGTGGGTGCCGCCGCCGATGGGGAGCATCGTCGCCTCGTAGGGGTGCCCGTTCACACGGGCACGAACCTTGACGGTCTTTCCGGTACCGAAGAGGGTGGCTGAGTCCGGCACCTGCACGCACGTCCACCCGCTTGTCGCATCCGCAACGACGGTCAGCGTGAATGTGCCAAGGGTGGTTTCGGTCGCATCATCATTCGTCATGGGTCTACTCCGTTGTGTCCTCATTGGTCTTCATCAAGCGGTGAGCACCTGGCCCGGCCAGCAGCGTTGGCGTGATCGTGCGCCCCGTTGCGGCGAGGAGCAGATCGACAGCCTTGCCGGTCACTTCCAACCCCTCGCCCCAACTTGCTCCGGTATCGGAGTCGGTGAGGCGGCACCCCTCGGCGTGCTCACGGCTTCCTCCGAACGATGCGGGAGTTCGGAGTTGATAGGCGAGTGCTTCATGCACTGCGGCGCTGGGATAGTCGCCGGAGATTCCCAGCGGTCGGCGGATGTCCTCCCCGTGGGCAATAGCTTCAACGAGCCGGGTGGCCCGATGCGCGGTCGGGATTCGCCGCAGATCGAGTACCTGGCGAAAGTCGGCCAGGGTCTGCTGGGGGTCGTCGCGCTTGCATCGACGCACGCCGTCCTCGTTGGCGCGGTCAAAGTCGCCCCTCGCGCGCGCCATACTCCAGACGAAGGCGATCTTCCCGGTCTTCGCCGTGTCGACCACATGCGCGAGCACATCGTGCACCGTCCAGTTGCGACACAGTGACGGCGTCTCCCAGCGTGGCGCGTCGACGGTCGTGAGGTCGTCCAGCAACCGGCGTCGCTCGGCGTGGACGAGTTCCCATACCTCGGGCTTCGTAAGCGACATCCCAACACCTCACCTTGCATTAGTATAGTTAGCACTACGCTATATGTAGTGTCTACTAGAGGTCAAGTAGCACGCAGTACGATGAAGCCATGAGTTCGAGACGTTCCTACAGCTCCTACAGCGATGGTTGCGCGGCTGCCCATGCGCTTGACCTCATCGGTGAGCGATGGACGCTGATCGTCGTGCGCGAACTCTTCCTCGGCCCGAAGAGGTTTGCCGAGCTCCAACGCGACGTGATCGGGATCAGCCCCACCGTGCTCTCGCGCCGCCTGCGCGACTTGGAATCGCGCGGCATCGCCATCCGCTCGACGCTCCCCGCTCCAGCCAACGTTGATGTGTACGAACTCACCCCGTGGGGGTTGCGGTTGGAAGCGGTCAACAAGGCACTCTCGATGTGGGCGGTCGCATCACCGACACTTCCCTGGGATGCAGACATGAGCCCCGACACGCTCGTGCTCTCCATGCGTGCCCACGCGCGAGGCGACGCCACAGCAACCCCGCCTGTGCGCGTCACCCTGTTCCTGACCGACTCGCGCATCGAGGCATCCGCGCCGGTTCCCTACTCGGCGACGATCGCTCCCCAGGGCACCACTATCGAAAAAGCCTCGAGGCCTGGCCCGGCCGAAGCCGAGGTACATGCCACAACCGCTGAGTGGAAAGCCTGCATCATCGGCGGCACTGCTCTAGGTGCTTTGCCGGGCGTGCGGGTGGACGGAACTCCTCGCGCAGTTGATGTGCTCATCCAGGCGACCAGTCTCGCTGGCAACCCGGAAGCACTGTCATCCACTTTGCCTGTCCCGACACCGCCAGCTGTCTGAAGTGACACCTACTGGCCGGACGCCTCCAGACTTGGCAGTAGCCGAGGAGGAGGACGTGCGATGGGGCGTCGAAGTAGGTACCCCGAGGAGTTCCGCCGTAACGCCGCGGAGCTGGCTCTCGACGGGGGCCGTTCGGTCCGCGACGTGGCTCGCGAGCTCGGTGTGAACCACGAGACCCTGCGCAACTGGGTCGAGGCCCTGCG
>NZ_JBFAON010000051.1:1773-3650 GCF_040659795.1 Pseudonocardia sp. NPDC049635
CGTCGTGGTGGTTCGGCACGCTGTTGGGTCCTGAGGGGACACCTGTTGTGGGTGTTGTCTTGTGGCCGCGTGGATGGGGACTTGTCCTAACGCTCCTGGTTGTGGGGGTGGTGGCGGTGTCGTTGTCTGCTGTGGTTGTGGGTTGAGTGTTGCATAGTGGATGCGAGCATCTTGTTGTGGTCAAGTTGTTAAGAGCACATGGTGGATGCCTGGGCATCAGGAGCCGATGAAGGACGTGGGAGGCCGCGATAGTCCTCGGGGAGCTGTCAACCGAGCTGTGATCCGAGGGTGTCCGAATGGGGAAACCCAGCACCCGTCATGGGGTGTTACCCGTGCCTGAATTCATAGGGTGCGTGGAGGGAACGTGGGGAAGTGAAACATCTCAGTACCCACAGGAAGAGAAAACAATTGTGATTCCGTGAGTAGTGGCGAGCGAAAGCGGATGAGGCTAAACCGTGTCCGTGTCAAGCCGGCAGGTGTTGCGGGTGCGGGGTTGTGGGATGTGTTGTTCACCTTCTGCCGAGGGTGGGATGATGTGGTGTGGTGTTAGCGGAAGACTTCTGGGAAGGGTCGCCGGAGTGGGTGAGAGCCCCGTACGTGAAAGCACTGCGCGTGTCATGAGCATTGTTCCCGAGTAGCAGCGAGCCCGTGGAATTCGCTGTGAATCTGGCGGGACCACCCGTCAAGCCTAAATACTACCTGGTGACCGATAGCGGACAAGTACCGTGAGGGAAAGGTGAAAAGTACCCCGGGAGGGGAGTGAAATAGTACCTGAAACCGTGTGCTTACAAGCCGTCAGAGCCTGGAGTGCCTTTGTGGTGCAGGGTGATGGCGTGCCTTTTGAAGAATGAGCCTGCGAGTTATGCTTCGTGGCGAGGTTAACCTGTGTGGGGTAGCCGTAGCGAAAGCGAGTCCGAATAGGGCGTGTGAGTCGCGGGGTGTAGACCCGAAGCGGAGTGATCTACCCATGGCCAGGGTGAAGCGTCGGTAAGACGTCGTGGAGGCCCGAACCCACCAGGGTTGAAAACCTGGGGGATGAGCTGTGGGTAGGGGTGAAAGGCCAATCAAACTTCGTGATAGCTGGTTCTCCCCGAAATGCATTTAGGTGCAGCGTCGTGTGTTTCTCGCCGGAGGTAGAGCACTGGATGGCCTAGGGGGCCGACAAGCTTACCGAAGTCAGCCAAACTCCGAATGCCGGTGAGTGAGAGCGCGGCAGTGAGACTGCGGGGGATAAGCTTCGTGGTCGAGAGGGAAACAGCCCAGATCACCGGCTAAGGCCCCTAAGCGTGCGCTAAGTGGGAAAGGATGTGGGATCGCTTAGACAACCAGGAGGTTGGCTTAGAAGCAGCCATCCTTGAAAGAGTGCGTAATAGCTCACTGGTCAAGTGGTCCTGCGCCGACAATGTAGCGGGGCTCAAGCGCACCGCCGAAGCCGTGGCAATGCCTCTTTGTGGGGTGTTGGGTAGGGGAGCGTCCTGCGTCTGGTGAAGCCCGGGAGTGATTTACGGGTGGAGGGTGTGGGAGTGAGAATGCAGGCATGAGTAGCGAATGCAGAGTGAGAATCTCTGCCGCCGGATGACCAAGGGTTCCTGGGCCAGGTTGTTCCGCCCAGGGTGAGCCGGGACCTAAGGCGAGGCCGTCAGGCGTAGTCGATGGACAACGGGTTGATATTCCCGTGCTCGTGACAGTGCGTCCATGCCGGGGCCGGTGATGCTAACCATCCGAACCCGTCTTCGTTCCTTCGGGAGCGTTGTGCGGGGGAGCGTGGGATCCGATCCGGTAGTAGGCAAGTGATGGGGTGACGCAGGAGGGTAGCTCCGCCACGCGGTGGTTGTCGTGGTGTAAGCCTGTAGCCTGATCTCCTAGGTAAATCCGGG
>NZ_JBFAON010000052.1:0-3500 GCF_040659795.1 Pseudonocardia sp. NPDC049635
AAACCCAGTCCCAGGCACGCCCATGCCCAACACCCCACCCGAAGATCAACAAAGAGAACGAGAACAACCGCCACAGGGAGCGGTGGATTCAGGCTGAGCGGCCGGCCGGCCCGCGCACCGCTCATCCGGTACGCAGCGCCCCTTGCAGGTTCGCGACGCTGGTCGCGACGTCCGCGCCCGGGCCGTCGCCGGTCGGTGGCCCGTGCAGGATCGTGTCCTGTTCCAGGACGTGCCAGCCGTCGTAACCGTGTGCGTCGAGAGGCGACAACACGCCTGCCAGATCCATGTCGCCCTCGCCGAGGGGCCGGTACATGCCCAGGCCCACTGCCTCGGTGTAGGTGCGCCTGCCGTCCTGCACCTGCCGGGCCAGTCCGAGATCGACGTCCTTGAGGTGGGTGTGCGCGATCCGGTCCGGAGCCTGGCGGGCCAGGGCCGCCGGGTCGGTGCCGCCGATCAACAGGTGCCCGGTGTCGAGGCAGAGCCGGATCCCGGATCCCTCCAGCACCCGCCGGACGTCGTCACCGGTCTCCACCATGGTCCCGACGTGCGGGTGCAGTACCGCGGTGACGCCACGCGCGGCGGCGTGCTCGGCGATCCGGTCCAGATTGGACAGCAGCAGTCGCCAGCCCTGTTCGTCGAGATCGGGGCGGGAGTCGTAACCGGTGCCGCCGGAGTCGGCGGAGAGCACCAGCGTCCCGGCCTCGGCGGCGTCGTAACCGGCCAGCAGCTCGTCGACGACGGGGAGCGGATCGTGGCCGGGGACGTGCAGCAGCGTCGGGGTGAACCCGCCGACCGCGTGCAGCCCGTAGCGCTGCAGCGTGGCGGCCTTCGCGCCGGGCGCGTCGGGGAGGAACCCCGCCGGGCCGAACTCGGTCGCGACCAGGCCAACCTCGCGCATCTCGGCGAGTACCCGGTCCGGAGCGAGCTGGTAACCCCAGCCGGGCACCTCGCACACCCCCCACGAGATCGGCGCACCCGCGATCCTGGGCCCCGGCATCAGCGGACCACCTCGTCGAGGCGGACGGGGCGGTGCTCCCGCAGCGACCGCGTGGCGGCCTCGGCGATCCAGTCGGCCGCCAGTGCGTCGCCGACCGTGCACGGCGACGTGCGGGTCCCCGCGACCAGCTCGGTGAACGCGGTCAGCTCGGCGCGGAAGGCGGGCGCGAAGCGGTCCATGAAGGTCTCGTACGGCCGGTCGTCGGGGACGATCGCGCCCGGCTCGACCGAGCGCAGCGGCAGCCCGGTGTCGAGGCCGACCCCGATGGAGTCGGCGTCGCCGTGCAGCTCCATCCGTACGTCGTAGCCGCGCCGGTTGTAACGCGAGTTCGAGACCACCGCCTGCGAACCGTCGTCAAGGGTCAGGATCGCCTGCCCGGTGGAGACGTCGCCGGACTCGGCGAACACCGGGTCACCGTGCACGTCGCCGGTGGCGTAGACCTCGACGACCTCGCGGCCGGTGACCCAGCGCAGGGCGTCGAAGTCGTGGACCGCGCAGTCCCGGAAGATCCCGCCGGAGGTCCTGACGTACGCCGCGGTCGGTGGCGCCGCGTCCAGCGTGGTCGCGCGGACGGTGAACACCCGGCCCAGCTCACCGGCCCGGACGGCGGCGCGGGCCGCTGCGAACCCGGCGTCGAACCGACGGGGGAAGCCGATGTGGATGCGCTCGTCGCGCCCGGCGAGCTTGCTCGCGACATCCGCCCCGTCCTCGATCCGGGTGGCGAGCGGCTTCTCGCAGAAGACGGGCAGGCCGGCGTCGGCCGCGGCGAGCAGCAGCTCGGGATGTGCGGCCGTCGCGGCGGCGATCACGACGCCGTCCGGCTTCCGGTCGAGCAGCTCCCCGGGCGAGGCCACCGCGGTGGCGCCGGTCGCGGCGGCCACTGCCGCCACGGCGCCGCTGCGTGCGTCGGTGACGATCAGCTCGTCGACGACGTCCAGGTCGGCCAGGGTCTGCGCGTGGAACGCGCCGATCCGGCCGAGCCCGATGAGTCCGATCTTCATGGTGGTCCAATCCTGTCGGTTCCGAGATGCGCGACGGTGGCGTACTCGTCCGGCTCCCGCGCCGCGCCTCGGAGCTGCAGCGAAATTGATCAGTATGTTAAGACAAAGTAGCCCGCCGAGGCCCGGGCGGGTCAGCGCTTGAGCTCGTGCGCGAGTTCGGTCAGTTCCTGGCCGCCCGCCATCTCCGCGGTCAGCTCCTCCAGTGACACCTCGGAGCGCCGGCGGTCGAGCACCCGGCGGCCGAGCTTGAGGATGATGAACCGGTCGCCGACCAGGTTGGCGTGGTGCGGGTTGTGGGTGATGAACACGACGCCCAGCCCGGCGTCGCGGGCCGCCGCGGTGTACCGGAGCACCACTCCGGACTGCTTGACGCCGAGCGCCGCGGTCGGCTCGTCCAGGATCAGCACCCGGGCTCCGAAGTAGACCGCCCTGGCGATCGCGACGCACTGCCGCTGCCCGCCGGACAGCGTCCCGATCGGCTGGTTGATGTCGGTGACGTGGATCCCCATCTTCCGCAGCTCGGCGTCGGCGATCTCGCGCATCGCGGCGATGTCGAGCGGGGCCAGCGGATACCGTCCCTTCCGCAGCTCGGAGCCGAGGAAGAAGTTGCGCCACACCTCCATCAGCGCGACCACCGCGAGATCCTGGTAGACCGTGGCGATGCCGCGGTCGAGCGCCTGGCGGGGCGAGTCGAGCCGCACCTGCTCGCCGTGCACGGTGACGGTGCCCTCGGTGTGCGGATGCAGCCCAGAGATGATCTTGATCAGGGTGGATTTCCCGGCCCCGTTGTCACCCAGCACGCAGGTCACCTCGCCCGCGTGCACGGTCAGGTCGATGTCCTCCAGGGCCCGTACGGCGCCGTAGGTCTTACCGACGCCGCTCAGCTGTACGAGCGGCGCGGCGTGAGGGCCGTCCGCGGTCCCCGGCGTTGTGGTCGTCCCGGTCGTCATCTCGACTCCCTTCACGTCCGCTGCGTCGCGGAGGTCTTGACGTAGAGGTTGACCAGGACGGCGAGCAGCAGCATCACGCCGAGGAAGGCCTTGAACCAGTTCGGGTCCCACCCGGCGTAGACGATGCCCTGGGTGGTCATCCCGAAGATGAACGCCCCGAGGGCGGAACCGACCGCGGATCCGAAGCCGCCGGTCAGCAGTGCGCCGCCGACCACCGCCGCGACGATGTAGATCAGCTCGTTGCCGACGCCGAGCCCGGCCTGCACGGTGGAGAAGTTGAACAACAGGTGCTGCCCGAGGAACCAGGCCATGAGGGCGACCCCCATGAAGAGCCCGATCTTGACCCGGGTCACCGGGACGCCGACCGCGCGGGCCGAGCCCTGGTCGCCGCCGACCGCGAAGATCCAGTTCCCGGTGCGCGTGCGCAACAGCAGCCAGGACGCGATCGCGACGAAGGCTAGTGCCTCGTCGCAGAACGTTGGCGTCGTAGCCGGGTCGGCCTGGTGGGCTGAGAAGCTGTCGCCGGAGGTGGGCGATGGCACGGCAACCTGA
>NZ_JBFAON010000053.1:0-3082 GCF_040659795.1 Pseudonocardia sp. NPDC049635
GTCGAAACAGCAGCGGCGGGCCCGCGACGAGCCCGGGATCCCGCGGTCGCGGCCTCCCGGCCGGCGTCCTGCGGGCCCTACGGGTTCCGGTGGCCCTTCACCGTCATCGGTACCCCGCCCCAGTGGCATACGATCCCCGCCATGTCCTCCCCCGAGGTGCAACGCCGACTGCGGCAGCAAGGCGCCGACGTCGAGTCCCTCTACGAGATCTCCTCCCGCATCGAGGGCCAGCTCGCGCAGCTCGCCCAGGAGACGAACGCCCGGTTCGACGCCGTGGACACCCAGTTCGACGGGGTGAACAGCCGGCTCGAGGCGCAGCAGCAGCGCAGCGACGCCCGGTTCGACGCCCTGGAGTCCACGCTCGCCCGGATCCTGGAGCGGCTCGACCGGGACTGACCTCGTCACCGGGCCCCTGCGGGCCACAGGCACATCCCACGCCCTGTCGGGCCTTCCCCGAGCGTTCGCCGGCGCGGTGCGGAGCTCCCGGGCGACGACCCCGGGACACCAGGTCGGGTGGAGCCGATCACGACCGGTGCCGAGCACTGAAAGGCGCGCCGAAACCGGGCGGCGACAGGCACACCACACCCGTCCGCGTGGGCGCGAGCTCCGCCAGCAGCAGGTCCCGGACCGCCGCCGTCTCAGGGTTGCGGTGGACGGACACCGCCAGCATCAGGCTCCCACCGGTGTCGTCGGCTGCAGGACCGACTCCACCAACGCCTCGGTGCGCAGATGGGTGATCGCCCGGTACTCCGGATCGCGGACCATGGCCGCGAAGCTCGGCCGGTCCGGGTAGCGGACCAGCACCACCATGTCCCAGGCCTGGCCGTCCTCGGCGACCAGCGCCGGATCGCCGGCACCGAGGTACACCACGTGCAGGCCGTAGCGGGGGTTGAGTTCGGCACGGAGAGCCTCGGCGTAGCGCTGGTAGCTCTCCCGGCCGCCGTCCGGGCGGAATCGCAACAGGTTCAGCATCACGACCGGGCCGCCGGGGTCGTCGGCAAGCATGGCGTCGAGGGCGTGGTCTTCGATCTCAATCATCAGAACCTCCTGACACCCACCCTACACATACTTGTTGGATAACACGCAAGTTTGTTTGCTAGGCTCCGCCCATGCGCCGTACCCAGCAGGAACGCCGCGACCAGGCCGAGGCTGCGTTGCTCGCCAGCGCCGCTGAACTCATCGTCGAGCACGGCGTGCGGTCGTTGACACTCGCCCGCGTCGGGGAACGGGCCGGGTACAGCCGCGGCATCGTCACCCACTACTTCGGCGGGAAGCAGGCGCTCGTCGAACGGCTCGCGCGAACCACCCAGGCCGGGTTCGTCAAGGGGCTCGGTGAGCTCCCGCCCGGCCTCGACCGCCTGCTGCGGCTGATCGACGGTTACCTCGACGAGCTCGGTCGGATCGGCACGTTCCACCAGGCCTTCCTGCTGCTGTGGTCGGAGGCCGCCACCCAGCCGGAGCTCGCCCCGATCTTCCGCGAGCGGGACGCCGCCTTCCGCGCCGACCTGCGCGAGGACGTCGAGGCCGGCATCGCGGACGGCAGCATCACCGGCGACTGCGGCGCGGACGAGGTCGCGACCGCCGTCGTCGGGCAGTTACGCGGGATCGCGTTGCAGCGACTGCTCGATCCGGCCGGCGTCGACACCGAGGCGCTGCGCCGCAGCGTCACCACCCAGTGGCGCCGCGCCCTGGCCCGGTAGCCCGGGCCGGGTCCGGCCCCGACACCGGCCCCACTGGCGGCGACCGTGCACCGCGCTCCCCGGACCGATCGCACGCGGTCCGCGCGGCCGCGGCCGCGACCCGACGTCGCCCGCCGGTAACCCGACCGAGCCGCCGTCCGGGCCTGCGCCCGGCGGCCACGGCGGACGGCCCCGCCGGCACCGTGCCGCCGAGTGCGGTGAGAGTGTCAGAGGGCCATGCGAGGCTGGTGGGGTGAGCTGGCCCCAGCGCGTCTACCACGCGGTGACCTGCACCGATGACTGGTGTGACCCCAGCTGCCCGATCGCCGGCCTCGACCCGACCGGATCCCGGTCACCGTGGCGCGCTGGGTACGACACGCCGCGCGATGAGCGCCTCGGGTGAATCCCGGCGGTCTACCGTGACCGCATCGGCGGGCGTGCGGGCCAGGTCGGCTACAGCTCGCGGAGTGGGCGCACCCTCGCCGGGCAGCTCCGGTACGGCCTCGTCTGGATGCACGGGAGTGTGATCGATGTACACCTCGGCCTCCCACATCGCACCCGACCACTCGGCCACGGCCGCGGCGGCGCCGGGCCGGCCGGGCGTTCGGGCGGGGTTGCGGCGCTGTGACCGGTGTCGGCGCACCCCGAGTGAGCCGATGGAGCAGGTCCTGATGAGCGCCGAGTGGCTCATCGCCGGTCCGAACGGCCCGACCCTGGCCTGCTACTGCCGTTCCTGCACTCCCACCGGTTCGATCACCGATCTGACCTGTCTGCGCTGCGGTGACGGCCCGCTGCTGGCCGGTGACCTGGCCGCCGACAACCTCCACGGCCTCCCCGCCCCGGCCCGCCGCTGGCTCACCGCGGCTGGGTGGCGACTCGACGGTCCGGTGTGCCCGGGCTGCCTACTACCCACGAGGCCCTCCCCGTGACCGCCGCCGCGCACCGGCGGGACCCGGCGGCGCGGTTGGTGTGTTGTGGGCGTAGCTGGGGTGGGGTCGAGCGGGCGCACTGTTGTCGCCGCTTCGGTGGCTGCGGGCATGTCTTCGACGACGCCGCGCTGTGGGACGCTCACCGGGCCGGCGGGCGCTGTGTCGCCCCGTACGAGCTCGTGCCTCGACGGCCGTGAATCGGCGGGACCGCGCGACCTACAACCGCTACGGCGGGGTCCGACACATGATCGCCAGCCTGGATCTGGCCTCTGGTCAGCCATTCTACTGGCGGCGTGATCGCAAGCGCAGCAGTGAGTTCCTCGCGTTTCCTGCGCCAGCTCCGGGTCCGGTTTCCCCGGGGACGGCTCTACGTCGGGTGCTGTCGCCGGATCCTGAACTCTGACCCCCAGGCGTTCCGGGAATGTTGACCCCCTCCCGACGCTAGGGAGGTGTTGAACGTGGAGGACTGGGCGG
>NZ_JBFAON010000054.1:0-3010 GCF_040659795.1 Pseudonocardia sp. NPDC049635
CCAAGCAACGCAGCAACCAGGACTGACAGACCACTCGGGGGGTCAAAATCCCCGGACCCCACGGGGGTCAATTTTCAGGATCCGTTGACACCACCAGGTGGCCGAGACAGGGTTCGCGCACCGTGTACCTGGCCGAGCAGGTGTCCTGGGACACGGAGGGCAACCTGATCGGCCGGGACGACGTCGCCGCTCAGGATCGACGACCGGAGCCGGGCAGGAGAAAGAGCCAGAACCGGAGTTCCGGCTGATGGAGAAGGGTGGAGCTGCGGTGTGGTTCCCCCGCCGGCTCGGAGTGCTGGTTAGCTGACCGGGCCGGGTCGGCCCCGTCGGCCGGTGATGCGGGTTGATCGTCCAGGACACCCTGCTGGGCGCGCCAGGCAGTCTCGTACTCATCATCCGGTGGGAGCCACCCGGGGCAAGCCTGGATGCGGCGATGCCCTGGCCGAGACCACCGACCCCTCCGCGCACTACCTGCGCTACACCCTCACCCAACTTGCCCGGACCGGCCGTCCACACCGCGACCCGTACCTACCAGCGCTGGGCGCCCGCCGTGGCCCGCTGCAGCTTCGACACCTACGACCTGTTCGTACCCCCACCCCGACCCCGGTGGTAACGGCTCCCGCGCACAGGTCGGCCGCGGACCCCGGCACAACCCGGGCCCGTGGCCACGGGTCAGCAGCACCGTCAGTGGTGGCCGAAGTGGTTGCCGGCCCGTGCCGCAGCGGTGAGTGCGACCACCACCGGGCCGAGTGCCACCCGGGCCTGGTCCAACGCCCCAGTGACTCCCGGCAGGCATCGACCCCGGGCCGGCCGCCGCGGTCGTCGTAGAGCATGAACGCCTCGGGAAGGTGGCCGCTTGCGGACGACCTCGGCGTCCGACGGCAGCCGCCGGTGAGGGTTCGGTCTGCACGGTTCGTCCGCGTCGTCGTGGTTCCCGGGTGTCCCGCATCTTGACACGGGCCCTGACGGGACCCAGACTTCCGAACGGTGTCAGTAAAACCGATGGGCGATAGGCGGGCCGAGCGTCATCAGGCGACCGTCGACGAGATCGTCGAGGCGGCGTGGCGCCTGGCCCGCACCAGCGGGTTGGCGGCCTTCTCGCTGCGTGAGCTCGCGGGGGAGGTGGGGATGCGCCCGCAGTCGCTCTACTCGTACTTCGAGTCCAAGCACGCGATCTACGATGCGATGTACGCGCAAGGCTGCCGGCAGTTCGTCGAGGGACAAGCCAGCTGGACCCACTCCGGCGACGCGGTCACCGATCTGCAGGCGATCGGCCGGTTCTTCGTGGATTTCTGCACCCAGGACCCGGTGCGGTACCAGCTCATGTTCCAGCGCACGATCCCCGGTTTCGAACCGTCGGAGGGCTCGTTCGCGATCTCCGTCGAGAGCCTGGACTCGCTCCAGGCGCACCTGGTGTCACTGGGGATCGACGACCCAGCGGCGCTCGACCTGTTCACCGCTCTTACGACGGGTATCGCCGATCAGCAGATCTCCAACGACCCCGGCGGCGACCGGTGGGTGCGCCTGATCGATGACGCCGTCGAGATGTTCTGGAACCACGTCACCAGCCGCGCAGCGGCGACGACCCAGCCAGCCGAGGAGACCCGGGAATGACCGCTACGCACGTCGAGACCATCGCTCCGATCGCGCGATCCGAGGTCGAGAGGCTCGCCTCGACCGAGTATGCCCGGTTCGTGGACCAACTCCGGTCCCTATCGGGCGAGGACTGAGCGCGACCGACCGACTGCCCACTCTGGGACGTCAGGGCGGTCGCCGGCCACAGCGTCGGCATGATGTCGGACTTCACCTCGTTCCGGTCGCTGTTCCGCCGCATGCATGCGGCCAGCAGAGCCGCCAAACGGGCCGGCGGGCCGATGATCGACTCGATGACCGCCATGCAGGTGGCCGACCACGCCGCCATGTCCACCGCGGACCTCATCGAGGTGGCCACGATCAACGGACCGCGAGCGGCCCACTGGCGGGTCACGGCGCCGGCGGCGTTTCGCCGCATGCCGATGAACGAACAGGTCGGTGGTCAACCCGAGAGGTGGCGGATCGGCTACCTGCTCGACATCATCTTGACGAGGGATCCGTGGATGCACCGCGTCGACATCGCCCGCGCTACCGGCCGCCCGGTGGTCCTCACCGCCGAGCACGACGGGCGCATCGTCGCCGATGTGGTCGCCGAATGGGCACGCCGGCACGGTCAGCCGTTCTCCCTCACCCTCACCGGTCCCGCCGGCAACGAATTCGTCACCGACACCGGCCATGGCCCACATCTGAACCTCGACGCCGTCGAATTCGGCCGAACACTGTCCGGGCGCACCCCGGCCACCGGGCTCCTCGCTCAACAGGTTCCGTTCTAGGCTAGCGGCCCGGCCCACTGGCGTACGCCAGGAGGCGAGGGTGTTCCGGGTGGCGAGGGTGTTCCGGGTGGCGAGGGTGTTCCGGGTGGCGAGGGTGTCGGGGTGATCGGGGCCAGCACCCGCAGCAGCCCGGCCAGCACCTGCTCGAACTCCGCCTGGATTCCCCCGCGACCGTGCATCAGGTCCTGCGCCGCCACGACCGCCCGCGCCTGGCCGCCTGCGACCGCGCCACCGGCGAACCGGTCCGCCGCTACGAACGCGCCCGCCCCGGTGAGCTTGTCCACGTCGATGTCAAAAAGCTCGGCCGGATCCGGAGACGGCAGCAGACACCGCGTCCACGGCCGCGCCGTCGGCCGTCTCAACCAGGCCCGCGCCGGCGGGCGCGGCTTTCTGTTCCTGCACACCGCCCTCGACGACCACTCGCCGCTGGCCTACACCGAGACCCTGCCCGATGAGAAGGCCGCCACCTGCGCAGAGTTCCTGCGCCGGGCACATGCCTGGTTCGCCGGCCACGGCGTGACCCTTGAAGTGACACCTACTGGCCGGACGCCTCCAGACTTGGCAGTAGCCGAGGAGGAGGACGCGCGATGGGGCGTCGAAGTAAGTATCCCGAGGAGTTCCGCCGCAACGCCGCAGAGCTGGCT
>NZ_JBFAON010000055.1:0-2226 GCF_040659795.1 Pseudonocardia sp. NPDC049635
TGTCAACGGATCCTGAAAATTGACCCCCGTGGGGTCCGGGGATTTTGACCCCCCGAGTGGTCTGTCAGTCCTGGTTGCTGCGTTGCTTGGCGAGGAGTTCGCGGCGGGCGCGGGTGCGGTAGGAGTCGCCGGTGAGGGTGAGAACCTCGGCGTGGTGGACGAGGCGGTCGATCATCGCGGCGGCGACGACGTCGTCGGAGAAGGTCTCGCCCCATCGACCGAAGGGCAGGTTCGAGGTGACCATGACGCTGCCCTGTTCGTAGCGGGAGGCGATGAGCTGGAAGAACAGGTTCGCGGCGTCCTGGTCGAAGGGGATGTAGCCGACCTCGTCGATGATGATCAGCTTGTAGCGGCGGATCTTCTTCAGCTCGGCCTCGAGCCGCCCGGCCTGGTGGGCGTCGGCGAGTCGGGTGATCCAGTTGTTCGCGGTGTCGAACAGGACCGAGTAGCCGGCGTGAGCGGCCTTGACCCCGAGCCCGATCGCGAGGTGGGTCTTCCCGAGCCCGGGTGGGCCGAGCAGGACCACGTTCTCGCACCTGGCGACGAACGTGCCAGTCGCCAGATGTGCCAGCAGATCGCGGCGCAGCGAGGGCAGGTGATCGAGGTTGAAGTCCTCGAGTGTCTTGACCGCCGGGAAGTGCGCGGTGCGGATCCGCATCGTGGTCCCGGCCGACTCGCGTTCGGCGACCTGGCGCTGCAGCACCGCGGCCAGATACTCCTCGTGCGACCAGGTCTCGTCACGGGCCTGGGCTGCGAGTTCCTCCCAGCAGCGCCCGATCGTCGGGGTCTTGAGCACGCGAGTGAGGTAGGCCAGCATCGAGGGCAGTCCCTGCGCGGGTGCTGCCCTGGTCGTGTGCGTGGTCGCGGTCATGGCGTGTTCGCTTCCGCCGCCGTAGCGGCTGTCGGGGTGCTCGGGGTGAAGTCGACGCCGAACAGGGCGTCGTAGTCGGGCAGCGTGCGCAGCGCGACTGGGTGCCCGTCGCCGTGCCGACGAGCACCGCTCTGGGCTGCCTGCTGCTCGGCGTGGCGCTGCTTGCCCAGCGCGCACCGCATCTGCTGCGCGGTCGCGACATGGGCCGGGTCGGTGACCACGCTGTGCTTGGCCCAGCTGCGCTCGTGATCGGCGACCGACTGGCCGTCGCAGAACACCTGCACCCGCGCCGGGGAGGCGGTGATGTCGACGAACCGGCCGATCACCCGCGGGTCGACCGAGTAGTCGCAGGTGTCGACGCGCACGTAGTAGTCGCGCGCAAGCCGGATCCGGTGCGCCAGCCCGACGACCGGACCGATCGGCGGCAGCTCGATCATCGCCTGACGGTCGGTGTCGAGCAGGTCGGCCGGGCGGGCCTGCAGCGCTCGGACGGTGCGAGCGTTCGCCCGCGGTAGCCAGTTGCCGAGCTGGTCGTTGAAGTCGGCTGGTGAGGCGAAGGTGCGTCCGGGCAGGAACGAGGTCTCGAAGTAGCCGTTGGTGCGCTCGACGATGCCCTTGAACTCCGGATCCCGGGGCGGAGCCAGCCGGATCCGGGTGGCCAGGGTGCCGGCGAACGCCGCCGCCGGGACCGAGACCCGTCCGGTCCCGCCGATCGCGGACTCCCGGTCCCAGACCAGCGTCGCCGGCACCCGCCCCAGCTCGAAGATCAGCTGCCACATCCCGGCCAGGATGTCGCCGGCCTGACGCGAGGGGATCATCGTTGCCGACAGAAACCGGGAGAACCCCAGCACGATCACCAGGACCGGCAGGATCCGCGCCTGCCCGGCCGCGACCGGGATCGGGGTCTCGGGGAACCACAGATCGCACTGAGCGATCTGGCCCGGCTCGTAGGAGACCCGATCGACCGGGTCGATCCCCACGTACTCCGGTCGGATCCGGGCCAGCAGCTTCTTCAGCGGACCCTCGGAGTAGGGCCAGCCGATCTTCTGCGCGATCACCGGGCCGGGCATCCTCGGCCACTGCACCAGCAGCGCCCGCACCTGCGGTTCGTAGGCGTCGGCGACCGAGCCCCGTGGCGCCCGCTGGTACTTCGGCGGCGCCTCGGACCGCAACGCCGCCCGCACCGTGTTCCGGGCGACCCCGAGCCGCCGGGCGATCTCCTTGATCGGCACACCCTCAGCCCGGTGCAACCGACGGATCTCCGCCCAGTCCTCCACGTTCAACACCTCCCTAGCGTCGGGAGGGGGTCAACATTCCCGGAACGCCTGGGGGTCAGAGTTCAGGATCCGGCGACA
>NZ_JBFAON010000056.1:0-1838 GCF_040659795.1 Pseudonocardia sp. NPDC049635
GCCGGTGCCTCAGCCGGTGAGCCGGTAGCGGATCAGCCGGGAGCTGTTCCCGACGACGGCGACGCTGGAGGCGTTGTGCAGGATCGCTGCGACCACCGGTGACAGCGCCCCGCCCGCGGACACCAGCAGGCCGGTCGCGTTGACCGCGATCGACATGCCGTAGTTCTGCCGGATCAGGGTGATCGAGCGGCGGCCCAGGTCGCGCAGCTCGAGCAGCGCGTCCAGGTCGTCGGCGGCCAGCGCGACGTCGGCGGTCTCGACGGCGACGTCGGTGCCCGCCACGCCCATCGCGATGCCGATGTCGGCGAGCGCGAGCGCGGGCGCGTCGTTGGTGCCGTCGCCGACCATCGCGACCGTGTGCCCGTCCTGCTGGAGGGCTCGCACCACGTCCTGCTTCTCCTCGGGCATGACCTGCGCCCGATACTCCTCGATGCCCAGCTCCTCGGCGACCGCCTGCGCGGTGCGGGGATGGTCACCGGTCAGCATGACGATCCGCCGCACACCGTCGGCGCGCAGCCGGTCCAGCACCTCGCGCGACTCCGGGCGCACGGTGTCGCGCAGCGACACCAGGCCGACCAGCTCGCCGTCGACGGCCAGCAGCAGCGGTGTCTCGGTGGCCCGCTGCAGCCTGCGGACCCAGTCGGCGGCCTTGCGGCTGACCTGCACCCCCTGGGCGCGCAGCAGTTCCCGGGACCCGATCAGCAGCACCCGGCCGTCGGCCTGCACCCGCATGCCCTGCCCGACGAGCACCTCGCACTCCTCGTGCGGCGGGATCTCGATCCGGCGTTCCTCGGTGGAGCGGATCACGGCCTGGGCCAGCGGGTGCCGGGAGTGGATCTCCGAGGACGCCGAGTACGCCAGGACCTGCTCGGGGGACCAGTCGTCATGGAAGGAGATGACGTTGGTGACGACCGGGCGGCCCAGGGTGAGGGTGCCGGTCTTGTCGAACACGATCGCGTCGACCCGGGCGGCCGCCTCCAGATGCGCGCCGCCCTTGATCAGGATGCCGCGCCGGGCCCCGTTGCCGATCGCGGCGCTGATCGCGGTCGGGGTGGACAGCCCCACCGCGCACGGGCAGGCGATGAGCAGCATCGTCATCGCCCGCCGCACGTCCCGGGTGGCCAGCAGGGTCAACCCGGCCAGCAGGAACGACGCCGGCACGAAGCGGCGGGAGAAGTTCTCCCCGACGGTCTGGATCGGCGCCCGGTCACCCTGGGCCTGCTCGACCCGTTCGATGATCCGGCCGAGCGCGGTGTCCTGGCCCACCGCGGTCGCGCGGACGACGAGCCGGCCGCGCAGCAGCACCGAACCGGCGTGCAGCGACGTGCCGGGGCCGACCGCCACGGGCAGCTGCTCACCGGTGATCGCGGCCTGGTCGACGACGCCCTCGCCCTCGACCACCTCACCGTCCACCGGCAGCACGATGCGTTCGTGCACGACCACCTCGTCACCGATCACCAGGTCGGCGATGTCGCTGGTGACCTCGACACCGTCCGGGAGCCGGGTCCAGGTCGTCGTGGTCGCACCGGTGAGCAGCTCCGAGATCGCCCGCCGCGACCGGCGCAGTGTCAGGTCCTGCAGGTACTCGCCGATGTTGAGCAGCCACAGCACGGTCAGCGCGACGACGTTCTCACGCAGCACCAGGCTGGCGACGGTCGCCGCGGACACCAGCGCGTCGGTCCCGGCGCCGCGCCCGCCGGTCAGCGACCGCAGCGCGCCGCGCAGGAACGGGTACCCGGTGAAGATCGTGACACCGGTGGCGACGGTGCGGCCGGCCGTGCCGAGCACCGGCGGACGGCGCAGCCCGTAGCGGCGCAGGCCCAGTGCGGCCAGCGCGA
>NZ_JBFAON010000057.1:0-1408 GCF_040659795.1 Pseudonocardia sp. NPDC049635
GGCTGTGAGACTCGAGAGCAGCTGGCCTGGGGCTGGCTGGCAGGGTCGGTGTTGTGATCTTCGGTCCGAGCGTGGCTCCTGGTAAAGGTGGCCTCGCCCAGCGGGTGCCCGAAGTGAGATCTGCCCGCTCGGATTCGGAGACGCGGCGCCGGCCCTGCCGTTCTCGATGGCCTGATCAGAAGCCTGTCCGGTCCGTTGCCGCGGACCGTGACCCGTCACAGTACTGCCGCGAGAGCACCTCACATCCCGGGCCGGCGCCCGTCACGGACGCTCTCCCGGAACAGGACGAACACCCGCATGCCCATCGTCGCACCCACCACCACCGCCGCTCTCGTCGCCGAGAGCTACGACCTGCTCGTCGGCGTCGACACCCACGCCGCCACCCACACCTACGCCATCGTCGACGCCGCCACCGGTGCACTGGTCGAGCACCGCGAGTTCCCGACCAGTCCCGCCGGGCTGCGCCGCGCCCAGGACTGGATCAACCGGCGCACCGATCACGGCACGGTCCTTGTGCTCGTCGACGGCGCCGGCTCCTACGGCGCGGTCCTCACCGAGCAGCTCCTCGCCGCCGGCACCGACCTCGCCGAGGCACCCGACATCACCAGGCAGGTCCGCCACACCAGCGGCAAGAGCGACATCATCGACGCCGCCGAGCTCGCCCGCGCCGCCCGCGGCCTGCAGACCAGCCAGCTCCGCCGCCCCCGCCAGGGCGGAGACCGCACGATCCTTCGGGTGCTGTCCACGGCTCGGGACCAGATGACCGGTGAGCGCACCCGCACGATCAACGCGCTCACCGCGCTGCTGCGCACCGTCGACCTCGGCGTCGACGCCCGCCGAGCACTCTCCGCGGCGACGATCGCCACGATCGCGGGCTGGCGCACCACCACCGGCACCGCGACAGCCCGGACGGTCTGTCGCGGCGAGGCGATCCGCCTGGCTCGCCGGGTCCGTGCTCTCGACACCGAGCTGGCCGCCAATCACGCCGCGCTCACCGCCGCCGTCAGCGCCCAAGCCCCCGAGCTGCTCGAGGTCCGTGGTGTCGGACCGGTCGTCGCCGCGACTGTCCTGCAGGCCTGGTCACACCCCGGCAGAGTGCGCTCCGAGGCCGCGTTCGCCTCCCTCGCCGGCGTCGCCCCGCTGCAAGCCTCGTCCGGGAACACCCGCCGTCACCGCCTCAACCGAGGTGGTGACCGCCGGCTCAACCGGGCGCTCTACACCATCGCCCTGACCAGGCTCGGTCACGACCCACGCACTCGCGCCTACCGAGCCCGCCGCGCAGCCGAGGGCGCCACCAAACGCGAGATCATCCGCATCCTCAAGCGCTACATCAGCCGCGAACTCTTCCGGCTCCTCACAGCCACCCACACATCCCCGATGACCACTTGACAGTCATAGAAGCATCTCA
>NZ_JBFAON010000058.1:0-1335 GCF_040659795.1 Pseudonocardia sp. NPDC049635
GCGGCACCTTCGATCGGCAGCCGCCGCAGGATCTCACCGCCGAGCAGTCGGTGCTGGGCGGGATGCTCCTGAGCAAGGATGCGATCGCCGACGTCGTGGAGGTCCTGCGCCCGGAGGACTTCTACCGTCCCGCGCACCAGACGGTCTACGAGACGATCCTGGATCTCTACGGCCGCGGTGAGCCGGCCGACGCGGTGACGGTGTCGGCGGAGCTGCAGCGCCGCGGTGAGCTGGTGCGCCTGGGTGGTGCGCCGTACCTGCACACCCTCATCGCGACCGTGCCGACCGCGGCGAACGCGGCCTACTACGCCGAGATCGTCGGTGAGAAGGCGATCCTGCGCCGGCTGGTGGAGGCCGGCACGCGCATCGTGCAGCTCGGCTACCACGGGGCCGAGGGCGGCGAGGTCGACGAGGTCGTCGACCGGGCGCAGGCCGCGGTGTACGAGGTCACCGAGCGCACCACCACCGAGGACTACACCGTGCTGGAGGAGCTGCTCCAGCCGACGATGGACGAGATCGACGCGATCGCCTCCCGGGGCGGGTTGTCCTCGGGCGTGCCGACCGGGTTCGCCGACCTCGACGCGGTGACCAACGGTCTGCACCCCGGCCAGATGGTCGTCGTCGCGGCGCGTCCGGGGCTCGGGAAGTCCACCCTGGGGCTGGACTTCGCCCGGTCCTGCTCGATCCGCCACGGCATGACCAGCGCGTTCTTCTCGCTGGAGATGAGCAAGTCGGAGATCGTGATGCGGCTGCTCTCGGCGGAGGCGCGGATCCGGCTGGCCGACATGCGTGCCGGCCGGATGTCCGACGAGGACTGGACCCGGATGGCGCGTCGGATGTCGGAGATCTCCGAGGCGCCGCTCTACATCGACGACTCGCCGAACCTGACGCTGATGGAGATCCGCGCGAAGGCGCGTCGGATGAAGCAGCGCAACGACCTCAAGCTGATCATCCTGGACTACCTGCAGCTGATGACCTCGGGCCGCAAGGTCGAGTCCCGCCAGCAGGAGGTCTCGGAGTTCTCCCGGCAGATCAAGCTGCTGGCGAAGGAGCTGGAAGTCCCGGTGGTCGCGATGAGCCAGCTCAACCGTGGCCCCGAGCAGCGCACCGACAAGCGGCCGATGCTGTCGGACCTGCGTGAGTCCGGTTCCATCGAGCAGGACGCCGACATGGTGGTGCTGCTGCACCGCCCGGACGCCTTCGAACAGGACGACCCGCGCGCCGGC
Source organism: Pseudonocardia sp. NPDC049635 (assembly GCF_040659795.1). Taxonomy (NCBI): domain Bacteria; kingdom Bacillati; phylum Actinomycetota; class Actinomycetes; order Pseudonocardiales; family Pseudonocardiaceae; genus Pseudonocardia; species Pseudonocardia sp. NPDC049635. The sequence goes on from NZ_JBFAON010000058.1 coordinate 1,227, forward strand.
GAGGCCGACCTGATCCTGGCCAAGCACCGTAACGGCCCGACCACCACGATCACCGTGGCGCACCAGCTGCACTACAGCCGCTTCTCCGACCTCGCACACGGCTGAGCGA
>NZ_JBFAON010000059.1:0-1224 GCF_040659795.1 Pseudonocardia sp. NPDC049635
CCTCCAGACTTGGCAGTAGCCGAGGAGGAGGACGCGCGATGGGGCGTCGAAGTAAGTATCCCGAGGAGTTCCGCCGCAACGCCGCAGAGCTGGCTCTCGACGGGGGCCGTTCGGTCCGCGACGTGGCTCGCGAGCTCGGGGTGAACCACGAGACCCTGCGCAACTGGGTCGAGGCCCTGCGCCGGGAACGGCGCGATGGGCCCGCGGCGGTCACCGGGGAGGAACGTGCCGAGCTGGCCCGGCTGCGGCGCCGGGTCGCCGAGCTCGAGCTGGAGAAGGAGGTCCTGCGAAAAGCCGCGGTCTTCTTCGCTCGGGAGACAGACCAGTGACCCGAGAAACGATCTACGGGTTCGTCGCTGCGGAGAAGACCACCTACCCCGTCCGTCTCCTGTGCCGGGTCCTGGCCGTGAGCCCGTCGGCGTTCTACGACTGGCTGCGCCCGCGGCAGCCCCGTGATCAGCGACGATGATCTGGCTGACGCCGACGACGCCGACCGGCTCCACGATGCCTGGCGCGAGCATCGCCGTACCTACCGAGCCCGCCGGCTGACCGCCGAGATCATCGACCGTGGCCACCGGTGGAACCGCAAGCGCGTGGCCCGACTGATGAGCGTGGCCGGTATCGAGGGCATCCACCGGCGCCGTCACGGTAAGAAGCGTTCCCGGGCCACGGCCGGCGCGGTGGCCCCCGATCTGGTCAAGCGCCGGTTCCACACCGAGCGACCTGACCAGCTGTGGGTCGCCGACATCTCGTACCTGCGGACCTGGGAAGGATTCCTCTACCTCGCCGTGGTCGTCGATGCCTGCACGCGGCGGGTCGTGGGCTGGTCGATGACCGACCATCTGCGCCGTGAGCTGGTCCTCGACGCTGTCGGGATGGCCCTTCACCAGCGTAAACCCGCCGCTGGGCTGATCCATCACAGCGACCACGGAGTCCAGTACACCTCGATCGACTTCGGACGGACGTTGCGCACATCCGGGGTGCTGGCCTCGATGGGCAGTGTCGGAGACGCGTTCGACAACGCGATGGCCGAGAGCTTCTTCGCCACGCTCAAGGAGGAACTGGTCTACCGCCGAGCCTGGCCGACCCGCCACGAGCTGGAGATGGAGGTCTTCTCCTTCATCGAGGGGTTCTACAACCCGTTGCGCCGTCACTCCCGGCTGGGCAACCTCAGCCCCGCGACCTACGAGCAGCAGCTCACGACACAGAACGAGGTGTCCGGCT
>NZ_JBFAON010000060.1:0-1193 GCF_040659795.1 Pseudonocardia sp. NPDC049635
CTAGTGCCTTGTCAGGCAACGTTCGGTAGGTAATCGGGTCTGCGGATCTTGGACTCGGGTGCGAAGCGCCGTTTCGGGGTGGCGTGGCGGTTGGCCCAGCGGATGTAGCCGGCGATCGCGGCTTCCTGGGCGGCGTGGGAGGGGTAGTCGCTGCCGTCGAGGGTGAAGTAGCGCAGTGCGGTGAACTCGGATTCGATCCAGTTCAGCCAGGAGGCGTAGGTCGGGGTGAACACCAGCTCGACGTCGTGGGTGGCGCACCAGTCGGCGACGGTGGCCTTGCGGTGCGGGGAGAAGTTGTCACACACCACGTGCAGCCGCCCGGTCGGGAAACGGAGCCGCAGCTGGCGCAGGAACGCGAGGAACTCGCTGCTGCGCTTACGATCCCGGAGCCGGTAGAACAGCTGACCAGAGGCCAGATCGAGCCCGGCGATCATGTGCCGGACACCGCCGTAGCGGTTGTAGGTTGCCCGCAGCCGGGCCGGGCGCCGGCTGGGGAACCAGCCGCGTCCAGGTCGGGGTTGCAGGTTCAGCGGACCGAACTCGTCCACGCAGATCACCCGGCCACCGTCGGGGATGGTGCCTGCGGCGGAGCGGTCGTAGAGATCGAGGATCCGGTCCATCTTGACCCGGAACTGCGGGTCTCGGCTGGCCTTCCAGGTCTTGGTGGCCTGCCAGCGGACCCCGGCGGCGCGCAGGATCCGGTGCACGGTGTCGGTACTGATCACGACCCGGTGCGCGAGGGCGAGGTGGGCGACCAGCTTGGTCAGGCTCCACGTGGTGAACGGCAGCCCGGCCTGCTGGGGCGGGGTCCGGGCGGCCCGGCAGACGAGTTCGCGGACGTGGGGGCCGAACTTAAGGGGTCGGCCCCCGCTCCATTTTGGGTCCAGCGCCGCGAACCCCTGCTGGTTGAACGCGTGGATCACCTCCCGTGCGTACTGCGCGGTCGCGGCGAACATCGCCGCCGCCTCGACCGCGCTGCGGCCCTGGACCGAGGCCAGCACGATCCCCGCCCGCCGCAGCCGAACGCGGTCCCGCGCGGTGCGGGTGATCTTCACCAGTCGCTGTGCCTCGGCCGGATCCAGCTCTCGGACGAACACCTCAGGTTGCCGTGCCATCGCCCACCTCCGGCGACAGCTTCTCAGCCCACCAGGCCGACCCGGCTACGACGCCAACGTTCTGCGACGAGGCACTAG
>NZ_JBFAON010000061.1:0-1063 GCF_040659795.1 Pseudonocardia sp. NPDC049635
GTTGGGCCGGGGCGGTCTGCGCCGGGTGCTGGTCGTGCTGTGCGCGACCGAGATCGTCAGCTGGGGCGTGCTCTACTACGCCTTCCCGGTGCTGGCTCCGGCCATCGCCGCCGACACCGGCTGGTCGATCGCGATGATCACCGCCGGGTTCTCCACCGGGCTGGGGGTCTCGGCCCTGGTCGGGATCCCGGCCGGGCGATGGCTGGACCGCATCGGGCCGCGCCCGGTCATGACCGCCGGTTCGGTCCTGGGTGTGCCCGCCGTCGTCGCGATCGCGCTGGCACCGACCCCGCCGCTGTTCTTCGCCGCGTGGGTACTGGCCGGGGTGGCGATGGCCGGCACGCTCTACCCGCCGGCGTTCGCGGCGCTGACCCGCTGGTGGGGCCCCCGGCGGGTCCGCGCGTTGACCGCGCTGACCCTGCTGGCCGGGTTGGCGTCGACGGTCTTCGCTCCGCTGACCGCGGGCCTGCTCGCCGGGCTGGGCTGGCGCGGGACCTACCTCGTGCTCGCCGCCGTCCTCGCCGTGATCACCGTCCCCGCGCACCTGTTCGGCCTGCGCGGGCCCTGGCCCGGCCACGACCGGACGACCGGGAGCGAGCAGGCCGCCGGTCCGGGGAACACCCCGCGTGAGATCCTGCGCAGCCGCGCGTTCCGGCTGCTGGTGGCGGCCGTCGCGCTCGGCACGTTCTCCGCGTTCGCGGTCCTGGTCAATCAGGTCCCGCTGCTGATCGAGCGCGGGCTGTCGACCACCGAAGCGGCCTGGGCCCTCGGGCTGGGCGGCGTCGGCCAGGTCCTCGGCCGGCTCGGCTACGGGCGCCTGGCCGCCACGCTGTCGGTGCGCATGCGTGCCGTGGTGATCCTCGCCCTCTCCGCCGCGGCGACCCTGCTGCTCGGGCTGGTGCCCGGCCCCGAGGTACTGCTCGTCGGTGCGGCGATGATCGCCGGTGCCGCCCGCGGGGTGTTCACCCTGCTGCAGGCCACCGCGATCAGCGACCGCTGGGGCGCGGCCCACTACGGACGGCTCAACGGGCTGCTGTCGGCGCCGGCGATGATCGCCACCGCA